>NZ_JAGIQD010000002.1:0-305945 GCF_017815045.1 Burkholderia sp. CpTa8-5
GTCGTCGCGTTCATCGACGCGTACAACAAGATGGTCGTCGCGCTGCGCAGCTACAAGGCGCAGGACGTCAAGGGCGGACTGGGCCGCGGTGGGCAACTGCAGGTCAATTGACGTCGCCGGGCCGGCGGGGGCCGCCGGCCGACTCCTGATTTCTGATTCTTGATGGTCGGTGCGCGCGGCGTGATTCGCGCGTACGGGCTTCGTTCGTCCCGTTCGTTTGGAAGGTGATCCCGATGAAAGCCGTTGCACTGATCGCATTGACCTGCCTCGCGCTCACCGCTTGCGGTGGCGACGACAATTCCTCGCCGGCTTCGTCAGGCGGATCGGGCACGAGCAACAACGGCGGCAGCGGCGGGACAGGCGGCACGGGTTCGGGCGGAACGGGTTCCGGCGGCAGCGGCGGTTCGGGTGGTTCCGGCGGCAGCACACTGACGTGGCGCTACGAGGCGCAGCCTGTTGCGGCCGACCAGGCGGGCTTCCTGACGCTGGTCAACAGCGAAGGCGCGAAGGGCTACCGCTATCTGGGCGACTACTTCTACAGCGCGGCCAACGGTGGCACGCAGTCGATCTTCGTGAACGACGGCACCGCTCAGACGTATACGTACCAGTTGCAAACGGCGTCGTCCGACATGACGTCCTTCGTCAACGCGGCAAACGCGCAAGGGGCGAGCGGCTACCGGTACGAAGGACCGCTCACGTACGGCGATCTCTATCGCAAGGACGGCGGCTCGTCGGCCACGTACACGTACACGACGACCGGCCTGCCGGCCGATGCGAACGCGTTCCTCACGCAGGCGAACGGCCAGGGCCAGTCGGGCTACTGGTTCGTCGGCCCGCTGATGGTCGGGGCCGCGCAGGCGAACGTATACATGAAGAACAACGCGTCGAACGCGACCTATACGTACGACGCGCTGGCGCCGACGTCGACCGTGAACGACTTCATCGCGCAGGCCAACAGCGAAGGCGCGAAGGGTTATCGTGCGAAGGGCGCGATGGCGTTCGGCACGGCGATCTCGTGGATCTACGTGAAGGACCAGACGCAATCGCCGACCTTCACGTACCAGTCGGCCGCGATCCAGTCGACCGGCGCGAGCTTCGTCCAGCAGTCGAACACGTTCGGTGCGCAGGGCTCGGCCTACCTGAGCGACCTCGCGCTCGGTTCGCCCGTGCCGGCGATGGCGTCGTTCTATTTCACGCCGAAGAACTGCACGGGCTTCCTGTGCACGACGCTGAATCCGCTCACGCAGAACTGAGCGGAAACGTCCGGCGCAGCAGCGTCGCGCGGGGCAGTCATTCGCGAATGACCTGCACGCGTCCCATCGAGTGCCTCAGGTGCGACCCGCGATGCGTGTCCGCATCTTTTGCCGCCGGCTTGCCGGCGGCATTTCGTTTACGCGTACACCGCGCGTTGCCGTTCCCCTGCGTGACGCAGCGGCCCGGATCACACGAAATGTCGCATCAAAGACTCGGTCAAGTTCAAAACAATTATTCAAATTATTCAGACGAGTACTAAAACGGCCTGCATCGACTGATTTCCCCCGAGTCGTTTGGCATGATCGGGACAATTCCATCCCTTTCATTCCATCGTGACGTCCGTTCGGGCCGAGCATCCGCTCGACCGCGGAACCCGACGCGTCGTCGCGCCAGGCCATGCCGTACAGCACGCTTCAGTCCATTCGCCGCTATCAGAGCATTTCGATGTTCGGCGGCGCCATTGTCGTGACGATCCTGATCCTCGTCGCCTGCGGGCTCGGGATCGTTTCGATCGTCTACGGCTACCTGGACGGCGAGCGGCGCAATTTCCTGAACGGCGTCGAGGAAACCGTCGACGAGATTCAGGTGAGCGAGACGTCGTTCCGCAACGGCGTCGCGAATACGCAGCTGATATGGCGCGAGCTGGACCCCGCACCGGCCGACGTCGTGGACGGATTCTTCGCCAACGGCGAGCAGCTCGCGATCAAGCCGTATCCGTCGCTGGTGGTCGGTGTACCGGGCCAGACGGCGCAGCGCGACGAGGTGGCGCGCTATCTCGCGCTGTCGTTCATGCTGTCGCGCATCTGCGCGGCGAGTTCGCTCAATCGCGGGCGCACGTTGGAGGGGTACCACTACAGCACCCGCACGGGACTGTTCGGTCTCGTGCCGCATCTGTCGCGCGACAATCCGGCGCTGGCTACCGCCGATGCGCGCGCGCACGTGCTCGACGCATTGCGCATCGACTTCACACACACGCCCGAACTCGGTGCGGACGGTCGGCCGCACGTGCACTGGCTGCCGCCGTACGTCAACCCGGTGACTGGGCAGGCCCGCATCCGGATCGCCGCGGAGGCGCGTGCCGACGGCCGGCCGTTCGCGGTGCTCGTGACCGAGTATGCGCCCGAGTATCTGCTGTCGTGGCTGCAGGATCGTCATGCGACCGGCGTGTTCTTCATCACGGCCGCCGACAACCGGCTCATCACGGTCGATCCCGCCGTCGAGCGCACGCAGGCGCTCGATGCGCGTCTGCTCGAGCTGGACGTCGCGCACGGGCTCGCGGCGCCCGCCGAGGCGATGTTCCGCGACGGCACGATCGTGTTCCGCGGTCCGCTCGGCGCGACCGGCTGGACAATTGCCTATGCGTTGTCGTGGGCCGATGTCGCGGCCGCGATCGGCGTGCAGGCCGGTGCGCTCGTCGCGACGTCGCTGCTTGCGATCGCGGTGATGTGGCTGCTGTTGATGCGTTTCTACCGGCGCGTGCTCGTGCCCGTCTACGCGCGCTCGGCCCGCGTGTTCGACAGCGAGGATCTGTGCCGCAGCGTGATCGGGATGGCGCCGGTCGGCATCGGGCTCGTGTCGCTGGCCGATCGCCGCGTGATTCTGGCGAGCGACGTGCTGACGCAGATGCTCGTACCGTATGGCGGCGATCCGCAGGCGCTGACCGCGCAGGTCCTCGCGCAATACGAGGTGTTCATCGCTGACGGCGGGGCCGGGCGGACGATGATGACCGAACTCGTGCTCGACGCATTCGGCGCCGCGTCGCTGCATCTTGAGGTTATCGCGCACGGCGCCCGTTACCAGGGCGAGGACGTGATGATCGCGGCCTTCGCCGATACGTCCGCCCAGCGCCGGCTCGTGCATCAGCTCGAGGAAGCCGTGCGCGCGGCCGATTCGGCGAATGCAGCCAAGTCGTCGTTTCTCGCCGCGACGAGCCATGAAATCCGCACGCCGCTGAATGTGATCCTCGGCAACCTCGAGCTGCTCGAGCGCACGGCGCTCGATGCCTCGCAGCAGAGTCGCGTACAGACGCTGCGCGCATCGGCCGAGGGCCTGCTCGCGATCGTCAGCGATATCCTCGATTTCTCGAAGATCGAGGCCGGTGCGATGTCGGTTGAGTCGATCGAGTTCGACGTGATCGCCGTGATGGAGCGCCAACTGACCGCGTTCGCGTCCGTGGCGAAGGCGAAAGGGTTACCGCTGTTTGCCGATATCGATGCGAGCGACGCGCAGCGCATGCGCGGCGATCCGACGCGGCTCGCGCAGGTGGTCGGCAACCTGTTGAGCAACGCGATCAAGTTCACGAGCGAAGGGCGCGTCGTCGCGCGCGTGGCGGTGGGACGCAACGCGCGCGGCGCGCCTGAGCTCGCGATCGGCATCGAGGATACGGGCATCGGGATCGATCCCGCGCAGCAGGCGAGGCTGTTCAAGCCGTTTTCGCAGGTCGACGCGTCGATCACGCGGCGCTACGGCGGCACGGGGCTCGGGCTCGCGCTGTGCGATCGGCTGGTCGCGGCGATGGGCGGGACGATTTCGGTCGACAGCGCACCGCGCGTCGGCAGCCTGTTTACCGTTCGCCTGCCGTTGCGCATGGCCATTGCGCCGAAATGTCCGGTCGGCGCGGGCGCCGGGCAGACGCTGATCGTCGTGTCGCCGGAGGATGCGTGGCGCACGTTCGCGTTTCCCCATCTGCGCGCATGGGGTTTCGATGTCGCGATGCATCCGAGTCCGATCGGAATGGCCGCCGGGTGCCTCGCGCGTGCTCACGCGATCGTGCTCTTCGGCGATTCCGATCGATGGCGGCGCGACGAGCTCGACAGCCTCGGAGGGGGTACGCCGATCGTGCTGGCCACCCCGGACGGCCCGCTGCAGCCGGACGTTGCGGGCCGCACGATTCGCGTGTCGAGCTATTCGCTGAGCGGGCTGCGCACGGCGATCGGGCAGGCGCGGGTCGCGACGGCGGAATCGCGGCGCGGGACGCGTGGCGCTGCGGATGCCGGCCGGCGGGCGGTGCCGGCGGTGCCGGCATCCGATGCGCGCGGGCTGAGGGTGCTGGTTGCCGACGATACGTCGGTCAACGGCTCGATCTTCCGCGAACAGCTCGACGTGCTTGGCTATACGGTCCGCTGCGTGTCGTCCGGCGCGGCGGCGCTCGATACGCTGGCGAACGGTGCATGGGAGGTGCTGCTGCTCGGCGCCGACCTGCCCGACATGCCGGCCCGTGAACTGGCGGAGGTCGTCCATGCGCGCGCGCTGCCGTGCGACATGATCGCCGTGGTATCGCACCTGGGGCCGGACGACGCAAGGCGTTATGCGGTATCGAACGTCGAATGCGTGTTGACCAAGCCCGTGACGCTGGCGGACCTGCGCCGCAGTCTGGCGCGCATCGCGCGGCGGCGCGGGACGGGCGCGCCCGCCGAAGCGGCAGACAGGCGACGGGCATCGGATGCGATGGCCGCAACGGTGGATTGGCCGGGACGATAAGAAAACGACACGCGAAGGCAGCGCAGACCGCCGGCGTCAAACAGGGAAGGCAGACACGCGGCATCGTGCCGGTGCCGCGTGATTTCGACTGAAGAAGGAAGGGTAAGGCCGTGCGCTATATAGGAAAGGTGTTCGGGCTGCTGCTTGGATTCGCGACGTTGCCGGAGAAATCCAGACGGGATTTCCTCACGAAGCTGAACGAATTCATGATGATGTCGCCGTCGCAGAAGCGGCGGGCCATCACCGAGTGGCAGCACGCCGCGGGCGATGGAGCGGATGAACCGGGCAAGTCAGTGGACAAACGATAGACAGGCTGCGGCTCGGGCCACCCCGCAGGGCAGAACGGATCGACGGCGTTGGGGCGCCGTCGATTGGGCGTGCATGGGCGGCGGATCGCCGAAAGGGTCTGCCGCGGCAAGGCCGTGCCCGGTCACGGCGGATGGCGAGGCGACTATTGCGTCGAGCCCCGGCCGCTGTGCGTGGCCGCACGCCGGTGCTCCCGGTCGCACTCCGTCGCATTGAGGCAACGCAGAACCCGCCTATTATCTTAAAATTACGCTGCGCACCGCCCGGTTCGCTGAACACCGCAACGCGATCGTGTTGCGAGATGGATTCGAATCCCGGCGCGTCGCACAACATGGCACGTCGGGCCGCGTGTATCGGGAGAAGAATAGAGATGGATGAATTTTTTGTGCGAGTGATGGTGGCAGACGATCATCCATCGTCCGCACTCGGGATGTCGCAGGCACTCGCGGGCAGCAGCACGATCAGGCTGCTCGGTACTGTCTCGAATTCGACCGACCTGGTGGCGATGCTCGACGAGCAGCAGAGCGACGTGCTCGTCGTCGACTACGTGATGCCCGGCGGCAAGTATGGCGACGGTCTCGCGTTGCTGTCGTTTTTGCAGCGCCGCTATCCCGCGCTTCATCTCGTGACGATCACGATGATCGACAACCCGAGCGTGCTGCATGCGATTCAGCGGCAGGGTGTCGGATGCATCCTCAGCAAATCCGACGCGATTTCGCATCTGGTCGGCGCGGTACACGCCGCTTACGTCGGCGCGAATTATCTGTCTCCGTTCGTCAAGCAATTGCTGGAGGGCACCGAGTCGTCGTCGGGCACACGGGTGCTGACGGCCCGCGAGATCGAAGTCGTGCGACTTTACGGGGCCGGCCTGACGGTGGGTGAGATCGCCGTTCAGCTTCACCGCAGCAAGCAGACGATCAGTTCGCAGAAGTCGAGCGCGATGAAGAAGCTCGGCATCGTGCGCGATGCCGACCTGATCCGCTACGCCAGTGAAGGCAAGCTCCCGGACATGCCCGGCGCCGACGCGCCGGCGCACGGCGAATAGCGGCATGCGATGCGCGATCCGGTGCCGGTTCCGGCGGCGAGCAACGGCTGCCGGCACACGTTTCGGCACGCGATAGTCGATGCCCGCCAAACTGAAGCGATTCGCCAGCCAGGTCGCCAATGCCGGCCGCAAGCCGTTTGATCCCGGCCGGGTGCGCCGTCAGCAGCAATTTCTGCTGTACGGCGGCGGGATCGCGGTCACGCTGTTCATTCTGATTTGCGCCGCGCTCGTCGTGCGGCTCGACGTGCAGGAGCATCGCGCGCAGGTGCGCTCGACGTTCCTGTTCCGGGAAGCGCAGTTCTTCGGGAGCATACAGGCGGCCGACATGGTGCTGGCGACCGTCGGGAGCAGGATCGAGCAGCTCTGGAATCAGGGCGCGCGGCCGTCGCCCGACGCGCTGACGCAATTCTCGGTGGCGGGCGGCGTGCTGGGCGTGAGCGACGGCGCAGGTCGCGAGATGCTGCTTGCATTGGCGGACATCACGCCGGATCGCCCCGCCGCGTCGTATGCGGGCTATCTCGGTGCGTTGCTCGGCCTGGTTCGGAAGGACGACCGGTCGGGCCCGACGCCACCCGCGCAGCTTGCGCCCGGCGCCGAACCGTTCGGTGGCTACCTGATCGGGCTCGATGGCCGGTTTCTCGCCGTGGTGGGGCCGGGGCTCGTCGCACGCGCCCGCTCCCTCGAGCCGGGCACCGATCTGACGGCGCTGATTGCCCGGTTGATGCCGACCGGGGCCGCGAAGCAGAAGACGTTGATACAGAGCCGGCTGGTCATGCTTGATCGCCGTTTCGACTCGTTGTCAGGACGGGACGTCGTGCGGTTCGCGCGTCGGCTCGACGACGCGGCCGGGCGTCCGTTCGGATGGCTCGTCGTCAACGGGGCCTACCGGGTCGACGACGCGATGATGCCGCGTTCCGACGATGAGGACGTCGCGGTCGTCGATGCGCGCGGGAACATCGTCTTTGGGCGCGAGCGCGACCCGGCGATGATCGAGCGCGCGCTGGGCGACGCACGCGATTCGTTCGGCGAACACGTGGTCGTGCGGCGGGTTGGCGCGCGCTATGTCGTCTACGATCGCTTGCCCGGGTCCAGCCTCGTCGTGATGACGACTTTCTCGTGGCGCAGCGTATTGACGGCGACGTTCGTCCGCGTGAGCGTCACGCTCGGCGCCGCGCTGTTCGGCATCGTGCTGCTCTGGTCGACGATCGTGCTGTTCGATCGTCGTGCGCTGCGTCCGGCGAACCGGCGCGCGATCCGCCTGATCGAAAGCGAGGCATTCAACCGGACGCTGATCCGCCACGCGCCGGCCGGGCTGCTGCTGCTGTCGGTGGCGGACGGCGAGACGATGCTGCGCAACGATGCGGTGCTCGCATACGACCGCGGCGTGCCCGGGCCGTCGCTCGGCAAGCGCATCTGGCAGGCCTACCGCGAGCGCCACGCGGGCAGCAGCGCCCGGCGCGGCGTCATGCAGCACGAACTGGTGATCGAGCACCCGGATCACGACACGGTCTATCTGGCGGCACAGGTCGTGCGAACCCGGTTCCGTGGCGTCGATGTGTTGCTGTGCACCTTGACCGACGTCACCGCCCGCAAGCTGACGGAAGACAAACTGAAGGAAGCGCGCATGGCGGCGGATGATGCGAACAAGGCGAAATCGACGTTCCTCGCGACGATGAGCCACGAGATTCGCACGCCGCTGAACGCGATCGTCGGCAACCTCGAGCTGATGGCGCGCGCCACGCTGCCGTCGATGGAGCAGCGCCGGCTGCAGACGGTCATGTCGTCGTCGGATGCGTTGCTGCGCGTGATCAACGACGTGCTCGATCTGTCGAAGGTCGAATCCAACCAGATGGCGCTGGAAGCGGTTCCGTTCGATGTGCGTGCCGTTCTGCACGATGTCGCGGCGATCTTCCGCCCGCTCGCGGACGCGAAGCGTCTCGCGCTCGAATGCCGGATCGCGCCGGAACTGGCCGACGGTTACGTCGGCGACCCGAGCCGCCTGCGTCAGATCGTGTCAAATCTCGTCAGCAACGCGATCAAGTTTACCGGGCACGGCAGCGTGACGATCGATGCGCGCTTGGCCGGCGCATCGGGCGACCGGCGCGGCGTCGAGATCGCGGTGCGCGATACCGGAATCGGCATTCCTGCGGAAGGCCTGCCGACTTTATTCGACGTATACGTTCAGACCGATCCGTCGATCTACCGGCGCTTCGGCGGCACGGGGCTCGGGTTGCCGTTGTGCAGGCGTCTCGCGCGGTTGATGGACGGCGAATTGAGCGTCGAGAGCCGACCGGGCGCGGGTGCGACGTTCACGGCGTCGCTGCCGCTGTTCGACGCGCCGCACGGATGGCGGGCCGCGTTCGACGAACCAGAACCCGAGGCGCCGGCGCTCCCGATCCATGCGGACGACGACACCCCGCTGCGCGTGCTCGTGGCGGAGGATCATCCTGCGAGTCGCGCGCTGCTGCGCGATCAGCTCGATGCGCTGCATTGCGACGCCACGCTCGTCGCGAATGGTGTCGAGGCGATGCGCGCGTACTTCCAGCAGCCGTTCGACGTGGTGCTGACCGATCTCGGCATGCCCGAACTCGATGGCTTCGCGCTCGCGAATTTCCTGCGCGAACAGGGCGCGACGGTGCCGGTGATCGCGATGACCGCGCACGCGACCGACGAGGACCGGCGCCGTTGCGCGCAGGTGGGGGTGGTGGAAGTCGTGCTCAAGCCGCTGTCGATCGATGCGCTCGAGGCGGTGTTGCGTCGGCACGGGGGGCAGGGTGCCGTTGCCGGATCGAATCCGTCCGATTCGGGCGATCTGTCGGCGCTGGCCATGACGAACGAGATGCGCGAGAAATTGCGGAGCTCGACGCTGCGCTCGCTCGCGACGATCGACGATGCGCTGCTGCGCGGCGATGTCGATCCCGTCAGGGTCGAATTGCATTCGATGCGCGGCGGTTTTGCGCTGGCGGGCGATACCGACGCGCGGGACGCATGCGCACAGGCTGAACGGACCTTGTCGCAAGGCGGGTTGGCCGCATTCGAGCCGGCGTGGCCGGCATGCCGGGCCGCGATCGAGGGCGCCCTCGGGCGGCTGCCCGGAGCCGGCACGTTGCGCGGGCAAGCCTGACCGGCCCGCAGAAGCCGGGTAGCCGCCAAAACGGAACGGCCTGGTTCGCGCGGCGCCCTCCTGGCCACGAACGATGTGGTCGCTTCGACGGGCTGCCTCCCACTTGCCTTCAACTCATCCACCGCGCATCGCGCGCAGTACTGCGCCCGACGCCAACCCCGGCACTTCCTGCCAATGCGGCCGTACACGGCGCTCGCGCATGAACCGGCCGAATTTCCTTCGAACTCGAACGTAGCCGGGACGGCGGCACGAGCGTCACCTCGCTCCCGGTCCGCCGAATTCGACTTCAGCCGTTGGATATCTGCGCCCGGGGCGGCGTGTTGTGCGTTTCCGTCGGAATAATCGACAACTTTAGGATTGTTCCGGCAATAAAACACGTTGAATTTTGGGGATTTTTATATTCGTATTTGTACGAGCGATTTTGGAAGATTTTCTTGGTTCGTCCTATTTGAAGGTGAGTCAGGTTAAAAGAAACTTGCCTCGTGGAAACAAACACTATTCCACGAATCGAGTGCCGATTGGGATGCGGCATTTCATTTTAGAAACTCGCCTTATAGAGACCAACTGATGAAACTCAACAAACTCGTTCTGGCACTGGGCGTGACCACGGCGCTGTTCGGCATCGCTCACACGGCGCAGGCTGACACGGTATCGAAAAAGATCACCCTGACTGCGCAAATCAACGATGCCATCTACGTGTCGAAGCCGGATGGCTCGACGTGGTACGGCACGGAAGAACTGAGCGCGAACGACTACACGCAATCGAAGTTCTCGAAGACGCTGCCGGTTCGCGTATGGACGAAGAACCCCGATTTCAACATTTCGCTGTCGCAGCCGCTGAAGATGTCGAACGGCAACTATGAAATGAAGAACGCGAAGGTCACGTTCGGCAGCGCTGCGGGCGCCTCGGAAGTCAAGTTCGGTGCGCCCCAGAAGATCACGCAAGTGGTTTCCGGTAGCGGCGGCTTCGACGAAGTCCACAACCTGAACATCAACGTCGACGCACCGACCATGGTCGGTTCGAACAGCACCAACGGCAGCTACAGCGGTGATCTCGTGATGGTGTTCGAGCCGGTTGCAGCAGCCGGCGGTGGCGATACGCAGACCACGAAGTAACCCGGCCGTCGTCTCATCGCGAAGCCCCGCCTCCGGGGCTTCGCCCCTCGCGTTGTTCCTGTGCCCAGACGGTGTCGCCGATCTGGAATCCGATTCCGCGCCTGTCCCAAAGAGAATAACGTGTTGACCTATCGAGCGCCGTTCCCGTTCAATAGGCTGTGGCTCGGTGTATTCATGTTCATCTCGTCACAGTCGTTCGCCGAAGTCAAGGTATCGTACGGCGTGCCTGAAGGCTTTAGTGCGGCCGAGATGGACGACAGTGCGAATTACGTCGCGACGTTCAACGGTAAGACATTGCCGGGATTCGTGCGTTATTCGGCGACGGAAGCGGTACTCGATTTCGATGCCGAAAAATATGCGGCAAACGGCGTTTCGCCGAGCGATGTCGACATTATCCGCAACGTCCTTTCCAAGGTCGACTACAAGCGTTGCAGCAAAGGCTGCGATATCGAGGTCGACGGTTATTTCGTCTCGGTCGACAAGCTCCGGCGCTCGATATCCATTCGCGATTCGCGCGAGGATTACTTCGCGCCACAGACGAATTTCGGGCTGGTCAACAACCAGTCGATCGATTTCCGTGCGTCGTCGGGCGGCTATCGCGCCGCCAACCTGAATGGCGCGAGCTGGGTCGGCCTGCCGTCGCGCAGCTTCGGCTACGTGAGCTGGTACGCGAACCACACGCAAACGCGCGGGTCGAGCTACGGCTCGCAGGGCGTCTCATCGTATTACCTGCAGAAGAACTTCGCGCGAACCTACGTGCGGGCCGGTAAGCAGAACAGCATCGACTACGCGTCCGGTTCGGTCAGCACGCTGCTGTCGCCGAGTTTCGACCAGTTCGTGACGTTGGGCAGCCAGACCAACCTGCAGGTCGATCGCAGTGCGGGTTCGCTGGTGCTGTACGCGACGGCGGAAGGCAACTACGAGTTCTACCGGAACGGCCGCCTCATCATGAAGCGCCCGGCCGTGCTCGGCCGCAACGAGCTCAGCTTCGCGGATCTGCCGGGCGGCTATTACCCGGTGCAGGTGCGTCTCGTCGACCGCAACGGCAACGTGGTCACGCAGGAAATCCGCGAGATCAACAACGTCAACTTCGGCGCGGCCGGCAACAATGCGTGGCATTTCACGGTCGGCAAGGAGATGAGCGAGCGCGGCGGCTTCCTGATGGAAGCCGCGATGAGCCGGAACTTCCGCCAGTTCTACATGAATGCGTCGACGCTCGTCGGCCGCGGCGGCGACTGGGCGGCGGAAGTGAACGTCACGCGTCCGACGCGGATCGGCGACGTCGACCTCACGCCGACGCTCGGTGTGCTGGCGGGCGAACGCAAGGCAGGCGGGTATGTCAGCCTTGCCGCGTCGAGCGAACTGCTCGGCAGCTTTTCGGCGAGCCATTACCTGAACAATGACGTGTCGCGGTTCTATGCCGGCTCGTCCAGCACCAGCGTGTCGTACAGCCGCACCTTGCGCAAGGCGACGGTCGGTTACAACTACCAGAAATCGGGCTTCGGTGCGACGCACCAGGGGGAAGTGCGCTGGAACTATCGGCCGAACGGCTTGTGGGCAACCTTCGCGCTCGGTGTGCAGAAGGGCAGCTTCAGCCGTACGAGCGGCGGTTATGGCGTGTATTTCAACATGACGATGCAGCTCGACAAGGTCCAGGCGAGCTTCAGCGCGGCGCGCTCCGGTGGCCAGACGCAATTGAGCGGCGATTACCGGAAGGATTTCCAGGACGGCTTCGGCACGACGACGCTCGGGGTCACGGGCAACCGGATCAATTCCGACTACGGCATCAACGTGTATGGCACGCGCTCGGGCACGCGCGGCGATGCGTCGTTGAACCTCGGCTACACCGCCGATACCGCCAACGTCGATTTCAACTACCGCGGCATGGTCGCGGCCAGCAAGGACGGCGTCGCATTCGGCCGCTACAGCAATGGCGGCAGCGCGATGTTGCTGCGCACGCCGAAGCTTGACGGGATGAAGTACGGCTTCAACGTGGAAGGCAGCCCGGTGGGCGGTGGCAGCACCTATGCGGTGCCGCTGAATACGTATTCCGACCTCGCATTCGCGCGCGTGTACAGCAATAACGACAAGCTCGACATGAATATCGAGGTGCCGGCCAACATCGTCCGGGCGCATCCGGGGCAGGTGTACTCGGCCGACGCGAAGGTCGACATCAACATGATCTACAGCGGCTTCCTGAAGGATGCCGATGGCAAGCCGGTGAGCGGCAGGATCGTCGAGACCGGCGACGTCGCGCATCGCAACGGCCTGTTCTCGATCGTCAGCAAGACGCTGCTGTCGCGAATCACGGTCGACCGGGACGGGCATCGGTACACCTGCAGCCTGAAGGATACGAGCGGCAACGATTTCCGCTGCGCGCTGCCCGGTCTCAACGAATCAACGGAGTAAGCGCATGAATGTCAAATCAAAGTATCGGGTGCTCGCGTTGCTCGCGCTGATGTGCGCGGCGGTCCGGCCGGCACTGGCCGAAGGCGAACTGATGGTGATGCCGGCCGCCACGCGCGTCTACAGCACGCACGACCAGAAGGTGACCGTGCGGAACATGGGCGATGCGCCGCTCTACCTGTCGATCACGCTGCAGAAGGTCATGAATCCGGGCGTGACGCCCGAGCAGAAGGTCGACCTCGGGCAGCTGGACAATCCGGGCATGCTCGCGAGCCCGGACAAGCTCACGCTCGGCCCGGGCCAGAGCCGGCAGATCGAGCTGAAATCGTTGATGGAGCCCGCGCAGGAAGAAGTCTACCGGCTGTACGTGGTGCCGATCCGGTCGCTGAAGGTGGAAGAGGCGCCGAAAGACAAGATCACCGCACCGATGTCGGTGGCCATCGGCTACGGCGTGCTCGTCCGCCATTTGCCGCCGCCGGGCAAGCTGAAGGTGGCCTGGACACATCGTTGCGAGGAGGGCGGCATCACGCTGGAGAGCACCGGCAACGTGCGCACGTTGTTCTCGAACGTGTCGTATGACGGGGTGAAGCAGCCGCAGACCATCGCGGTATTTCCCGGCACGCCGCAGCATTTCGCAACCCGGCGCATGACGCTCAGTGTCGACGATGCGCCCAGGACACTGCAATGCCCCTGATGCAACGCGTGCCGCGCTGGGTGCCGGGTGCGTTGGCCCTGCTCTGCTGCGGCAGCAGTCTGGCGGCGGGCGTCCTGAAGTTGTCCCGTACGGAACTGACGTTGTCGCAGGACAAACCCGCGAGCGAACTGTGGGCGGAAAACGTTGGCGATACACCGTTGTATCTGGACATCACGCAGCAAAGGGTCTCGAATCCGGGGGAATGGCCGGAGCGTCTCGTGCCGGTCGAGGATGTACCCAGGCCGACGTTGCTGGTCCTCCCCGATCGACTGGTGCTGTCGCCAGGGCAGAAATACCGGATGGCGCTGAAAGAACTCGTCACGCCGGATCAACCTCAAGTGTGGCGGGTGACATTCCGGCCACGGGAGCACGTTGTCGTCGACGTCGATCAAGAGGGCGGCACGACGGCGCCGCTGTTCGTCAGTATCGGCTATGGCGTGGTGATCTATCAGTTGCCCGATGCGAAAAGGTAACGACGCAAGCGTCGCAATCGACGGCGGATCGCTGGATGCTGGATGCAGCGATCGGAGAGGTGGGTGCGGGTTGTGAATCCAAGGTGACGTGCGATTCGAGCTCAAATGGCATATCGCGAGTCGGTGGAATTTTCTCGGAGTATTTGAAATGAGTGGAATCGGCTTTGACAGAGGCTTGTGCAGAAAATGGTTGAAATTCGCACTGATTTCACTGTTTGCGATATTCGCCGGGAAGGCTCATGCTTACGTTTTGATTCTCGACAATTTGAGCAATGGATACAGTGCGTGTTCATGGCGGGATAATGGAGACGGAACCAGTACCGTCGACCTGTCAATTGCATATAAGGAGCAGCAAGGACACACGGGTGACAGGGGTTTCTACTCGAGAGGGTTGCTTGTCTATACTTATGATCGGAATGGAAGGCTGAGCGAAAGCGCTGCGGTTGCAACCGACGTCTATATGGGCGATGTCAAACATCAGGCATTTTATACCGGGATCGGATATGTCATGTATCACGGTGCCGGGTATGGGTCTCCCTATATTAGCCCGTGGAAAACGCGAGATCCGTTTGTTGCGAGTGTCAGGCTCACGATATCGAATCAGGCAGTTTCTTCCTGGCCGGCTATTGGCGTTCGCGCCGGGAATTATACAACTGGTGACGACGTGGGTGAAATATCCGGGGTCGCCTATATTCGCAGAGGGGAGAATACCGGTAACTGCAAGATCGTGGTGGACCCTTCGGTGCCGCCGCCGCTGGACATTGCAATCAACATGACCGCTCCCGACTGGAACCTGGGCGATTTGCCGCGAGGAGATTCGCAGAAGACGTTATCCGATATGACGAATCAGCTTTGCTTCACCTATTCCGGCAAAGACGTCAGCGGAAAGCGCTTCATCATCAACGCACGCAATGCCAACGGTGTGGCCGCGAACCGTTACAGGCTCAAGCATGTCGACGACGCGTCGCAACTCATTCCTTACGACATCACGTTGAACAGCGGCGCATCAACGCTAACGTTGCCGAACGCGTCGAATGCGACGTTGCCGCTCGGCAGTTCGGGCAAGACGTGTTTCGTGCCGACGTTCAAGACGACAGTCGACGCCAATGCGAAGGATGGCGACTACAGCGATGTGCTCACGTTTACGGTCGTTACCCCATCGTAGGAGGTCGCGTGAAAAAACACGTTCTGGAAAAATGTCTGATTGCGGCGCTGCTGCTGCCGGCTGTTTCGCTCGCGGACACGGTGAAACTGACCGGCAAGACGACGAGCCGGGTGACTGCTCACGTCTCACGGCCGAACAACCTGTTCGTGACGGACGATAAGGGCGGCTGGTTCGATCAGGGGCTGGAAATGCGGCAACTCGGCGCGTGGGATACGCCGTTCGAGGTGCACGCACGATTGAAGGTCGTGTCGACCAGCGGGACATTCCAGGTCCGCCTGGATTCGCCGCCGGCCATCACGCACCAGTCGAATCCCGCGCTGGCGTTCCGAACCCCGACCGTCAAGCTCGGCCTCGAAGGCGGTGCATCGAAACCGCTGGTCGTCGGCCGGGGGACGGAATTCCAGAATCCGGCCGCGCCGGGAGCGGGCGACGATTCGGTGGGCTACTACGATCTCGGCATCGCCGCCCTTCCTCCTGCCGGCGATTTCAAGCGCACCACCGGTACCTACAAAGGGATATTGTCGATGACGTTCGAACCCGTGATCAAGGCGCCTTGATCGTCGAGATTGGACTAAGCGTTCATCGAGCGGCATCGTCGCCGGCCGCACAGGAAGCAGGGCGAATCGGTTGAGGGCTATTTCCGCATGAAGCGAATTTCGCGCGCGTTGTGGCGTGCCGCCTGCGCGGCCACGCTGGCTGTTCCGGTATCGGCGGTCGCAGCGATCGACATGATTCCGAAGGAGGTCAGCCTGGAGGGCAAGGCCACGTCGGTTCAGGTGACCAACGACGGAGATCGTACCGAGTACGTCAGCGTGTCGTTGTCGCAGCTGCTGAATCCCGGCGTGTCGCTGGAAAACGAACGTCTCGAACCGGTTGGCGATGTCGTCCAACCGTCCCTGTATGCATATCCGTTCCGAATGAGCCTGGCGCCCGGGCAGACGAAGACCATCACGCTCAAGGCATTGCGTTCGGTCGAGACGGAGACGGTTTACCGGCTGGACGTGAAACCGGTCACCAAGGTGCTCGGCGCCGGCCGTGCAAACCCGTCCGCCAGGGTTGTCGTCAATCTCGCATTCAGCGGGATCGTGCGTCAGTTGCCGGCCACGAGCCGGAATGGTCTCGCTGTCGCATGCGAAGCGTCGGGGGCACGACTGACAGCCACCGGCAATGTCCACGAGCGCGTGGAGGGCGCCAGAGCGGATGCTCGAATCCTCGACGCCTTCAACGTCTATCCCGGCGTGCCGCTCCCCGTGCCCGGGCGCGTCGTCGAAATTCCGGGGCATTCCGTCTGTGACGGGGACGCCGCGGTGCAGGCGCGTCCCGATTGAACGCGCATCGACGGCATTCAAGCAATACGCCGTCGCGTACGGGAACATTCCACCCGACATACATGCGATGCCTTGTACGGCGAATACATCGGTATTTTCGAGCGTCGGTCTGATAGATCCGTTCGGATCGTTCAAGAGAGGATTCGCGCGACGCAAGTCGCTTCGGTCATGATGTGCGCGGCATCGATCGCCCGTGTCGGGTCGCCATATCGGGTCGCAATCCGTCGCCACTCACCCGGCGTTCCCGTAATGGCCGGCTGCATCGATGAAGCCGCCGGCCAGCGGTTTTCCGGCACCCGCTCATGAAACGAGCGGGTGCCGCCATGCTCAAAGCACCATCACCAACTGACGGGACCGTAGCGCCACTGCCCGTCGATCTTGCCGAAACTCATGCCGACCGTGGAATAGGGCTGGTCAGAACCACTGACCGAGCTGGTTTCGATGGTGCCGCTGTTCTCATTCAGCCCGACCAGGCTACCCCAGAAAAACCAGCCGTAGTCCGGCGACACGAGGTTCAGACGGCTGCTCGACGTCGAGGCCCGGATCGTGCCGGCATTTTCACCGACCAGGCCGCCCAGGTGCGAACGGTTGCCCGCAATCATGCCAGTGGACGATGCATCCTCGATGAGGGCGCCCTTGTCGTTCAGACCCACCAGACCGCCGACACTGGAACCGTCTGCCGCCGCACTGCCCGATGCGGACGCATGGCGCACGATCGCGCTGTTGCCGCGGTTCGCGCCGACCAGCCCGCCGACACGGCTGCCGTTGCCGGCCGTCACGTCGACGGCGGCATGCACGGTGTCCAGCACCCCGGTGTTCAGGCCAACGAGTCCACCGACATCGCTCCCATCGCCTGCACTGACTCTGCCATTGGCGCTTGCGTTCGACACGGTTCCGTCGTTCGTGCCGACGAGACCGCCCGCGTGGCTGTTGCGGCCCGCCGTTACTGTGCTCCTGGCCTGCGCGTTGCGAATCGTGCCGCCGTTCCTGCCTGCCAGACCGCCGACATGACCGCTGGCAAGATCCGTGACGTCGCCGTCCGATTGCACGCCGTCCAGCGTGCCGTTTGCGTTTTCGCCGATGAAGCCGCCGATCGCGATCGCACCGTCGGCCCAGACTCGGCCGGAAGCGGACGCGCTTGCGATCATGCCTCCGTCGCGGTTTTTGCCGGCAAAGCCGCCGACATAACTGCCTTTGCCTGCCGTGACCGTGGCGTTGGCCGACGCATCGCGAATCGTGCCGGTGTTGACCCCGACAAAGCCGCCGGTGCTCGTATCGGCGCGACCGGACACGCGCCCGCCGCTCGTCGCACGGATGATGCGGCCGCTGTTCAGTCCAACGAGCCCGCCCGCGCTCTGCATCTCACGGCTGATCGGCGGGGTGCGGCCGCCGGACAGC
Source organism: Burkholderia sp. CpTa8-5 (assembly GCF_017815045.1). Lineage (NCBI taxonomy): Bacteria > Pseudomonadati > Pseudomonadota > Betaproteobacteria > Burkholderiales > Burkholderiaceae > Burkholderia > Burkholderia sp. CpTa8-5. Next base: position 17,790 of record NZ_JAGIQD010000002.1, read on the forward strand.
GTGACGTCGGCGAAGGCTTCGCTGTCGGCGATCGAGCCGGCGTTTGAGCCGACCAGCCCGCCCACGATAAACGCGCTGTTGCTGCCGGACACGCGTCCGGAGAAGCTTGCGCGGTCGATCGTGCCGAGGTTGCGGCCGACGAGGCCGCCCATCTGGACCAGGCTGTTGCCGTGGTACGAGACGCTCATGTTTTTCGCGGTGACGTTGGTGATACGTCCGCCCAGGTTGTCGCCGACGAGGCCGCCGACGAACGCGGCGCGAGCGGCCGAGGTGCCGTCGACGACGAGTGAATCGAGCGTCAGGTTCGCAAGCGTGCCGGTGCTTTGCCCGAACAGGCCGATGTTCGGCCCGGTGCCGGTGATCGACAGCCGGCTGATCGTGTTGCCGAGGCCGTCGAACACGCCGTGGAACGTGCGATCACCGCCGATGCTGCGGAAGCTCGCGTTCGCGCCGTCGATCGTGTTGCCGATCACGTAGCGGCCGCCGAGATCCGCATCGATGTTGCGCAGGTCGGCAACGGTATGCAGCACCTTGTAGTCCTCGCCATTCGCGCGGAACGACGCGTTGTCGCCGGACAGCGTGACGACGGCCTTGCCGTTCAGCATATGGCCGTTCTTCGCGTTGAGCTCGAGGTGCGCGTGGCGGCCGGTCAGCTTGACCGCGTCGTTGATGCGGATCTTGTCGGCCGCGTTGACGTTCAGGCTGGCGTTGGCGCCGGTGGCGGACAGCGTCTGCTGCAGATCGACGTTGCCCTTTTGCGACGTGAGCGTAAGCGCGCGATCGCTGTTCCATGCGACCGGGCCGCCGACCGTCAGGTCGCCCTGCGTGTTGGTCAGCGCGACGTTGGTGGTGCCGAGGTTGTTCGACAGCGTGTCGCCATCGATCGATGCGCCGGCCGGATAGAGGCTGTCGGCGTTGTTGTTCGCGACACCGGCGTTGGCTGCTTCGATCGTCCAGGTGCCTGCCGTGTTGCCGGCACGCGTGTCGACCGTGGTGCCGCGTGCGACGCGGACCTGTTCGCCGCGGGTGACGATCGAACCGGCCGGCGCGCCGGCTTCGGCCGTGCTCGCGTCGAGCTTGCCGGCAACCTTGACGGTGCCGCCGTCGAGCGTGATCTTGCCGCCGTGGCTGGCGAGGCCCTTCGCTTCGATGGTGCCGGTGTTGTTGACCACGGCGTTCAGCAGGTTGCCGGCCGCGCGCGCGGTCATCAGCACTTCGCCGCCGTCTGCCTTGAGCAGGCCGCCGTTGGTGGCCTGCGCATCGACCGCGCCGCCCTCGACCTGCAGGCTGAGCAGGTCGTTGCCGTCGAAGTTGACCTTGAACGTGTCGCCGGCGCCGAGCGCGATGCGGCCCATCTTCGCCTGGATCACGCCGTTGTTGGACACGCGCGCGCCGAGCAGCGCGACGCTGCCGCCGTCGGCGGCGGTGATATGGCCGTCGTTGACGATCGACGCGGTGGAGTTGCCCGAGAAGCGATAGTTGCCAGCGAGGAAATCGGCGTCGGCGATGTTCCGGGTGGACGCGACGAGGCCGCCGACGTTGATCTTCGCGCCGGAGCCGAACAGCACGCCGTTGGGGTTGACGAGGAAGACCTTGCCGTTGGCGTCGAGCTGGCCGTGAATCTGGCTGCCGTTGTTGCCGACCACGCGGTTCAGCGCGATCGACGTCTTGCCGGGTTGATGGAACGACACACGCTCGTTGCCGGCGATGCTGAAGTCGTTCCAGTTGGTGATGAGCTTGTCGGTATGTTGATTGATCGACATCGACTTGCCGTCGGCGTCGCGCAGGATGTCGGCCTTGCCGGCGGTGATGTTCTCGCCGGTGGGGAGTGCGAAGGCGGGCAGGGCGGTGAAGCCGAGCAGGGAGAGGGCGGCGGCGGCGCGTTTGGCGCTGCCGGGCTTGGCGCGCCGGCGCGCGGTTTCCCCGACCGCGCTCCAGCATCCCTGGGTCTGGTTCCAGACCAGTGCATAGGTTCTATTCATCGTTTGGTCTTCCTGGTTGCTTTTTAGGAAAATCCGGCCGACCTCGAAGGCTGATCGGCCGGAGGGGGCAACCGGCGGCCTTGTGGCCGCCGGCCGCGAGCGGACGGGCCGCTCGTATCACCCGACGGAATCCGGCATGCCGTTCAGGTGGCGTGACCGGAAACCGTCCGTGCCCGTTTTACGGCGTCACGCGGCCATAGTTCACGCCGACCAGTGCGCCGTAGGACTGGTCGTAGCCAGCCTTCACGTCGACGCGGCTGGTGCTCGACGAGCCGTAGACGAAGCCGAAATTGCCGCCGACGAGCCCGCCCAGTCGCGCGTACCGGCCGCCGGAAACCGTGCCGCTCGACGACGACGCGGTGATGACGCCGGCATTGCTGCCGACCAGGCCGCCGACGTAGCTGGCGTCGCCGCCCTTGACGGAACCCGTCGCGCGCGACTGGTCGACCGACCCGAGCAGGCTGCCGACGAGACCGCCGACCTGGCTCTGCCGGCCGGCTTCGACGTCGCCCGACGCCGTCGATCGCGCGATGTTGCCGCTTTCGTTGGCGCCGACGAGGCCGCCGGCCGACGAGAAGTCGCCCGCCTTGACCGTGCCGGTGGCGCGCGAATCGGCGATCGTCCCGAGGTTGCGGCCTGCGAGGCCGCCGGCCTTGCTCGATTGCCCGGCGAATACCTTGCCGTTGGCGCTCGACGTGCGGACGATGCCCTGGTTGAGCCCCACGAGGCCGCCTGCCGTGCCGGCGTTCAGAACGGTGACGCGGCCCGACGCGTTGGAGGAATCCAGCGTACCGGTGTTGATCCCGGCAAAGCCGCCCGCGGTGCTGTTGTCCCCCCCAGCCACGTCGCCGGATGCGTCGGACGCCTCGATGGTGCCGGCATTCGTGCCGACAAAACCGCCGACGGTGCTGTTGTGATCGCCGGCCACGTTGCCGCTGGCGAGCGACGTTTCGATGAAGCCGTCGTTCGCGCCCGCGAAGCCGCCGAGCGTCGACTTGCCCGTGGCACGGACATGGCCTTGCGCGACGGAGGCATGGATGCGGCCCGCGGTGCCGTTGCGCCCGACGAAGCCGCCTGCGAGGCTGTCGGCGCCTGCGACGACGTTGCCCGTCGCGGTCGATTCGTCGATGTCGCCGTCGTTGTAGCCGGCGAAGCCGCCTGCGGCCACCGCCTTGTCGCCCGCCGTCACGTTCCCGTTGGCTTGCGACTTGCGGATCCGGCCGCTGTTCGTGCCGACGAGGCCGCCGACCGTGCTGGAGGCGGCCGCGAACACGTCGCCGTCGGCCGTGGACGCGTCGATGTCACCCAGGTTCACGCCCGCGAGGCCGCCCGCGACGCTGCGCTCGCCGACGCTCACCTTGCCGCTGGCGCGCGATTCCGCGATGGTGGCCATGTTGATGCCGACGAGGCCGCCCGCCACCGCGTTGTTGCGCGCGGTCACGCTAGCCGATGACGAGGACTGCTTGACGATGCCCTTGCCGTCGTTGATGCCGACGAGGCCGCCGACTTGCGTGCTCGCGCCCGTCGCGTTGATGCTGCCGGCGCTCGACGAGCGCTCGATCATGCCGGTGTTGTACCCGACCAGGCCGCCCGTGGCGCCGTCGTGCGCGGCGTTGATGCGTACCTCGGCGTGGCTGTCGCGGATCAGCGCCGAGACCGGCGGCTGGTTCAGCAGCGTCAGGTTCTCGCCCACGAGGCCGCCGACCGCACTCGCGTAGCGATCGGTGTCGATGCGGCCGGACAGGTTGGCGTGCTCGATCGTGCCGCCATAGTTCGAGCCGACGAGGCCGCCGACGTATGCGCGCCCCGTCGTCGACACCGCGACGTTTTCGGCTGTCACGTTCGAGATCGTGCCCGAGTTGCTGCCGGCGAGCGTGCCGACCGAAATCGGCGAGCCGTACGGCAGACCCGATGCGACCGTCACGATGTCGCGCAGGCCGAGGTTGGCGATGCGGCCGGCGTTGTGCGAGAACAGGCCGACGGAGTTTTGGCCCGGATTGGAAATCCGCAGGCGCGAGACGGTATTGCCGAGGCCGTCGAACACGCCATAGAACGCGCCGTTGGCCGCGATGCTGCGGAAGCTCGCGTTCGCGCCGTCGATCGTGTTGCCGATCACGTAGCGGCCGCCCGGGTTCGCGTCGACGTTGCGCAGGTCGGCAACGGTATGCAGCACCTTGTAGTCCTCGCCGTTCGCGCGGAACGATGCGTTGTCGCCGGACAGCGTCACGACGGCCTTGTTGTTCAGCGTATGGCCGTTCTTCGCGTTGAACTCGAGGTGCGCGTTGCGGCCGGTGAGCTTGACCGAGTTGTCAATGCGGATCTTGTCGGCGGCGTTGACGTTCAGGCTGGCGTTCGCGCCGGTGGCCGACAACGTTTGCTTCAGATCGACGTTGCCGTTTTGCGAGGTCAGCGTGAGCGCGCGATCGCTGTTCCACGCGACGGGGCCGGCTACGGAGAGGTCGCCGCGGGTGTTGGTGAGCGCGACGTTGGTGGTGCCGAGGTTGCCCGACAGCGTATCGGCGTCGATCGACGCGTCGTTCGGATAGACGCTGTCGGCCTGATTGCGTGCGACACCGGCGTTGGCGGCCTCGATGGTCCAGGTGCCGGCGGTGTCGCCGGCACGCGTGTCGACTGTGGTGCCGCGTGCGACGCGGACCTGCTCGCCGCGCGTGACGATCGAACCGGCCGGCGCGCCAGCTTCGGCCGTGCTCGCGTCGAGCTTGCCGGCAACCTTGACGGTGCCGCCGTCGAGCGTGATCTTGCCGCCGTGGCTGGCGAGGCCCTTCGCTTCGATGGTGCCGGTGTTGTTGACCACGGCGTTCAGCAGGTTGCCGGCCGCGCGCGCGGTCATCAGCACTTCGCCGCCGTCTGCCTTGAGCAGGCCGCCGTTGGTGGCCTGCGCATCGACCGCGCCGCCCTCGACCTGCAGGCTGAGCAGGTCGTTGCCGTCGAAGTTGACCTTGAACGTGTCGCCGGCGCCGAGCGCGATGCGGCCCATCTTCGCCTGGATCACGCCGTTGTTGGACACGCGCGCGCCGAGCAGCGCGACGCTGCCGCCGTCGGCGGCGGTGATATGGCCGTCGTTGACGATCGACGCGGTGGAGTTGCCCGAGAAGCGATAGTTGCCAGCGAGGAAATCGGCGTCGGCGATGTTCCGGGTGGACGCGACGAGGCCGCCGACGTTGATCTGCGCGCCGGAGCCGAACAGCACGCCGTTGGGGTTGACGAGGAAGACCTTGCCGTTGGCGTCGAGCTGGCCATGAATCTGGCTGCCGTTGTTGCCGACCACGCGGTTCAGCGCGATCGACTGCTTGCCGGGTTGATGGAACGCGACGCGCTCGTTGCCCGCGATGCTGAAGTCGTTCCAGTTGGTGACGAGCTTGTCGGTGTGCTGGTTGATGGACATCGACTTGCCGTCGTTGTCGCGGATGATGTCGGCCTTGCCGGCGGTGATGTTCTCGCCGGTGGGCAGCGCGAAGGCGGGCAGCGCGGTGAAGCCGAGCAGCGAGATCGCGGCGGCGGCGCGCTTGGCGCTGCCGGGCTTGGCGCGCCGACGCGCGGTTTCCCCGACTGCGCTCCAGCATCCCTGGGTGTGGTTCCAGACCAGTGCGTAGGTCTTGTTCATGAGATTGTTGTTCCTCGGAAAGTACAGGTTGATCGTTTCGTATCGATATGTATACCTAACGAAACGAGAAAAGCCGAAGGCATGCAGGACGCACGCTTTCGACGCTGCGCGCGGCGAGGCCGCCCGCGCTACTTGCGGCTCGCCCCTGCGTGGCGGGCCGCTCGTCGTGTACCGCTCAGAAATACTGGGCGGCTTGCAACCAGATACTCGGCGACCGCGTGGGCGATGCGACCGGATCGGCGTAACCGACTGGCAGCGCGGCGGTGAGATTGACTTGATGGCGCGCGCCGAACCAGCTCGCGCCGATGCCGAGCGACGACAGCTGCACGGTGTTGCGCTCGCGGGACCATCGCTGCTTGCTGAGCTGGATGCGGCCGGTGTCGGCGAACGCGCTCAGTTGCCAGCCGGGCGCGGCGAGATAGCGCAGTTCGGCCGTGGCCTGCCAGCCCTGGTCGCCGCTACCGGCGCCGAGCGCGAACGCACGCACGCCGTACGGGCCGCCGAGACTGAATTTTTCCGACGCGTCGAGATTGCGCGACGACAGTTGCGCACTGAATTGGGTATAGAGCTGGAAGCGCGAACCGAGCGCCTGCAGTCGCAGTGCGCTGACATTCAGCTTCGCGAACTGGCCTTGGGTATGAACGTAGTAGTCCATGTCGAGCGGATCGTTGCCGCTCAGGTGGCCGATGCCGAGCGTGGCGGAGAAGCCGGTCCGGCCGCCGCCGCCCACGGTGTCCTGGTGGTTGCCGCTCACGCCGAACGACCACAGGTCGACGGTCTTGTCGTTGACCACGTCGAACGCGCCGTACACGTCGCGCAAATGCTTGTTTTCGTAGACGACCTGCGCATCGAGGTTCGTGCGCCGGCTGCGCAGCAGCGGCTGCGTGGCGAACGCGGAGCGAACGTCGGCGCCACCGTGGAAGCGAAGGTCCTTGAGGCTGCCGCCGATCCGGTAGTCCATGTCGGAATACGCGACGCCGACGCGCGTCGATGCGGGGCCGACGGGCAGTTGATAAGACGTGCGGTAATAGCGCTGATTCGTATTGCTCGTCAGTCCGCGTAGCGAGAAGCGATCGCCGACGCGCAGCGGCGCATTGACGTCGACGCTGCCGGTCGCGCGGTAGCGGCCGGTCAGCGGATCGCCGAAGTTGTCGAGTTCGATCGAGCCGGTGGCGAAGCGACCGCGTTCGGCGTCGATCACGAGATCGGTCGTGCCGGGTTCGGCGCCGGGACGCAGCGTGCCCTTCGCATCGACGCCGGGCATCTCGTTCAGCAGCATGAGGCTGCGCTCGAGGCGGTTGCCGTGCGCAATCTCGCCGGGCTGCAACGACGCAAGCGGTTGACGCAGCGCGCGATCGAGCACGCGCGTGCGGTTGTGCAACTCGATCTGTCCGTAGCGGCCTTCGACGACAGTGATGCGCACGACACCGTGTTCGATGTCCTGGCGGGGAAGATACGCGCGGGCGAGGACGTAGCCGTGTTCGCGGTAGTACGTCGTGATCCGGTTGGCGGCCTGCTGCAGATCCTCGAAGCTCAGGTCGCGGCCGACGAGATCGGCGAGCAACGGGTTGAGCCTTGCGGCGGGAATGGCCGCGTTGCCTTCGATGACGAATGCGCTGACTGGAATGCGCGGGCCGTCAGCCGTGGCAGGCGAGGGCTCCTCGGCTGGTACAGGCATCGCGAGTTCGGGCGCGGCGGGAGCGGGTAGTGCAGGACGGAGTGTCTCGACGTCGCGTAGCGACTGTCCCGCATTGGGGACCTGGACTTGTGCTTGCGCGAAACCGTGAAGCGACAGCGCGAGGCCGGTCAGGCACGCGATGCGGAACGGGCCGGCCAGCTTTCGGGCAAAGGATCCCGATTGGCGCAACGGCTGGGCGCAGTGCGGGGATGCAGGGGGGGTGCGAGGGAAAGCAGGTGCGTGCACCGGCGTCGGAGGAGGCCAGGGCACGGCGATGAAAGAACGAACGGAGCGAATTTTTGACCTCGAACGGATGGCACTGTCAGCCGATGCGTGATCCGTCGCCCGGCCGTTTGGAATGCCGACGATGTTACGAAATGGTTCCCTCAATGAACATGGAACAAGTACGAGCGACTTGTTTCCATCATTCATTCTTGTCAGATTCTTCGATTCAATCGCATCCGTGCTCAAGACGCCGCTGCACGGCGCTTCCGCGACAACCGGTGCTTCAAGACAGCAAGCATCGGCCGCTCGATCCACGCATGACAGGCACAGCCGCATGCGCAGACAGCGGCCAGCGTCGCGAGCGCGGCCGCTGTGCCCGACCACGTGCCGGCGTCGAGGCGCACCCCGACGATCTTGTTCGCTGCACCGATCACGTACGGATGCAGCAAATAGATCGAATAGCTCGCATCGCCGAGGCGGGCGAGCATCGCGTTCCCGATCGTCCAGCCCCGCAGGTCGAGCGCGACCGCGGCGACGATCAGCATGCAGGCCGGCACGCCCCACCAGACGACACGTTCAAAGCCGGTCGGCGTGCCGGACAGGGTGGCGGCGAGCGGTATCGCCGCGAGCGCCGCTACGGATGCCGCGAGCCACGCGAAGCGCGGAAGTCGCCCGGCGATGCCGGTTTCCAGCAGGCGGCAGGCGAGTACCCCAAGCCCGAATTCGAGCACGAACGGCTGACCGAGATGGGCGGCGACTTCGCCTGCCGGGCCGCCGGCGGCCACGTACGCGCAGAACAGCGCAAGCGCGAGCGCCGCGAACGTCGTTGCATGGCGGGCGCGGACGAACCACATCGATCCGGCGATGACGAGATAGAACAGCATCTCGTATTCGAGCGTCCAGCCGTTGAGGTTCAGCGGCCCCCAATGGCCGTTCTCCTTCACGTATGGCACGAAAAGCAGCGACTTGACGAGATAGTCGAGGCCGGCCGTCGTCGAATTCAGCCATTGGGGCTTCACGACCGCGATCGCGAACACGCCCAGCGTGGTCAGCCAGTAGAGCGGCACGATCCGGATCAGGCGCCTGCGCAGGAAGGCGTGCCCCTCGCGCGGCGCGACGACGGACATGATGAACCCGCTGATGACGAAGAAGATATCGACGCCGGCCTGCCCGAACGGAAGCGTGCCCATGTGATAGCCGACGACGGCGAGCGCCGCGAAGGCGCGTGCACACTGGAGGTTCCGGAAGATGCCGGTCTGGACGGGGAAGGTTTGCATGTCGGGTTTAGCGGGTGATGTCCTTGTGCGGCAGGCGGGCGGGAGTCGGCGTGCCGTTCGTCGCGGCATCGCGCTTTGGCCGGCGTCGACCGGCACGCGGTTCGAATCCCGCGAACTGAAGCGCGCACAGCAAGGCGACGCTGGACAGGTGGCGTGTATAGCTGCCGAGATCGGGTTCGAACAGCATCGATACGGCGACGTGACCGATGACGACGCAGGCGAGCAGGTCGCGGGCCGGATGCGTGCGATGCCGTGCACGACGCCACACGGCGGCCAGCGCGATCCACACGAACAGCTGCATCGCGACTTCCTTGGGGCCCACGTCGAACAGCAGCGGCAGATTCAACCGCAGCACCGCGTACGCATAGTTCGCGCAAAAGGCGACGAACGAATCGGGCGCGACCGGGTTGTAGAAACTCGTGCGCGCGCCGAACGGCGAACCGTAGGCGAGATAGTCGGCTGCCATGTCGCGGGGATGCTGGAGCAGGTAGTACACGTCCGGCGGCAGCAGGAACAGTGCGATCGCGGCAGTGCCGAGCAGCAAGGTCTTGCCGCGCCATGACAGGTGCCGGAACAGGAGCGCGGCCAGCGCGACCGCGAGAATCAGCGCGAAGTAGCTGCGCACGACGGCCGCGTAGCCGGCGTAGAGCGCAACCACGGCCACGAAGGTCCAGGCGGCCGGGCGACGCCGCGCGATGCTGGCCAGCACGAGCGCGATCAGCACGACGAGCGTGTCCTTGCTTGCGACGAACAGGTTGAAGAACACACACGGCGCCAGTAGTACGACGGTCGCGGCCAACGACCCGACGCGGCGGCCTTCGCCGACGATCCGCCAGATGAACGCCGTGCCGATCGCGGCAACGAACAGCGACGTGCCGGCCGGGCCGAGCAGCGCATAGAACTTCGCGACCGCATCGAACGACGTGCCTTCGTAGGTGCTGCCGCCGCCGATCTGGCTCTGGATCTTCTCCGCGTCGCGGAACACGAACTCGGGCAGGAACGTGCCGGCCTTTGCGTAGACGATCCAGTAGACGAATACGATCATCGCGCCGACGGCGCGCGTCACGCCGCGGCTCAGTGCCGGGCCACCGGCAATCAGGTTACGCAGCATGCGGGGCGGCCTCCGTGCGTGCGGCCGCACGAGACCGGCCGGTGCGCGCGACGATCAGCGCCAGCGTGGCGACGATGCCGGCGCTCGCCGCCAGATGGGCGATGGCCGCCCCCATCGCACCAGCGTGAACGATCAGGCTCCATGCGAGCGGCAGGTACGTCAGCGCGAGCGCGATCATCGACAACATCGCGGCGCAGCCGGCACGCAGTGCGATCGCGGCCGTCCACAGCACGTCCGCCGCGCCGCGCAGCACGAACGACACGAGCAGTGTCGCGAGCAATGCGACCTGCCCGGTGCCCGCGGGCTCGTGCGCAAACGCGAACAGGTCGCGATGCAGTGCAAGGACCGCGGCCCCCGCGATCGAGGTGACGGCCACGCTGGCCACCGTCGCGCGCACGGCGAGCCGGGGGAACGTGCCCGGTGCGTCGGACAGCACGCGCACGAAGCGCGGGCCGGCCGTCACGACGACGGTCGAGAAGGCGAGCGCCTGGATCGCGTTGGCGATCGACCACGCGAATACGTAGCGGCCGAGCGCATCGGCGCTCAGTTGGCCGCCGCCGATGAACCGCTCCGCGTATTGCAACGACGCGAGGACGATGCCGGCCACGTAGAACGGCAACCCGTGCCGCCAGATCGACAGGACACCGCGCTCGCGCACGGCCGGTGCGCGCGCCGCCTGCGGGCAGTCGTGCGCCTGGCGTGCAACCGCGCCGATACGCCGCCACGAAAGCACGACGACGCACGTATTGGCCGCGAACCACAGCGCGAAAACCGATTCGATCGAATGCAGGGCGCCGACGAGCAACCCCGCTCCCGCGACGCCGGCCCACGCGCCGGTGCGGACGAACAGCAGCAGCGAGCCGGCGCGAGGTCGATGCAGCGAGAACAGCCAGCCGTTCGCCTCGAATGCCGCATGCTCGGAGAGCGCGACGAGCAGCACGCACCACGCGAGCCGCGTCGACAGGCCGAAGCGGGCGAGCAGGGCTGCGTCACCGTTGGCGGTCGCCGCGGCGAGCGTCGCGACGAGCGTCAAGTAGAGGCCGCCGTACGCGACGCAGAGGGTGCGCATCGCGCCGAACGCGGGCAGCGGATCGGGTTCGCTGAGCCGCCGGTTGAGTTCGGGACTGAAGCCGAGGCCGAGCAGTTTCGATGCGATCACGGCGGCGGCGACCGCGAACCCGTACGCGGCGACCGCGTCGAAGCCGAGCGTACGCGCGACGATGATCGCGAGCGTGAATTTCAGGCCGAGCGCCAAGCTGCGCAGGAGCAGGCGCATCAGCATGGCATGGCCTCGTCGGCTTCGGCTTCGACTTTTGTTTCGATGTCGGAATCCGCACGACGGGCCGCACGCAGTGCGTCGATCACGCGTGCGCGTGCGGCACGGATGCTCGCAAAACCGCCCTGCGCGGCGTTCCGGAACGCCGTAGCCGCGCCGGGTGCGAGGATCGTCCGGCAGACGCGCGCCGGATCGAAATCCGCGCCGTTGACGACCCAGTCGTCGAGCTTCATGTCCGCATACGCACCGAAGCCCTTGCGCTCGTAGCTGACGTGGAAGGCGGGTACGCCGTGCAGGATCGATTCCAGCGCGCCGTGCAGGCGAACCGATACCGTGACGTCCGGCCGGTCGGTTTCGAGAAGCGTCTTGAGCGGCGTCAGCGGTTCCCGGATGCCGAGGCTGCGGTAGTACGCGGGATCGTCGTTGCCGCGCCCCGTGCTTTGCACGACAAAGCTGACCCGGCACGTTGCGCGCACCTGCTCGATCAGCCGCGCGATCGATGCGTCGTAGCGCGCGCGTCGTTTCGCGCTCCACGCGGGTGCGCGGCGCAGCACGAATGCAACATGGCGCGCGGTGTCGCTGTTCGGCGGGGTTTGCCGAAGGATGGTCTCGCTGCGATACCCGAAGTCGAGCACCGCGAGATCCGGCACGCGCCGCGTATTCGGATTCGCGGCGAGGAAGGCGGCGGAGCGGTCGTCGCGCACGAACACCGAATCGAACGCGCCGAGCAGCGACTGCAGATGCATGGCGACGGCGCGTGAGGACAGCACCGGGCCGATGCTTTGCGGCAGATAGACGGCGGGCTTGCCGGAGGCAAGCGCAACCCGCATTTGCAGCAGGTGGCCGGCTTCGAGCTTGAGCGCTTCGATGGCCGTGCGCGCGCGCAGATAGCCGCCACCGACGCCGACGATCAGGTCGACTTCGTCGAGCAGGCTGCGCAGTGCTTTCAACCTGCCGTTGACTCGAACGGGCAGCGCGGCGGCGGCGGCGGCGACCAGCCGGTTCGTGCCGCGCTCCGCGAGCACGGGCGCCGCGCATACGTCGTCGTACGCCGGAAATGAAGCCGGATCGGCCGCGACGATCGACACGCGGACGGCATCGCCGAAGGCCTCCCGGAGCAGGCCGACGGACAGGTCGACCAGCAGGCCGTCACCGGAATTGCGGGCGCTGTACGCGTGCAGCAGCGCGACGTGAATGGGGGGCGTCATGCCGGGCCTCGTCTGGAAAGGGTGTGATAGAGGTCGAGCGTGTGCGCGACCATCGTCTCGGCCGAGAATTGACCGAGGGCCGCCGCGCAGTTCGCTCGCATCGCGTCGCGTGCGGCCGGATCGTTGGCAAGCGCGACGATCGCGCGGGCGAAGCGCGTCGTGTCGTCTTCGTTCGGCACCACGACGCCGATGCCATGCGTGTCGATCAGCTCGGTCGCGCCGGATACCTGCGTGGCGACGATCGGCACATGCGCGGCCATCGCTTCGAGACACACGTAGGGAAAGCCTTCGTAGCGGCTCGGCAACGCGAACAGGTCGAACGCGGAGAAATAGCGGCTCGCGTGGTTCACGCGGCCGACGACGTGAAGATTCGGCGGAAGATCGTCGGCCTCGTTGCCGGCCGCCGTGACGAAGTCGCCGGACCCGATCGCGACGATCTGCACGGTACGGCCGCATTGGCGATACACGCCGCGCGCAATCCGCACGAGACGGTCGATGCCTTTCTGATGATCGAAGCGCCCGACGAAACCGACGACGAGGGCGTCGCGGGCGACGCCGAGTGCGTGTCGTGCCGCCTCGCGCGGCATCAGGGCGGGCGGTCGGACGCCGTTGACGATCGTGTCGATGCGCGCGGCCGGAATGCCGAGCGCTTCGTTCAGGTGTTGCGCCTCGTCGCGCGAGACGGCGACGATCCGGTGCGTGCACAGGCGGCCGAGCAGCCGCTCGATGGTGCCGTAGAACCGGCGCTGGCGGTTACCCAGCGTCGGGTTCAGCGTATAGACCGCGTGCGGCGTGTACACCTGCCGCCATGGCCCCGGGCACAGGCGTGCGATCGCGCCGGCTTTCGAGCTGTGGCTGTGCACGATGTCGGGACGGATGCGCAGCAGGTGGCGATAGACGTGGGCGACCGCGAGCGCGTCGCGCCAGCCGACCGTGCGCTGCATCGGCACCGCATGCACGCTTGCACAGCGTGACAGCACGCGCGCATCGAGGATCGTTGTGTCGAAACGCGGGCCGTGCGGCACGATCAGGTGCAGTTCGATGCCGTCGATTGCGGCGAGTCCGTCGATCAGGTCGGCGAGATGGACGGCCACGCCGCCGCCCGCGGCTTCGACGACGAGCGCGATCCGCAGGCGCGCCGCGCGGGCCGGGGCTTGCCGGGAGCCCAATTCGGTCGTGGCGGAAGCGTCCGCCGGCGCGGCATCGCGTATCGCGACGCGTTCGAGGTGACGGGTATCGCTCATCGCGGCGCTCCCCGGCGGCGGGACACGAGCGCGCGCAGCGTGCGGCCGATCGACGATGCCAGGCCGCAACGCGGCGGTGCGTAACGGTACTGCGTATAGCGATAGGCGCCGTAGCGCGAGCCGTACCGGCCGACGTGCGGATCGACGCCGTTGAGCAGCACGCCGCTCGCGGCGATACCGTTGTGCGCGAGGCGCCGCATGGCTTCGTCCAGTTCGGCGACGCGTGTCGTGGCGGCACGCGCCGTGAGCAGCACGGTGCCGGCGTGGCGGCCGAGCGTGACCGCGTCGGTCACCGCGAGAATCGGCGCCGCATCGATCACGACGACGTCGTAGCAGGCCGACAGCACGTCGAGCAGCGCGGCGACGCGTTCGTCGGCAAGCAGCTCGGACGGATACTCGGGCACCGCGCCGGTCGGGATGAAATCGAGGCGCGGCACCACGTCGCGGCAGGTCACGTCGGCCGGCGCGGCCGTGCCCGACAGCAGCTCGGCGAAGCCGCGCTCGCGCGGGACACCGAGCGATTCATGCAGATGACCCTTGCGCAGGTCGCCGTCGACGAGCAGCACGCGCTCGCCGTTGGCCGCGAGCAGCGCCGCGAAATTCGCCGCGACGAACGACTTGCCCGCACCCGGCGCCGGGCCGGTCAGCAGCAGTACATTGTTGCGTGCGCCCTGCATCGCGAAGCGCAGCGCGGTGCGCAGGCTCCGCAGGCTTTCCACGGCTGGATCGTGCGGGTGCCGCGCGCTCAGCAGGTTCGGCCCCGGTGCGTGCTGCGCGATGCGCCGCACCATCTGCCGCTGGGCCGCCGAATCGGGAATCGTCGCGTAGACGTCGATGTCGAGATGACGCTCGATCTCGTCCGCGTGACGGACGCCGCCGAACAGGAAGTCGCGCGCAAAGGCGAGCGCGATGCCGAGTGCGAGCCCGATCAGCGCGGCCGCCGCGATCACGACGGGCCGCTTCGGGCGTACGGGATCCTCGGGCACGATCGCCGTATCGACGAGCCGCACGCTGCCGGTCTTGCCGGCCTTGACCAGCTCGAGCTGCTGCGTGTTCGCGAGCAGCGCCGTATAGAGATCGGTGTCGACCTTCACGTCGAGCATCAGCCGCACGGCGTTCTGCTGCAGGTCGGGCAGCCGTCGCACCTGATGCTCGAAGCCGCGCTGCTCGCGGCCGAGCGTGGCGATCTGCGCGTCGAGCGCGACCATGTCGGGGTGGCCCGGCGCGAAGCGTGCGGCCATCTCGTCGCGCTTTTGCTGCAGCTCGAGGCGGCGCGTGGTCGCGTCGGCCGTCTGCTGCAGGATCAGCTTCGCTTCCTCGGTCAGGTCGATCGTGCCGTTCGCGTTGCGCATGTCGGTGTAGCGCTGCTCGGCGTCCTGCAACTGGCGCTTGAGCACCGGCAGCTGCGCGTTGAGGAACGCGAGCGATTGCGCCGCGTCGGCGGACTTGCGCTCGATGTGCTGACGCACGTAGTGGTTCGCGACTGCCTGAAGCTGCGCCTGGATCCGTTGCGGATCGGGGCCGCGCAGCGTCGCGACGATCACGCCCGACTGCTTGATCTTTTCCTGGACG
The DNA here is from genome assembly GCF_017815045.1 of Burkholderia sp. CpTa8-5. Classification (NCBI taxonomy): domain Bacteria; kingdom Pseudomonadati; phylum Pseudomonadota; class Betaproteobacteria; order Burkholderiales; family Burkholderiaceae; genus Burkholderia; species Burkholderia sp. CpTa8-5. The sequence goes on from NZ_JAGIQD010000002.1 coordinate 32,988, forward strand.
TCGAGGCCGCGCCGCAGCGTGTCGATCGTCTCGGCGCGCGATTCGCGCACGAGCGTGAAGCGGGTGGCCGGGTTCGCATCGACGCGCGCGACGTCGATCGCGATCGGGCCGCTCGCGGTCGGGAAGGTTTCCACGTGCCCGATGCGGCCGGTGACGGCCGACGGCAGCGCGGGCCCGGTCAGCCGGTAGCGCTGGCCGTCGAGCAGCGTCAGCTCGAAGCGCTCGCCTTCGAGCGGCCGGGGCACGTCGAAGCGCGCGACCGCGATCGCTTCCTCGCCCCACGCATAACCGCCGAACCCGAGGAGGCCGGGGTGCGCGAGGCCGGTGTTGAAACGCGACACGAAATCGCCGACCAGCGGAAAGCGCTTCGGCTGCACGACGATGTAGCTGCGCAGCTCGTCGACGGCACGCGTGACGACGAGCCGCGACGCGAGAATCTGCGCTTCGGCCGCGGCGCTCGACTTGATGTCGAACAGCGACGACACGTCGCCGAGCATGCTGTTCGCGGCGGCTGGGTCGCCGCTGTCCTCGACCTGGAGCAGGATGTCGGCCTGGTATTGCGGCGGGGCGAGAAACGCGTATAGCGTGCCGGCGCCGACGCAGGCGGCGGTTGCCAGCGCGATCAGCCAGCGTTGGGACACGAGCACGTCGACGACGCCGGCGAGGTCGAGCTCGGCGCCGCGATCGTGCGATCGCTCGCGGGAAACAGGAGAGGTCATCGATTCGGTCCGGAAAGCGGGGTGGAGGGGGAGGCGGCCGGCGCGATGCGCGCGCACCACGCGTCGACACCGCGCTCGATGAGCCGCAGGCTGTGTTCGAACGACGCGCGCGGGCCGAGATACGGGTCGGGCACGTCGAAGCCCTGACCGGTGCCGCCGAGGCGGAACACGCGGCCGCACAGGAACGGGTGGCGGCGCTCGAGCCAGCGCTTCTGCTCCAGGTCCATCGTCAGGATCAGGTCGGCGCGTGCGGCGTGCCGTGACGACACCTGGCGCGCGCGGTGCGTGGCGAGGTCGAGGCCGCGCGCGCGCATCAGGTCGATGGCGTGCGGGTCGGCCGGCTGGCCGTCGAGCGCGCCGATCCCGGCCGACTGCACGTCGACGCCGGGCAGGCGCGCGCCGAGCAGCGCCTGCGCCATCGGGCTGCGGCAGACGTTGCCGACGCACACGACGAGCAGCGTGGCGATGGCGCTCATTTGACGGCGAGCGCCGCGGCGGCGCTGGTGCTGATGCCGGGCAGCAGCAGGCTCAGCACGCGGCTGAAGCGCACCAGGCCGTTGCCGTCGACGTAGACGATGTCCTTCGGCTGCAGCGCGAACTCGTTGGCGAGCACCATCGACACGGGGGAGCGCGCGTCGAGGTGGAACACCTGCGGATCGCTCGTCTGCGAGCCGCGGATCACGAACATCTGCGCGGCGTCGGCGGTATTGGCGTTTACGCTGCCGGCCTGCGACAGCGCGTCGGACAGCGTCAGCCGGCCGTCGCGCAGCGGTACCGCGAGCGACGGCTTGTTCACTTCGCCCATCACGTACACGCCGTAGTCGCTGCGTGCCGGCACGTGCAGCAGGTCGCCGGCGGCCAGCACGACGTCGGCGGGATTGCGGCCGTCGCGCAGCATGCGCGTCAGGTCGAGCGGATAGGACACGCCGTCGCGCACGAGCGTCATGCGGCTCTGGTCGGCGGCCGTGCCGAGCCCGCCCGCGCGGCCGAGCGCTTCGTAGAGCGTCATCGGCACGTCGTTGACGGGCTGCGCACCCGGCGTGCGGACTTCGCCGTCGATATAGACCTGCTGCGAGCGGAACGACGCAACGCGCAGTGTTACTTGCGGATTGCGATAGACGCGCGACAGCGCGGCGGCGATGCGTGCCTGCGCGGCGTCGGCCGTGAGACCCGCGACCGGCACGCTGCCGGCGAACGGGAACGCCAGGTTGCCGTGCGAATCGACGACGAAGCCCGCGACCGGGTCGGCCGCGCGCGGCGCGTTCTGCTGCGCGGCGCCTTGCGCGGCGGCGAGTTCGGGGTGATCCCAGACGGTGATCTGCAGCACGTCGCCGGGGCCGAGGCGATAAGCGCCGGGCGCGGCCGCCAGCCGGTCGGATGGCAGGTGCTGTTGCTGCGCGGCCTGTGCGTCGAGTTGGCGAATCAGGCTGGCGTCGATCGTCGTGATCCGGAACGGAACGCTCCCGCCGGCGTTCGCGTGTCCGGCAGGCTGGCCGGCGGCGGGCGGTGCGCTCATCTGCATGCCGGGTGCGAATGCACAGGCCGAGAGCGCGACGCTGACCGCTGCGGCCAGCAGCGTGCGCATGCGGTAGGGACGTGCGGATCCGGCCCGCTCGATCATGGCGGAAGTCATCAGTCATCCTTATCGTGATGCGGCGACGCGCGGTGGCGGTGCCGCGTGCGTATCAGTACGCGTTGCGGTGGGACCAGCCGCGCAGGGCGGTGGCCAGGACGATGCGCATGTCGAGGGCGAACGACCAGTTGCGCAGGTAGTGGAGATCGGCTTCGACGCGGCGCTGCATCTTTTCCACGCGATCGGTCTCGCCGCGCAGGCCGTTGATCTGCGCCCACCCGGTGATGCCCGGCTTGACGCGGTAGCGGTGGATATAGCCGTCGACGATCTTCCGGTAGAGGTCGTCGTGCTCGAGCGCGTGCGGGCGCGGGCCGACGACCGACATCTCGCCGCGCAGCACGTTGAGGAACTGCGGCAGCTCGTCGAGGCTCGTGCGGCGCAGGAACGCGCCGACCCGTGTGATGCGCGGATCGTCGCGCGTCGCCTGGTGCACTTCACTGCCCGTGTCGTGCAGCCGCATCGTGCGGAACTTGAAGATCGTGAATGCCTGGCCGTCCGCGCCCTTGCGTTGCTGGCGGAACAGGACGGGGCCGTGCGACGACAGCCGGACTGCTGCCGCGATCGCGAGCAGCAGCGGCGCCATGCCGACGAGGACGGTGGCCGCGAACACGCGATCGAAGATCGCCTTGTGCAGCAGCGCGCGCGACGACAGCGGCGACGCGACCAGGTTGATCGCCGGTGCACCGACGAGGTCGATCATTTCGCCGTCGAACATCGCGAGCTTGCTGACGTCCGGCATGAAGCGGATGTTGACGAGATCGTCGCGGAATGCATCGAGCACGGCCATCACGATGCGCGCCTCGCCGATCGGCAGCGCGAGCCAGACTTCGGGAATCGCGTGCGTGCGGACATGCTGTGCGAACGTATCGAGATCACGGAAGCGCGGCATGCCGCCCGGGCTCGTCGTATCGGCGCGGGCGATATCGAACATCGCCGCCGCGCGGAATCCGGCCGACGGCACACTGGCGATGCGGTCGAGCACGGCGTCGCGATGGGCGCCGGAGCCGACGATCGCGACGAGGCGATCGCTTTCCTGCGGGCGGCCGATCCGTTCGAGCGTCGTGCCGGCGACGACGCGCGACGCGACGAGCGCGATGCCGCTCGTTGCGGTCCAGAGCAGGTACCAGGGCAGCGGAATGGCGAGGGTCGGCGCGAGCACCCGCATCACGAGCGCCGCGCCGGCCTGCGCGATCAGCCACGCGAACGCGATGAGCAGTGCGGTGCGGTGCCTGGCGGGGCGGGCCGGTGCGTGGTAGAGGCGGAGTGCGGGAAACAGCATCAGCGCGAAGGTCGCCGCGCAGGCGACGGCGGCCAGTTCGGACGAACGGTCGACGTCCGTGCCAGGCAACACGAGCGCGGCGGCCAGCGCGCCGAACGAAATCAGTGCGACGTCGGCAATGCGCGCGATCAGGCCGCCTGCGGCACGCGCTGCATGTGCGTGCCGTGGTTCGAATGAAGTATCCATATACCCTCCTGCTGCCGTTCTGATTGAGATGGACGCCCGTTGTCCCGATTGCGACGCGATATCGCACGCTCGGCCGGAGCGGAGCGTGACCGCTGTTTCCACTGCATGGGAAATGCATCGGGGAAGGAGGCGCTGCTGCGGTGGTGCCGGTCGGCCTGATGAGTTGCGACGGATCTTTTCGAGCTTGGCGCCATGAAGGGCGAATGCTTGCGAAACGTTGCGGCCGACTCGATGGGGTCAATTTTCAGGAAGCAGGGGCCTGATTTATATAGAACGCCTACTAAATTCCAGGGGAATGGATTAGTACGAGTACGAATCAGTGGAATTTCTGTCCGAATGAACGAATGACGGAGTCGGACTTGACTTTAGAAAGACGTGCGATGCCGGGTCGTCGAGGTGGACGGATCGCAACAAGCGGAGCGCGGCGGGCGAAGAAGGGCGGGATTGTGGCAGCCGAAGAAATGGCGTGCGGGACGGCGGGCGCGTAGAGGGAGCCGCAGCAACGGTGAGCGGGGCGATTGCCGTGATCAACGCGCCGGCGCGCGACTCGTGGCACGCCGGCGTTTCATGTCAATCCGGTCACCCGTTCCGGAAAATCTCGCTATACGCGCTCAACGCCGGCACGCCGCCGAGATGCGCATACAGCACCTTCGACCCCGGCTCGAATTCGCCGAGCCGGACCTTGTCGCGACAGGTACGCTCGTTCATGGTACTCAAGGAGATTCTTTCGACGCATGCGCTGCCGGTGTAGCGCATCGTGATGCGGCTGACCGCGCATGCTGTGTTGGCGGCGTGCGGGCAAAACGAAGTGAGCACGATCGGCACACGGAGTCACACCTGTTGCGCCGCACGACCACGGCCAACCTCCACGCGTTCGAACACGGCGGTAAAGGCATAGCCTCGCTCGTCGCCGTGACAAGTCGACGCGCTACCGCTTGCGCCGTCTCGGGTCGATGCCGTTTTGTTCCAGTAGCTTTCGCAGTCTTGTGTTATCGCCCCACAGCGTAGCGAAGGCTATCAACATCACGAGTTTTGTGGTCGCACCAAGCAATTCCGAGACCGTCGCATCCGGACCTAGCGTCTTTAGCGCGCCCATCATCTCAAATTGTGTGCTCGTGTTCCGCGACTATCTTGCGGAAAATGTGTCGAGTGGAGACTCGATGAAAATTCTTGAGACGGTTGAAAAAGCGCTCGACAACATTGCGTGTGCGCTCAGCGTTGCCACGGCGCTCCGCCGGGCTGCCGCACCGCTTTTTCCGAGCCGTTCGCGCGCCGTGTGCAGCATTGCCTCATCGAGTTCACCGTCATCCGCCAGCGCCTTCAACGCGGCGAGCACGATGCTCGCTCGATCGACTTCGAAGAACGCGCGCAGCGCCTCGCGCGTATCGCTGCGGCCGAACCCGTCGGTGCCGAGCGTCACGTAGCGGCGCGGCACGTATGCACGGATCAGCTCGGGCACCGCGCGCACGTAGTCGGTCGCCGCGATCACGGGGCCTTGCGTCGCGGCAAGCTGCTGCGTGACATAAGGCTCGGCCGCCGTGTCGCCGAGTCGCGACAGCCGTTCGGCTTCCATTCCGTCGCGTTGCAGTTCGCTGAAACTCGTGACGCTCCACACGGCGGCATCGATACCCCAGTCGTCCTTCAGCATCCGCTGCGCGGCGAGCACTTCGCCGAGGATCGCGCCCGCGCCGAGCAACTGCACGTGCGCCGTTGCGTTCGAACCGGACGGCAGCCGGTGCATGCCCTTCAGGATGCCTGCGCGTCGCGTGGCCGGATCGTCGTCGGGCATCGACGGCTGCGCGTAGTTCTCGTTCATCACCGTCACGTAATAGAACACGTCGCGCTGTTGCTCGACCATCTCGCGCATGCCGGCATCGACGATCGTCGCGACTTCGTACGCGAACGCCGGATCGTACGCGCGGCAGTTCGGGATCGTGGACGCCGCAAGATGGCTGCTGCCGTCCTGGTGCTGCAGCCCCTCGCCGCCGAGCGTCGTGCGGCCCGATGTCGCGCCGACGAGGAAGCCGCGCGAGCGCTGGTCGGCGGCGGCCCAGATCAGGTCGCCGATGCGCTGGAACCCGAACATCGAGTAGTAGATGTAGAACGGCAGCATCGGCAGGTCGTGCACGCTGTACGCGGTCGCCGCGGCGATCCACGACGACACCGCGCCGGCCTCCGAGATGCCTTCCTCGAGGATCTGCCCGCGCGTGTCCTCGCGGTAGTAGAGCATCGAGCCGAGATCCTCCGGTTCGTAGCGCTGCCCGAGCGGCGAGTAGATGCCGACCTGCCGGAACAGGTTCGCCATGCCGAACGTGCGCGCTTCGTCCGCGACGATCGGCACGACGCGCGGGCCAAGCGCCGGATCCTTCAGCAGCGCGGCCAGCATGCGCACGAGCGCCATCGTCGTCGACATCTCGCGGCCCGCCGCATCCAGCGCGAACGCACCCCAGGCCGGTGTCGGCGGGACGGTGAGCCCCTCCGACGCCACCATCCGCCTTCTGGGCAGATAGCCGCCCAGGGCAGCCCGGCGAGCGTGCAGGTAGCGCATCTCGGGGCTGTCTTCGGCGGGTTTGTAGAACGTGAGCTGCTCGACGTCGAGATCCGACAGCGGCAGCCGGAAGCGGTCGCGGAACGCCTTCAGGTCGTCGACGTCGAGCTTCTTCTGCTGGTGGGTCGTCATCCGGCCCTGGCCGGCCGTGCCCATTCCGTAGCCCTTCATCGTCTTCGCGAGGATCACGGTCGGCTGGCCGCGATGCGCGAGTGCGCGCGCATACGCGGCGTGCAGCTTGCGTGCATCGTGGCCGCCGCGGCGCAGGCGATCGATTTCCGCGTCGGTGAGCTGCGCGGCGAGGGCGTCGAGCGCCGGGTCGCGGCTGAAGAAGCGCGCGCGGTTGTACGCGCCGTCGTTCGCGGAGAAGGTCTGGAACTGGCCGTCGACGGTGTCGGCGAACGCGCGGGCGAGCGCGCCCGCATGGTCGCGCGCGAACAGCGGATCCCAGTCGGATCCCCACAACACCTTGATCACGTTCCAGCCGGCACCGGCGAACAGCGCCTCGAGCTCGTCGATCACGCGGCCGTTGCCACGCACCGGGCCGTCGAGCCGCTGCAGGTTGCAGTTGATCACGAACACGAGGTTGTCGAGCCCCTCGCGCGCGGCGAGCGACAGCGCGCCGAGCGATTCGGGCTCGTCCATCTCGCCGTCGCCGAAGAAGCCCCACACCGTGCGCGCGGCCGTGTTCGCGAGGCCGCGATGCTGCAGGTAGCGCATGAAGCGCGCCTGGTAGATCGCGTTGATCGGGCCGATGCCCATCGAGCCGGTCGGGAACTGCCAGAAGTCGGGCATCAGCCACGGGTGCGGATACGAGCACAGGCCGGGCCCGGCGATCTCGCGGCGGTAGTGCTTCAGGTGCGCGTCGTCGAGGAAGCCTTCGAGATACGCGCGCGCATAGACGCCCGGCGACGAATGCGGCTGGAAGTAGACGAGGTCGCCGCCCGTGCCGCGTTCACCGTGTTCACCCTGTTCGCTGCTGCCGTCGGCCGCTGCCGCGCGGAAGAAATGGTTGAAGCCGACTTCGAACAGGTCGGATGCCGACGCGTAGCTCGCGATGTGGCCGCCGAGCTCGCCGTACGCGCGGTTCGCACGCACGACCATCGCGAGCGCGTTCCAGCGCAGCGCGGCGGACAGCCGCTCTTCGAGCTCGGCATCGCCCGGGTAGGGCGGCTGGTCGTGTGCGGCGATCGTGTTCAGGTACGGCGTGACGGGCCCGCGCGCCGCCGCCAGGCCGCTCGCGTGCGCATGGGCGGCGAGCCGGTCGAGCAGGAACTGCGCGCGGTCCTTGCCGACGTGCGCGAGAACCGCGTCGAGCGCTTCGAGCCATTCGGCGGTTTCTTCCGGGTCGGCGTCGGCGTGCGCGAGGTTCGCGCGCCGCGTGGCGTCGAGTCCGTTCGACAGGTCCGTCATCGCAGGTCTCCCGCGCACCGGTTCGAAGCGGTGCGCAATCAGTGGCAATCGGTCGGATCATGCTACCCGCCGATCTGCAAAATATGCGTCTGATTTCATTGGGATTTCTCGTGCGGATAGTGTAAATATTCCGGTTATGGCCACTCTTCCGGAATATTTCGACCATGAGCGCAAACCCGCGGCGGCTCGACCGCATCGACATCGGCATCCTGAACCAGCTTCAGCAGAACGCGCGGATCACGAACGCGGAACTCGCGCGCGCGGTGAACCTGTCGGCCACGCCCTGCTTCAACCGCGTGCGCGCGCTGGAGAAGCTCGGGCTGTTCCGGCAGCAGGTCACGCTGCTTGACCCGGAGCCGCTCGGGCTGCGGATCAACGTGTTCATCCAGGTCAGCCTCGAGAAGCAGGTCGAGGATGCGCTGCAGCGCTTTGAGGAAGCGATCTCGCAGCGGCCCGAGGTGATGGAGTGCTACCTGATGTCGGGCGACGCCGATTACCTGCTGCGTGTCGTGATGCCCGACATGCGCACGCTCGAGCGCTTCATCATCGAGCGGCTGACGACGATTCCCGGCGTGTCGAACATCCGGTCGAGCTTCGCGCTGAAGCAGGTGCGCTACAAGACCGCGCTGCCGCTGCCGGCGGCGGGGCTGACGCTGGTCGATCCGGACGAGTCGGCGTCCGACTGGAGCTGAATGTGCGTCGGCGGGCGAAACCGCCGGCTTGCTGACGAAACGGCGACAGTCGCCCGACACCGCCGAAAGGGATCGAACGAAACGTGCGCAAGTGCGTTGCACGTTCACGACGCCTCGCGAAACGATCGCGTATGCTCGTCCGTTCCGTGGCACAGGAGGCCATCGGAGTCGGTTCATTCGTGTGACGACCCATCAACGAGCGAGGGCACCATGGCAAGACAGACGATGGCGGAATACCTGGCGAAGACGCTGGCGGCAGCGGGCGTCGAGCGCATCTGGGGCGTGACGGGCGACAGCCTGAACGGCCTGTCGTTCAGCCTGAGCCAGATCGGCTCGATCCGCTGGATGCATACGCGGCACGAGGAAAGCGCCGCGTTCGCGGCCGGCGCGGACGCCGCGTCGACCGGGCGGCTCGCGGTGTGCGCGGGCAGCTGCGGCCCCGGCAACCTGCACCTGATCAACGGCTTGTACGACTGCCACCGCAATCACCAGCCGGTGCTCGCGATCGCCGCGCACATTCCGTCGACCGAGATCGGTCTCGGCTACTTCCAGGAAACCCATCCGCAGGAGCTGTTCCGCGAATGCAGCCACTTCGCGGAGCTCGTGACCAACGCGTCGCAGTTCCCGCGCGTGCTCGCGCGGGCGATGCGCACGGCGATCGACGAGCGCGGCGTCGCGGTGATCGTGCTGCCGGGCGACATCGGGCTCGGCGACGGCCCGGAAGAGCCGCCGGCGTGGAGCGAATCGGCCCCGCCGTCGATCCTGCCGGCCGATGCCGATCTCGACCGGCTCGCGGCGCTGCTCAACGCGTCCGACGCAGTCACGCTGCTGTGCGGCAGCGGCACGCAGGGCGCGCACGACGAGGTGGTCGCGCTGGCCGACACGCTCGGCGCGCCGGTCGTGCACGCGCTGCGCGGCAAGCAGTTCGTCGAATGGGACAACCCGTTCGACGTCGGGATGACGGGGCTGATCGGCTTCAGCTCGGGCTATCACGCGATGGAATCGTGCGACACGCTGTTGATGCTCGGCACGGACTTCCCGTACCGGCCGTTCTATCCGTCGAACGCGAAGGTCGTGCAGATCGACTGGAAGGGCTCGCAGCTCGGCCATCGCGCGCCGCTCGCGCTCGGGCTCGTCGGCACCGTGAAGGAAACGATCGCGGCGCTGCTGCCGCGCTTGACGCGCAAGACCCAGCGGCGCTTCCTCGAGAACGCGCTGAAGCACTACGCGGCCGCGCGCAAGGGGCTCGACGATCTCGCGGTGGCCGAGCCGCCGGGCCGCGCGATCCATCCGCAATACCTGACGAAGATCGTCGACGAAGTCGCGGCGGAAGACGCGATCTTCACGGCCGACGTCGGCACGCCGACGCTGTGGGCCGCGCGCTACCTGACGATGAACGGCAAGCGGCAACTGCACGGCTCGTTCAATCACGGGTCGATGGCGAATGCGATGCCGCAGGCGCTCGGCGCGCAGGGCGCGCATCCGGGGCGGCAGGTCGTGTCGCTGTCGGGCGACGGCGGGCTGTCGATGCTGCTCGGCGATCTGCTGACCGCACGCCAGCTCAAGCTGCCGATCAAGGTCGTCGTGTACAACAACAGCTTGCTCGGCTTCGTGTCGATGGAGCTGAAGGCGGCCGGCTATCTCGACACGAACGTCGACCTGAGCCCGACCGACTTCGCGGCGATCGCGAAGGGCGCCGGTATCTTCAGCGTGCGCGTCGAGCATTCGGAGAACGTCGAGCAAGCGTTGCGCACGGCGTTCGAGCATGACGGGCCGGCGGTGGTCGATGTCGTCACGTCGAAGTACGAACTCGCGATGCCGCCGAAGATCGAGCTCGCGCATGCGAAGGGCTTCAGTCTGTTCATGCTGCGCGCGATCCTCAGCGGGCGCGGCGACGAAATCGTCGAACTGGCGAGAACCAACTTGCGGTGAAGGTCGGTCGCGCGCCGTGTGGCGAGCATGGCGCGCGGTTCACAGCCCGGGCCGTGCCGCCGGCTCTCGCACGGCTTGGGCTGCCAACCTCCATGCGGCGGGCGGATAGTGGTTTGCGGGAGAGGGACATCGCGCGCCGAAGTCCCGACCCCATTTGTGTCGCCGGGCGCTGACAGTCGACGATTTCGCGGAGACCCGGACGGCGCTGCAGCCGATCCGGCACGAATTAGTCAGGCAAATCAGGGTCAATCTTCACGTCACCTTAAGTTTGCGTTTCCTAGAATCGATTGACCGTCGCGCGTCCTGCGGCGGATCGATTCGCCCCAGGAGGATGCGCATGAACCTTGCCCGTATCGCCGTAGCCCTGTCCCGCGCAGTCGTCGGCCCGCCGCCGCTGACCGCGCAAGCGTTCGAGGCCCGCGTATGACGTGGCCGAACGCGTGGCGTGTCTCGGCACTGTTCGTGCGCGAGTGGGTCGGCCGGCCGGCTGCGGTGGGCGCGTTGTGCCCGAGTTCGCGGCATCTGGCGCGCGAGATGGCCGACACGGTGCCGGACGGCGACGGGCTCGTCGTCGAACTCGGCGGCGGCACCGGCGCGATCACCGCGGCGCTGCTCGAACGCGACGTTGCGCCGCGGCGCCTCGTCGTGGTCGAACGCTCGCCGGCGTTCGTGCGGCATCTGCGGCGACGCTTTCCCGGTATCTCGATCGTGTCGGGCGACGCGCGACAGCTCGAACGGTTGTTGCCGCCGGACGCCACGGTCGACGCGATCGTGTCGTGCCTGCCGCTGCGCACGCTGCCGCGCGAGGACGTGACGGCGATCGTCGGTCAATGTCATCGCGTGCTGTCGGCCGCCGGCGTGATGATTCAATTCACCTACGACCTGCGCCCGCCCGGCCGTCACCCGCTGGGCGATACGTCGTTCGTCGCGTGCGACAGCCGGATCGTCTGGGCCAACCTGCCGCCCGCGCGCATCGTGACCGTGCGTTGCGCCGCCGCATACGCAGGCTGACCGCGCCGGCTTCTGCTTTGCTCGCCGCCACCCGCAGGCGCTAGACGCGCGCGCTGTCCGTCACGTGCACCGCGGGCCGCGACGCAACCCGCTTGATGAAGCGGTCGAGCGGCGTCGCATAGCCGCGTGCGATGACCGCACTCAATGCTGCCGACAGCGCCAGATAGGCGACCAGCAGCGCGAGCTTGTCGTCGCCATGCGTGGCAGACGGCGGCCAGAACGTGCGCAGCGCGCCGAGCACGATCAGATGGAACAGATACAGCTCGTAGCTGAGCCGGCCGCTCCGGCGCAGCGGCGCGAGCAGGCGGCCGTGAGCAGATGCGTGTTTCGCATGCGCGCCGATCAGCAGCACGGCCGTGCCGAGCGCCATCGCGGATACGCCGAGCACGTGGCTTTCGGCGATCGGCCACGCGAGATAGAGCGCCGTCATCGCCGTTGCCGCGAGCCATTGCACGGGCGCGGCCGCGAGTCCCTGCCAGCGCGCGCGTTCGGCGAGCAGCGCGGTGCAGCAGCCGATCGCGATGCCGTCGAAGCACGCGAAGTACGCGTACAGGAAGCCGCCTTCGTCGCCGGGATGCGTGTAGCGATACACGGGACCGGTCGCGGCAATCAGCAGCCAGAACGCGAACAGCCGCGTGTCGCGACGCAGCGCGATGCACAGCAGCGGAAACGACAGGTAGAACACCTCTTCGACCGACAGCGACCACAACACGCCGAGCGCGTAGTTGACCCATCCGTATGCGCCGATCAACACGTTCATCCAGAACGTGAGCGACGCCAGGTTCACGAGCCAGTACGACACGGCGATGCCCTGCGGCGCATGGTTCGTGAAGATCGGCACGCCAGCCGCCGCGAGGCCGTCGACGAGCGCGAGCAGCAGAAGCAGGCACGGGACGATCCGCGCAATGCGCGACACGTAGAACGCACGCACGTCGAGCGCACCGAGGCTGCCCCAGCGGCGGCGCGCATTGGACGCGATCAAGTAGCCCGAGATCGCGAAGAACATCGTCACGCCGTAGTTGCCGTTGCGCACGATCGCATGGACCGCGTCCCAGCCGAGCACGCGCGCGAGCGCGGTGTCGCGCAACGGATACGCGATGTTGAAGTGATGCAGCAGGACGAGCAGGATCGACACGCCGCGCAGCAGGTCGATGCGGGCATTGCGGGGACCGGCGCTCATTGTGGCCGGGCCGGTTCGGCGAGCGTCGGCAGCGCCGCGAGGAACGTGTCGCGCGAGCGCAGGCCCGCATTCGGCGTTTGCCGTTCGTCGTCCTGGATCAGGTTCGCGAACACCAGCGTGCGCGGCCCTTTCGTCGCCCAGCCGACGAACCAGCCGTACGCGTGCGCAGCATCGTACCTGGAGCCCGGCGAGCCGGTGCCGGTCTTGCCGTGCACGGTCCAGCCGCCCGGTTGCGCGTCGATCAGCGTGATGCGCTCGGTCATGTCGTATGCGTGTGCGCTGACGGGCAGCGTCCGCTGCGCGATCTTGCGCATGAACGCGACCTGTTCGAGCGGCGAGATCCGTAGCGACGAATTGACCCATGCGCCCATCACGCCGGGGAGTTCGCCCTGCTGGCTGGTGACGTCGGCGTTGCCGTAGCCGAATGCGCTCGTGTACTGCTGGAAGCGTCCTTGCCCGAGCGCCTGCGCGACCTGCTCCGAATACCAGAAGATCGACAGCTTCATCCAGCGCGCCGGGTCGGTCGGTTCGCGCCACGGCGCGCCGCCCCAGTCCGGGTAGCCGGCGTGGAAGTCGAGCGTGGGCGTGTGCGCGTCCTTCAGCACGCCGGCGTCGAAGCCCATCAGGCTGATGGCGACCTTGAACGTCGATGCCGGCGTCACGCGAGTCGTGCAGTCGCCGTGCTGCACGAGCATCTTGCCGGTGGCCGCGTCGGCGACGACGGTGCAGACGGGATGGGCGTGAGAGGACGCGGCGGCCAGCAGGCCGGCGAAGACGAACAGCGTGTCGCGCCAGTGTTTCAAGTGCAGCTCCTTGGAAAGCATGCGGAAGGTGTGCGGGATGGGCGGGAAGCGCGAGGCTCGTGCGCAATCGAAGCGACGGCCGGCATCGGAAATGAGGTCTATTGCAGCCGTCGGGATGGGCCACAGTGTATCGGCGGATCGCCGGCTGCTGACCTGTCATGGTTGACGGGGCACGCGTGCGGCCTTCGCCGTTACCGCGGCTGCGGTCAGGGGCTGCCCGTGGTTGCGACGCGTTACTGGTCCGGCTCCCACCCGAAGTGCAGGAGCGTTTCCCGGCGACAACGTGCTTCCGCGTCGGCTACCGAGATGACGCTCAGCGTGCTCTTCGATCGGTCGATCGGCCGCACGTCGAAGACTTTTCGTTGCGGTGGCGCAGGCGAGTGGAGAACCGGCAGGGTATCGCGCGCGACGGTAGCCGTATTTGAAGCATGCGTGTGTCCATCACGACGTTCGTGCGTGACGAGCCCGGCAATGAGTGGCTTGAACTGCGAGAAGCGAATGGGACGATTGGCGTTCGGCGCGCGACGGCGTCCGGCCGTGGGCTTCGTGATCCGGAATCCGGCGATTGAACGGTGTTTCTGAGTCGTCCGTATATCCCTTTTTCGATCAAGTATCGTTGCAGCGCCAGGACGGACGCGCCATCAGGCGCAACGTTGAACGTCATCACGCGATGCGATCCGGCGCGCGCGCCAGAAGTCTCGCCCGGAGCGCGTCGCGTAAAGCGCACGCAGAGACCGAAGCGATCCGTCGGCCAGCCCGACCGATAGCCCTGAAAATACTGGAACAATGCGGCCTCGTCGCCATGCGGGCCGGGAATGGGCGCATCGAAACCCAATCGTGGCCACGCGTAATACCCGCACAGCCGACGCCCACCGGGCTCGGGTGGTGCTTTACGGCCGCCTATTGCGAATGCGGTGATCCGCGCGATTTTCAACCTGTCGCACGCCCTGACGATCCGCCACGGCATCGCCGCACCGAGCCCGACGACAGCGTTATCGGCGAGATCGACGGCCCCGAGTTCGGGTAGGGACGCGTCGTGGGTTTGAAGCACGGATAGGCGGTTCTCCGATCGGATCAGTCCCGGATGGGTGACGGAGAATGTCAGTCGATTCGTGCTATCGAGATACACCTGAATATCCGACCCGGCAGGTGTGCCGCACAGCGAAACCGGCAGTTCGTCCGGCACGTCGCCGTCCAGGCCGAGGCGCGCGGCGATATCCAGATCGTTGCGATCGACCGTGAGCCGATCGTCGAAGTACGGCATCTCGTATGGCAGGACGCGACTGAGATCGACACGCTGGACGATCATGGCTGCAGGCGACGAGTGGAAAGCACCCAGCATATCGCCGCGAACCCGGCGGGCCGCGTCCACCAAACGGCTGATCGGCGTCGAAGGGATTGCCCGACGGCGCAAGCGCGACGTGCGGGGCGCGATCCCTGCACATGCATGCCGTTTTTTGCACGACCGACCCGTTTTTTTGCACGGCGTTGATACGGCCTCTTCTAAGCTGGGCATGTGTCGAACAGCCGAGACGGCCTCCGTCCGCGCCATGACGTTCATTCATCCCTTTCCCACGTTCGATGTCACCGGCCGCCGGTTGCGCGCCGGCGCGCCCGCCAACGTCGTGCCGTCCCCGCCGCCGCGCCCGCGCGTGCAACTGCCCGTCACGCTGACGGCCGACTCCGTCGACGCCGCGCACGCCCGGCTTGCCGCGTTGCTGCATTCCCCGCTCGGCGTGTACGTCGTCAGCGCCCGCGCCGTGCGCAACGTGATCCACGTGCAGTTCGACATCGCGCCGGAAGACCTGGATTTCGCGCTGCACACGCTGATCGCGCAGCAAGTCGACGCGGTGATCGGGCCGGTCGCGCGTCGACTATGCGTCCGGCCCGCCGTCCGTTGAATCGGGAACGGCGATTGCTCGGCTAATCCGCTGCTGATTCGCCGGCCGCCGTGTTGTCGGCCGGCCGGTGACGGCGGACGTTTGTGCGCTGCGTCGAACGCGGCGCTACCCCTGAACAGGGAGGGCCTATGTACCTTACGGAAGAAGTGCGTATTGCGCGCCCGGCTGCCCGTCGCGCGCATACCGCGGCGTTGCCGTCGGGCAGGCAGCTTGCCCGGCAGTTGATGGTGACGGTTCGCGCGGCGGACGTGCTGCTGCGCCAGGCGATTCGCGTGCCCGATCGCCATCAGTGGTCGGTCGACGCCGAACGCGTCGATGCGGCCGGCGGGCCGCTTGCCGCGTGGGATTCCCACGTGACGTTCCGCATCGTCAAGGCATTCGCGCCGGCGTTCGATGCGAACGCGTGCGCGGCCGACCCCGATCAAGCGGCGGTCGAGATCCGATTGTTTCTTCCCGAACAGGCTTACGTCGCCGAGCGGCGCATCGGCGTCTTCGGCCGACGGCACGGCCAGCGGTTCAGCGCGACGCTGTCGGTCACGTCAGGCTCGCAGTGGGGCGGCCGGCGCAGCGAGCACGTTCCGCCGGCCGGGCGGTACGTGCATGGCGACACGCTGGAAGCGCTCGTCGATACGGTCGCCGGCATCGTCAATGCGGCGTTGCGCGCGGCCGGGCATGGGTGACCTCGTGGCGAGCGGCCGCCGACGGGCTCACGCGTCGCCGGTCTGCCCGGTCTGCCGCTGCAGGTCTTCCATCAACTGTTCGGCGAGGAAGTCGCACGGCGGCCGTTTCGACTTCGTGCTGCGCGCGAGAATCAGCTCGAGCGGCGGCAGGTCGGGCAGACCGTGCGAGCGGCCGAGCATCGACAGTTGCGCGGGGATCGCGCAGCGGGCGAGCGGCGCGACCGCGAGGCCGGCCTCGACCATGCTGAGCAGCCCGAGCAGGCTCGGGCTTTCATACGACGTCCGGTACGGCACTTTCGCGCGTTCGAGGCTGCGGATCGCGTTCTCGCGCGCGACGCTGCCCGGCATGAACACCGCGATCGGCAGCGGCCGCTCCTCCCAGACGCGCGGCCCGTTCGTCATCGCGGCCCACGCCATCGGCTCGTGGCGGATGAAGTCGCCGGTGAGCCCCTTGATGCGCGTCCCGCAGACGAGATCGACGGTGCCCTCCTTGATCAGCGGCGCGAGCGCGCTGCTCGGCAGCCCCATCACCTGGATCTCGACCTTCGGGTAGGTCGCGGAGAATTTCTTCAGCACCGACGGCAGCAGCGACGACGCATAGTCGTCCGGCACGCCGATCACGACCTTGCCGGTCACTTCCGGCCGCACCACGGCCGCCCATGCCTCGTCACGCAGCGCCAGCATTCGCCTGGCGAACCCCAGCAACACCTCGCCCTCGCGCGTCAGCACGATGCTGCGCGGCTTGCGCACGAACAGCGGCCGGCCGATCGCGTCTTCCAGGCTCTTGATCTGCATGCTCACGGCCGACTGCGAGCGGTTCACGGCCTCGGCCGCGCGGGTCATGTTGCCGGTTTCCGCGACGGCGACGACGGTGGCCAGCACGTCGTGATCGAGCATCTTCATGGGTATCAGGAAAACTGAACGTAACGATCAGCATTATGCGTTTTTATTGTTGCTGTGTGTCTGCCATAGTGCGATCACGATGGCGTTTCGCCCGAGGGGGCGCGGCGATCGGGCCGGACGATCCGGCGGGCGGGACTGAACAGGAAAGCGTGGTGAATCGATGATGGACCATCCGTTGCGCGCCGCACTGGCCGCGGAATTGCATGCCCGGCCGTTTCTGCGGCTCGCCGAAGCCGTGTCGCTCACGCATTACGCGATCTACGCGGACGGCCAGCCCGACATCCACGAAACGCTGCTGCACGCGCTGTGCCGCGAGACCGGCATCGACGCGCCGCACGAAGGCGCGACGCACTACGCGGTGCAGTCGCCGTGCGGCTGGCACCTGAAGTGGGAGCGCCACACCGAATTCTCGACCTTCACGTTCGTCGCGCCGCGTCGCGACACCGGTTATTTCGACGATCTCGCGATCGACGGCATTCCGGCTGCGTGGTTCGCGCGGCTCGCCGGTATCCGGTTCGTCGCGGTGCGGATGGAACTGCTGTCCGGCGACGCCGCGCGGCGCGTGTGCGGCGACCTGCGCCGCTGGATCGACGGGCCCGCGCTCGTCGGCAGCAACGTGCTCGGCGGCGGCAAGGTGTTCTGCGACTGGCACGTGCGCGACGACGGCTTCATGCGTTTTCTGGTGGTCGACGACGATTTCCGCGAGGAGCAGGGCGGCCGGCTGTTGCAGCGCCTGTACGAAATCGAAACGTACCGAATGATGGCGCTGCTTGCGCTGCCCGTCGCGCGCCGGATGAGCCGCGAGCTCGACGAAATCCACGCGGCGCTGCATGCGCTGATGCAGCGGATGGACGCGAGCGGCGCCGATGGCGACGACACGGCGCTGCTCGTCAAGCTCACGCATCTCGCGGTGCGGGTCGAATCGTTGTCGGGATCGGGCGCGCGCTTCAGCGCGTCGCGCGCGTATGAAAAGCTCGTGCTGGCGCGCATCCACGAGTTGCGCGAGGAGCGTATCGAAGGGATGCCGACGATCGCCGAATTCATGGAGCGGCGCTTCGCGCCGGCGATGGAAACCTGCCGCACCGTGTGGGCGCGTCACGAACAGATCGCCGCGCGGATCGCGCGCGCGGTCGACCTGTTGCGCACCCGCGTGAATCTCGCGCAGGAAAAGGACGTCACGCGGCTCTTGGCCGGCATGGAGCGCACCGCGCGCAACCAGCTTCATTTGCAGCACGCGGTCGAAGGGCTGTCGGTGGCCGCTATTTCGTACTACGTGCTGTCGCTCGCGACCGCGGCGTTCAAGGCGCTGCACGTGATGAACCTGCCGGTCGATCCCGAACTGGCGGAAGGGCTGCTGATCGCGCCGGTCGTGTTCGCGGTGATCCACATCACGCGGCGCACGCGGGCGCAGCTTGCGCGGTCCGAGGCGGCGCATGACGGCGCGCCGGTGCCTGCGGCGGCGTTGAAGCAGGCTGGCTAGAACATCAACGACATATCAAGGCAAAGGAGTGGAGATGACTTTTTCGCGGAATCAAGCGGGGTTTTACAGCGGTTTCGATGCCGTGTTCGACGAGCCGGTGCCGGACGATGCCGGTGTGCCGGAAGCGGCGCGCGTGACGTCGTATCAGGCCGTGCTGCAGGAACCGATGACGTCGCTCGTCGGGAATACGCTCGATCGGCCGGAGGTCGCGGCGGTGGCGATTCTCGGATACAACTGACGCGCGTTTCGTTCGCATCGTTTCGACATAACGTCGGCGTGTCATTCGAGCGAAACGCCGGACGCCTTTTGCGCGTCGCACGAGCGCTGCCTTCCCTCTTCGATCTTTCCGCCCCTGTGCGAGCGCCAGTTCGACGAACGCACGCGCGGTCGCACTCCGATACGCGCCCTTGCGCTGCAACAGCACGGCCGTGACGATCGGCGTGATCGTCGTGAACCGGATGATGATTGCGCACGAGCGGTGCCGGATGGCCGACTTGAAGGCGGCGTTCGCAGCGGCGCGAACGCATGACGCCCCGCGATATCGAGCGACCATCACGCGTCGCCACGGATCATGACGACGCGCTATAGTCGTGCGACGCCGGTCGCGGATGCCCCGCGCCCGGTGGTCCTTTCATGCACGTGTTCGCCTCGATGACAGCCCATCCCGACGTTACCCTTCAATTGACCGACACCGAGCAACCGGCCGCCCGAGACTTCATCAGCCGCAAGCTCGGCGAATTCAACCACGCGATGACGGGGCGCGCCGATACGGCGGCGCTCGACGTTTACGTGACCGACCCCGCGACCGGCGACGTATTGGGCGGCCTCACCGGCCGCACGTCGCTCGGCCTGTTCTTTATCGATCTGTTCTATCTGCCCGAATCGCTGCGCGGCGGCGGCTTCGGCAGCCGATTGCTGCGCGAGGCCGAAGTGGAAGCGAAGCGGCGCGGTTGCGCGCGTGCGGTGCTGTACACGATCTCGTTCCAGGCGCCCGATTTCTATCGGAAGCACGGTTACGAGACGTTCGGCGAAGTGCCGTGCGAGCCGGAAGGCGCGGCGCGCGTGTTCATGGTCAAGGTGCTTTGAAGCGGTTCGCGTTGCGCGGCAAGCACGCTCGCGCAGCGCGAAAGTCGGCATCCGGGCGTCGGCATCGGGCGTCGGCATCGGGCGCGGGGCGGGCATCGCTGAATGCCCGCCCCGCGCCGGCGGGGACCGGCCTCGTACGAACCCGCACGGGGCGCATGCCACGCGTATCAGCAATGCTCCAGCGCGTACGACAGGTCGGCGATCAGGTCGTCCGGATGTTCGAGCCCGACCGACACGCGAATCAACCCTTCCGACACGCCCGCCGCTGCGCGCGCCTCGGCCGGCACGCCCGAATGCGTCGTCGACGCCGGATGGCAGATCAGCGACTCCGTGCCGCCGAGACTGACCGCGGACTTGAAGAGCGTCAGGTGGTTGATGAACCTGAATGCCTGCTCGCGGCCGCCGTCGAGGATGAACGCGAACGTCGAGCCGGGCCCGCTGCACTGACGCTGGTAGACGGCCTGGTAGGCCGGATCGTCGATGAGCTCGGGGTGCAGCACGCGCACCGGCCGATGCGGATTGTCGGCGAGCCAGCGCGCGACGGCGCTGCCGCTGCGCGCGGCCTGCTGCATGCGCAGCACGAGCGTTTCCATCGAGCGCGTGATCATCCACGACGAATGCGGGTCGAGCTGCGAGCCGAGCGTGCTGCGGAACGAGCGGATCTTCGTGATCAGGACGCGGGTGCCGGTGACGCCGCCGGCGACGAGGTCGCTATGCCCGCCGATGTATTTCGTCAGCGAGTACACGCTCAGGTCGATGCCCTGGCGTGACGGCTTCTGGTACAGCGGCCCGAGCAGCGTGTTGTCGCAGACCGACAGCGGGCGATAGCCGTGGCGTGCCTCGAACGCATCGATCTCGCTGCGCAGCCCTTCGAGGTCGAACAGCGCGTTGGTCGGGTTGGCAGGCGTCTCGATGTAGCACATCCGCACGTGCCCCTTCTGCGCGGCGGCTTCGAGCGCGGCGCCGATCGCCCGGGTGGACAGCCCGTCGGCGATCACCTCGGAGCGAATGCCCCACTCGGGCAGGAACTTCGAGATCAGCGTTTCGGTGCCGCCGTATAGCGGCACGGACTGGACGACGCAGTCGCCCGGCCGCAGGAAGGTCAGCAGGATCGCGGCGATCGCGGACATGCCGCTCGACGTCACGACGGCGGCTTCGGAATCGTCGAGCAGCGCGAGGCGATCCTCGACGATCTCGAGGTTCGGGTGATTGAACCGGCTGTAGACGAGGCCCGCGCTTTCACCTTCGGGCAAAGGCTTGCGCCCGGCCACGACGTCGAAGAATTCGGCGCCGTCCTCTGCGGTGCGGAACGCGAACGTCGACGTGAGGAACACGGGTGGCTTCACCGACCCTTCCGACAGGAACGGATCGTAGCCGTACGACATCATCTGGGTTTCGGGATGGAGTTCCCGGTCTGCAATCTTGCGCTTGTGGTAGTTGCGATAGGCCATGCAGTGCTCCGTGCGGGGTGGTGAGGAACGGCCGTTGCAGCGGTGGCATGACGCGTGCGGCGCCGGGTAGGCACCGTTTGTCGCGACCGCGTGTGGCGATACTACCCCGAAGGCGCTGCTTCGTGACGCACCCCTGACACTATCGTCAGGGTGCGGCCCGCCCGACGATCATGTCGTAGAGCGCGCGCGCCGCGGGCGACAGTTGCGCATTCCTGCGCGTGACAAGCACGAGCGTGCGCGACACCGACGGCTCGACGAGTTCGATCGTGCGGATCATCGGATACGCGTTCTTCTGGATCGCGAGCTTCGGCACGACGGCCGCGCCGAGCCCTTCCGCGACGAGCCCGAGCGCCGTCGAACTGCGCTGCACCTCGTAGAACGAATGCAGCGACACGCCGCTCGTCTTCAGCGCGCCCTCGAGCAGCCCGCGATTGCCGCTCACTTCGCCGGCGAAGATCAGCGGATGCGGCTGCAGCGCCGCCCAGCGGATGCGCCGCCGCTTCGCGAGCGGGTGATCGTCGCGGCACACAAGTACGTAAGGATCGTGCGTGAGCGGCACGCTGACGAGTTCCGGGTGCTGGTCGCCGGCGATGCTGATGCCGAATTCCGCCTCGCGCCGCAGCACGGCCTGCAGCACCGACGCCGACGCGTGATCGAGAATCTTCACGCGATCGTGCGGCCGGCGCCCGGAGAACGCGCGCAGGATACGCGGCAGGTACTGCACGCCGACCGTTGGCACGCACGCGATCGTGACGTCGCCGCGCTGGCTCAGGCCCGTCTCGCGGATTTCGGTCAGCGCGTCGGACAGTTCGTTCAGCAGCCGGCGCGCCTGCGGCAGGAAACGTCGGCCGATCTCGGTCAGCGTGGTGCGGCGCGTCGTGCGTTCGACCAGCGCGACGCCGAGATACGCTTCGAGCTTGCGCAGCCGCTGCGTGATCGCCGTTTGCGTGACGTGCAGCGTATCGGCTGCCTGCCGGAAGCTGCCGCCGTCGGCGATCGCGACGAAAGCCTGGACACCGAGCGTATCGATCTTCATCAGAATTTTGAATCAATCACGATATTAAATTCATTTTACTGAAGGTCGCCGGCCGTCGCAGAATGCGCTGCATCGACGGCCCGTTGCATCTCGTGCGCGGATGCGCCGCCGCTCCCCTGTCGACAAGGAGACTCATCGTGACGACCCCGCTCGATCAATATGCGAACCAGTACGTGCAGTTCGAGGACGAACGCACGCGGCCGGTGCGCGACCTGCTGGCTGCCGTGCCGAACACGCCGATCCACACCGCGATCGATATCGGTTGCGGGCCCGGCAATTCGACGGAAGCGCTGATCGCGCGCGCACCGGACGCGACGATCCATGGGATCGACGCGTCGGCGGACATGATCGCGGCCGCGCGCAAGCGCCTGCCGGCGCTGCGTTTCGACCTTGCCGATGTCGCCGCATGGGACGATCCGGGCGGCTATGACCTGATCCTGTCGAATGCGGTGCTGCAATGGGTACCTGCGCACGACACGCTGTTCCCGATGCTCGTCGGCCGGCTCGCGCCGGGCGGCCATCTCGCGGTGCAGATGCCCGACAATCTCGACGAACCGGCGCACCGGCTGCTGCGCGAAGTCGCCGCGGCCGGGCCGTGGGCCGACAAGCTGAAAGGCGCGGCGCGCACCGAGCGGTTCGATGCGCGCTATTACCATGCGCTACTCGCGCCGCTGTGTTCGCGCGTGGACGTGTGGCGCACGATCTATTACCACCCGCTGCGCGGCGGCGCGGAGGCGGTCGTCGAATGGTTCAAGGGCAGCGCGCTGCGGCCGTTTCTCGCGGCGCTCGACGCGTCGGAACAGCGCGCGTTCGTCGCACGCTATCGCGATGCGCTGGCCGGGCCGAACGGTTATCCGGTACAGGACGACGGCACGGTGCTGCTGCCGTTTCCGCGCCTGTTCATCGTGGCGACGCGCAAGTAACGCGGCAATGCCCCAGCATTGACGCGACGGATCGCGGTGCGTCAGCGCACCGGCTGCACCGATGCCGGGTCGACCGTGCGGCTTCGCGCGATCTGCCCGTCGCGCAGGTCCTTGTACCAGAACAGTGCGACTTCCCCGGCATGCTCGCCACCGGCGTACAGGAAGCGGTCGTGGCCGCCGAGCGCGAAGCCCGCGCGCGCATACGTCGAGCACGCGGCGACGTTGTTCGCCTGCGTTTCGAGCCGCATGAAGCCGAACCCGTAGCTGCGCGCCCACGCTTGCGCGGCCGCGAGCAGGAGCTGCCCGATGCCCTGGCGCCGGCAGTGGCGGTCGACGGCCAGTTCCGCGATCTCGGCCATGCCGTTCCAGCTTTCCTCGATCGCGACGAACCCGGCGAGCCGTTCGCCGGCCGTCGCGCGAAAGAGCGCCGTTCGGCCCGACGCTTCGCTCGCCCAGCCGGCCGGATCGAAGCCGTAGTCCTTGCGCCGCGGCGGCAGCGCGCGAAGATCGAGCAAGTCCTGAAACGGCGCGTTCAGTTCCCACGCGATGTCGAACGAGAAATCGCATTCGTCCAGTTCGTCGGCGGCAAGCGCGATCGCCGGTTCGATGCTGATGTGTTCGGCTTGATCCATAGGTCGGTGTCCTGTCTTCGCCGGGATGGCGTGATGGTATCCGTGATGCAATCGTCGGTGCGATGAATACGCGCCGCATCGCGTCCTTGTCGTTGCTTCGTTCATTGCGCCGGGACGCCGACGCAGCGGCTCGGGTCAGCGCGGGATGGCCGGCGGTGCGCCACCGTCGTGCGATCCGGCGGCGGGGAGCACGGCGGTGGCCGAACCCCACGCGGCGAGTTCGCGCTTCGTGCGTACGCCGAGCTTCGCGAATGCGCGCTTCACGTACGACTCGGCCGACGCGACGCGCACGCCGAGAATGTCGGCGGTTTCCGGCACGGTCTTGCCGGAGAGCAGATGCTTGCAGGTTTCGTATTCGCGTTTCGACAGCTTCACGCCGTCGGCCGCGAGCCGCGCATCGAATTGCGCGAGCGGATGGACGTCGGGCGTCGCGTGCGCGATGCGCCGCGCGGCGGTGGTCGACGCATGCAGTTCGAGCAGCGGAAACAGCATGTCGCTGATGCTGCGAAAGCGGTTCATCTCGGCGAGCGTGAACGGCGGCCGGTCGCGGCCGCGCTCCAGCGCGATCGAATGCTGCGAATAGCGGGTGCCGCGTGCGAGCACGCATTCATGCCCGATATGCACGTCGTCGAACAGCCGCTGGCGGAATTCGCCGGGCGGGATCGCCGCGATGTCGCGCACGACGAGCATCGTGCCGGTCTTGCCGCGCAGCCCCGCGAACAGCGGGTCGCTGTCGAGAAAGCGCTCGTAGTAGAGCGTCATCACGTCGGAGATTTCGGTGGACGCGGCGCCGATGCCGCCGCTGCCGATCCATTCGCAACGGTAGCCGGTGGGCATCGTGCCGTCGACGCGCGAGCGTTCGACGTGCGCGACGTCGAGCGGCACGATGTCGTTCAGCAGTTGCGTGAGGCGCGGCACGAAATGCGGCGTGCCGACCGTCTCGATCAGCTCGCCCAATGCCTTGAACGACACGTTGAGGCGATCGTCGTCGCGATGGATGGAGTTCACGTTGAGCAGCATGCGGTTCCGAAGGGCCTGTTCCGCCCGTGACGCGCGTTCCATTGATACGAAAAAAGAAGGTGTTGGGCGGCCATGGGAAGGGCCATCCGTTCGCTCCGTAGAACGTCGCGTGTCACCCCGAAGCGGGCATACCGGGGAAGTGTAAACGAGTCACTGGCCTTCGCCGTTTCCGCGTGCGACTACGCGTCGATACGCTCCACCTTGCCGACGAGCAGCCCGTACGACAGACTGCCCGCGAGCGCCATCGCGGCGATGTACGTGATCGCGCGCGAGAAGTCCGCGCCGTCGACCAGCAGCCCGATCACGATCGGCGTCGCGATCGCGGACAGGTTGCCGATCAGGTTGAACACGCCGCCAGTGAGGCCGATGAGCCGCGCGGGCGCGAGCCCCGACACGAGCGACCACGTGATCGACGCGAAG
Organism: Burkholderia sp. CpTa8-5; assembly: GCF_017815045.1. Lineage (NCBI taxonomy): Bacteria > Pseudomonadati > Pseudomonadota > Betaproteobacteria > Burkholderiales > Burkholderiaceae > Burkholderia > Burkholderia sp. CpTa8-5. The sequence continues at coordinate 57,916 of NZ_JAGIQD010000002.1, forward strand.
CCGTTGCCGAAGAGCGCGATCGTCATGAACGCGATCACCCAGCCGGTGGAGCTCACGTAGTTCGCGCCGACGATGCAGGTCGAGATCAGCAGCCCCGAGATGATCGGCAGCTTGCGCGCGAAGCCTTGCGAGGCGCCGCGCCGCATCAGCCAGTCCGACAGCACGCCCGAGCTGAGTACGCCGACGAACGCGGCGAGGAACGGCAGCGACGCGAGGAAGCCCGACTTGATGAAGTCCATCCCGCGATACTTGACCAGGTAGGTCGGGAACCACGTGAGGAAGAACCACAGCGTCGAGTTCAGCGCGAACTGGCCGAGGTAGATGCCCCACAGCTTGCGCCGGCCGAGCACGACGCCGAGGTCGCGCCACGTCGACGGTGCGCGTTCGGTGCGCGCCGCGATGCGGTCCTCGAGATCGACGAGGCCGCCGCCGTCGCGGATCAGCGCGATTTCGGCCGCATTGACGCCGCGCAATGCACGCGGCTCGCGATACACCGCATACCAGATCGCGGCCCATGCGATGCCGGCGAGGCCGGTCGCGACGAACACCATCTGCCAGCCGAGATGCGCCTGCAGCCACGCGAGCACCGGCGTGAGGAACGCGAGGCCGACGAACTGGCCCGACGTATAGCCGCCGATCGCGCTCGCGCGTTCGCGGGTCGGAAACCACGTCGTCACCACGCGGTTGTTGATCGGGTAGGCCGGCGCTTCCAGCGCGCCGACCGCGAGACGCAGCACGATCAGCCCGACGAACGAACCGGCGAAACCGAGCAGCAGCGTCGTGGCCGACCACAGCGCGAGCGCCCCCGCATACAGCACGCGCGGCGACACCTTGTCGACGAGCCAGCCGCCCGGAATCTGCATCAGCGCATAGGTCCAGCCGAACGCGGAGAACACGAGGCCCGCGCGGACCGGATCGATGTGCAGTTCCTTGAACAGCTCGGGCGCCGCGATCGACAGATTGCTGCGGTCGAGATAGTTGATCACGACCGTGACGAACAGCAGCGCGAGGATCAGCAGCCGTTTGCGGCTCGGCGGCGTGGCCGGGGCTGTGGCCGCGGCTGCAGTCGCGCGGGCGGCGGATAGGGATTCGGACGAGGCGCCGACATGCGCGGATGGCCGCTCCGGCGGGTGGGCATGGGTGCGTGACGTGGATTGGGCCACGGTCGTCTCCTGTGTTCTATGCGCCGGCCGGCGCTCGCGAACGAGGCAGCCGGATCGAATGGCGTTGGGGCGAACGTTAGAGCCGTGGCGCGGCGTGCGTCAACATCTGGACAGGCATCCCTATTAATGGGAAGTTGGGCGTTCAGTATGTGGGAATGAGTGCAGGCGGGCCGGGGGTAGCGTCGTGGCGAAGGAGAACGAGCGGACGGCCGGTCAGCCGTGCGTGCTGTCGTCACGATAGCCGTTCTTGCCGACGAAGATCTCCTTCAGCGCGGCGCGCAGCGTGACCGGATCGTATAGACCGGGCGCGAGATGGATCACGTAACGCGTCTGGTCGTCGAGACGCGCGGCGACGCCGGGCTCGATCTCGACGTCGATCGTATCGTCGGTCAGCCGCACCGACAGATCCTTGACGCGTACGTTGAGCTGGTCGCGCACCATCACTTCGATCAGCGTGTCGTCCGGAAAGCGCGACAGCGCGAAGCAATAGTCCTGTTCCGCATCGTGACAGTAGATGTTGGCGAAGCTTTCGTCGTCGTCGAGGTCGGACGTGGCCGCGCCGACGGTAGCGTGAAGTTCCATGAACGTGGTTCCTGCTGAAGGGTTATTTGTGAGCGTGCATCGTCGTTTCGGGTGCAGCTGCGGTGTCGGGTATCGCGTCGGCCAGCACATCGCGCGCCTTCAGCCACAGCCCGAATTCGCGCATCACGTCGACCACCGGCCGCAGCCGGTCGCCGTCGGCGGTGAGATCGTACTCGACGCGCACCGGCACTTCCGGATAGACGGTGCGCCGCACGAGCCCCGCGTCTTCCAGCGCGCGCAGGTCGAGCGTCAGCATGCGCTGCGAGATGCCCGGCATGTCGCGCCGCAGGTCGCTGAAGCGGCGCGGCCCGTCGAGCAGATACGACACCAGCAGCAGCCGCCAGCGGCCGCCGAGCAGGCGCATCGCTTCTTCAACGGAACATCCTGTCGCACTCGTTTTCATCGAGCTGGTTCCTGGTCGGTAAATTTTTTGTGACTACGGCACAAACGACTGCCGTCTTCTCAGCACCGCGCCGATGCGAGATATTAGCGCCCGCGTCGCGGCGAATCGATACCTGGACAACCCACGAAGGACACGCATGAAGCTCTATCACGCTCCCGGCAGCTGTTCGCAGGCGATCTGCATCGTACTGCGCGAAGGCGGATTCGACGCGGAGATCGTCAAGGTCGACGCGCGCAAGCATGTCGTCGATGGCGGCCGCGATTACTACGACGTGACCGAACTCGGCTACGTGCCGCTGCTCGAACTCGACGACGGCACGATGCTGCGCGAAGGGCCGGTGATCGCCCAGTATCTCGCGGACCAGCGCCCGGAAGCCGCGCTTGCGCCCGCTTACGGCACACTCGCGCGCTACCGGCTGATGGAATGGCTGAACTTTCTCGGCACCGAGATCCACAAGGGCTTCATCCCGCTGTTGTATGCGGTGCAGGCGGGGAAGTACGTCGAGCCCGTGCGGCAGAAGCTCGACGGCCGCTTCGCGTGGATCGACCGCCAGCTCGACGGCAGGACGTTCGTCACCGGCGACACGTTCACCGTCGCCGATGCGTACCTGTTCGCGCTGACCGGCTGGGGCAAGGCCGACTGGATGCGCTCGGTGTACAACGCGGAAATCGACCTGAGCCGGCATGCGCATCTGCGTGCGTGGTACGAGCGGGTGCGCGCGCGGCCGGCGGTGCAGGCCGTGCTGGCGGCGGACAACCTGCTGCGATGACGCGCGACGGCCGTGGCGGCCGCGGCGCGGAACGCGCGTCGTTTCGCCGTCGCGACGCAGCGCCATGCCGCAACAGCCCGCGCTATAATCGCCGCCATGAAACTGCTTCGGACCTTCATCCTGCTGCTGCTGTGCGCGGTGCTGCCCATCACTGGGCTGGCAGCCAGCGGCCTGACCGGCGAATGTCCGATGCAGCACACGATGTCGATGGAGGCGGACACCGGCATGAAGATGGCCATGTCCGCCGACATGCGCGGCTGCGATTCGATGCAGCCGTCATCCGCCGATCACGCGAAGGCCAAAGCCAAGGGCACGGCGTGCAAGGTGACGGCCCAATGCCAGTTCGGCAGTCTCTACTACCCGGCAGCCCGCGCCGACGTCAGCCGTCCCGCCGCATTCTCCAGCACGATCGTCTTCCACTACACGCAGTCCGTCCCGGCTCGCGACCCGAACGGGTTGTGGCGCCCGCCACGCTTCAGCTGATCCCGATTTGACCGGTTCACCGCGCACGCGGTGAGGTTCGTCCTGCGCGCAGGACGGGGAATCCCTTTGGGTTCCGATTTGGGGTTACACCATGTCATTCGCTTTCCGCACGCCGCGCATGCCGCGTGCATGTCGGCGCGCGCCCGTACCGTGGGCCGCGCTGCTGATGGCGGGCGCCGTTCACGCGCAGCAGTCGCCGCTGACGCTGGACGCCGCGCTGCAGTCCGCCACCGATCGTTCCGCGTCGATGCAGGCCGCGCAGGCTTCCGTGCTCGCGCGTTCCGAAGCGGCCGTCAAGGCCGGCCAGTTGCCGGACCCGATGCTCAAGGCCGGCATCGACAACCTGCCAATCAACGGCGGGCAGCGCTTCACCGTCGGCCAGGATTTCATGACGATGCGCCGCATCGGCATCGAGCAGGAATGGGTGTCCGGCGACAAGCGGCGGCTGCGTACCGCGCTCGCCGGCGAACAGGTCGGCCGCGAGCGCGCCGGCTATCTCGTGCAACTGGCGGCCGTACGCCGGCAGACCGCGACGGCGTGGCTCGATGCCGTCTATGCGAAGCAGGCGCTCGCGCTTCAGCAGGCGCTGCTCGGTCACATGAACCATGAACTCGACGCGACGCAGGCGTCGTATCGCGGCGCGAAGGCGAGCGCGGGCGACGTCGTCCAGGCGCGGGCCATGCTCGCGCAGACGCAGGATCAACTGCTGAAGGCGCAGCAGGTCTACCAGACCGCGCTCATTGCGTTGTCGCGCTGGACCGCCGTGCCCGTCGACGATGTCGCGGGCACGCCGCCCGCACCGGTGTCGTTCGTGTCGTCGTTGCCGCCCGATGAATTGCGGCTGTCGCAGCCGGCGCTCATCACGGCCGCGGACGATATCGCCGTCGCCGAGGCCGATACGGCCGTCGCGAACAGCGAGCGCAGCCCGAACTGGACGTGGGAAGTCGCGTACCAGCAGCGCGGCGGCGCGTATTCGAACATGGTGTCCATCGGCGTGACGATCCCGCTGCCGCTCAATCGCAAGAATCGCCAGAACCGCGACGTGGCCGAGAAAGCCGAGCTCGCGACGAAGGCGCGCCTGACGTACGAGGACACGCTGCGCCAGGTGCAGGCCGATATCCGCACGCAGTCCGCGACGCTCGCGAGCGGTCGCGCGCGCATCGCGCATCTCGGCGACGCGTTGCTACCGGCCGCCGATCAGCGCGTGCAGCTCGCGGCGGCGGCATACCGCGCCGGCACGGGGTCGCTCGCCGACACGTTCGCCGCGCGGCGTGCGCAACTCGACGCGCAGTTGCAGGTGCTCGATCTCAGGCGCGAGGTCTCGCAGACCTGGGCGCAACTCGAATATCAGGTCGTGCCGTCGGCGACGGCCGCCGCGCAGTGAAGGAGACGCTCATGACAAGGCAATCACTGATGCGTGCGGCGCTGATCGCGTTCGCCGGTGCGGCGCTCGCCGGCGCCGGCTATTTCGCGGGCGTTCGCCATGCGACGCGCGTCGCGGCGACGGCCGCCATGCCCGCCGCCGCGCCGTCGGGCGTGCCGGCTCAGCAGGCCTCGCGCAAGGTGCTGTACTGGCATGACCCGATGGTGCCGAACCAGCACTTCGACAAACCGGGCAAATCGCCGTTCATGGACATGCAGTTGCAGCCCGTCTATGCGGACGAAGGCGGTGCCGCGGCGGGCATCCGGATCGATCCGGGCCTGCAGCAGAACCTCGGCATTCGCTATGCGACCGTGCGCCGGCAGCAGACGGCGGCCGGCTTCGACGCGGTGGGCACCACGCAGTTCGACGAAGCGCGCGCGGCGGTCGTGCAGTCGCGCGTGACGGGCTACATCGATCGTCTGTATGCGCGTGCGCCGATGCAGCGCATTGCGAAGGGCGCGCCGGTCGCATCGCTGTTCGTGCCCGACTGGCTCGCGCCGCAGGAGGAGTATCTCGCGCTGAAGCGCGGCGGGATGGACGGCAGCCTGCTCGATGCGGCGCGCGCACGGATGCGGGCGCTGTCGATCCCGGACGCGATGATCGCGGCCCTCGATCGCACCGGCCGCGCGCAGACGCACGTCGTGCTGAGCGCGCCGGAGAGCGGCGTCGTCAGCGAGCTGAACGTGCGCGACGGCGCGATGGTCGCGCCCGGCCAGACACTCGCGAAGATCGCCGGGCTGTCGACGCTGTGGCTGATCGTCGAGGTGCCGGAAGCGCTCGCCTTGAACGTGCAGCCGGGGATGTCGGTCGACGCGACGTTCGCCGTCGATCCGGCCCGGCATTTCAGCGGCCGCATCCGCGAAGTGCTGCCCGGCATCAGCACGGGCAGCCGTACGTTGCAGGCGCGCGTGGAGATCGACAACGCGTCGCTGAAGCTCACGCCCGGCATGCTGATGCGCGTGAAGGTCGCCGCGCAGGAGAAGGCGTCGCGCCTGCTCGTGCCGTCCGAGGCGGTGATCGAGACCGGCCGGCGCACGATCGTCATCGCGAAACTTGGCGACGGCCGGCTTCAGCCGGTCGCGGTGACGGTCGGCAACGACGTCGGCGGCGACACGGAAGTGCTCGGCGGGCTGAACGAAGGCGACACGGTCGTCGCGTCGGGGCAGTTCCTGATCGATTCGGAAGCCAGCCTGAAAAGCGTGCTGCCGCGGCTGGAGCGGGCGGCAGGCACAAGCGCGGCCGCCTCATCCGCGACGGCAACCGCGCCGGCTTACGAAACCACCGGCAAGGTGGAGAACGTCACGGCCGACGACATCACGTTCTCGCATCAACCGGTGCCGGCGCTTGGCTGGGGCGCGATGACGATGGCGTTCGGCAAGCCGTCGGCGCACGCGTTTCCGGACGTGAAGCCGGGCCAGACCGTGCGTTTCGCGTTCACGCAGACCGATGACGGTTACCGACTGACGAAGGTCGAGCCGCAGGGAGGCGAGCGATGATCGCGCGCATCATTCACTGGTCCGTCCATCACCGGTTTCTGGTGCTGCTGGCCACCGTGCTGCTCGCGGCATGGGGCGTGCATTCGCTGCGACAGACGCCGCTCGACGCATTACCCGACCTGTCGGACACGCAGGTGATCGTGAAGGCGTCGTATCCGGGCAAGGCGCCGCAGGTCGTCGAGGATCAGGTGACCTATCCGCTGACGACGACGCTGCTCGGCGTGCCGGGCGCGAAAACCGTGCGCGCGTACTCGTCGTTCGGCGACGCGTTCGTCTACGTGCTGTTCGACGACCGCACCGATCCGTACTGGGCGCGTTCGCGCGTGCTCGAATACCTGAGCCAGGTGCAGAGCCGCCTGCCGGCGGGCGCGACCGTGTCGCTCGGGCCGGATGCGACCGGCGTCGGCTGGGTATACGAATACGCGCTCGTCGATCGCACCGGCCGTCACGATCCCGGCCAACTGCGCGCGCTCAACGACTGGTTCCTGAAGTTCGAGCTGAAGGCCGTGCCGGACGTATCGGAAGTGGCGAGCATCGGCGGCATGGTGCGCCAGTACCAGGTCGTGCTCGATCCGGACAAGCTGCGCGCGTACGGCATCACGCAGGCGGCGGTTGCGGAGGCGCTGGGCAAGGCCAACCAGGCCTCCGGCGGCTCGGTCGTCGAGCTGGCCGAGTCGGAGTACATGGTGCGCTCGTCCGGCTACCTGCGCACGCTCGACGATTTCCGTCACGTCGTGCTGCGCACCGACGACACCGGCACGCCGGTCCTGCTCGGCGACGTCGCGCGCATCCAGGTCGGCCCGGCGACGCGGCGCGGCATCGCGGAGCTGAACGGGCACGGCGAGGTGACGGGCGGCGTCGTCGTGATGCGCTCGGGCAAGAACGCGCTGACGACGATCGACGCGGTGAAGGCGAAGCTCGCCGACCTGAAGCGTTCGCTGCCGCCGGGCGTCGAGATCGTCACGACCTACGACCGTTCGCAACTGATCGCGCGCGCGGTCGACAACCTGACGGACAAGCTGATCGAGGAATTCGTCATCGTCGGCATCGTCTGCGCGGTGTTCCTGTTTCATCTGCGCAGCGCGCTGGTCGCGATCCTGTCGCTGCCGCTCGGCGTGCTGGCCGCGTTCATCGTGATGCGCTACCAGGGCGTGAATGCGAACCTGATGTCGCTCGGCGGGATCGCGATCGCGATCGGCGCGATGATCGACGCGGCGATCGTGATGATCGAGAACGCGCACAAGCATCTGGAAGCATACGACCGCGCGCATCCCGGCGAGCCGATCACCACTGCGCGCCGTTGGGAAATCGTCGCGGCGTCGGCCGCGGAGGTCGGGCCGGCACTGTTCTTCTCGCTGCTGATCATCACGCTGTCGTTCGTTCCGGTGTTTTCGCTGGAAGGGCAGGAGGGCAAGCTGTTCGCGCCGCTCGCGTTCACGAAGACCTATACGATCGCGGCCGCCGCCGGGCTGTCGGTGACACTGGTGCCGGTGCTGATGGGCTATCTGGTGCGCGGTCGCATTCCGCACGAGCACGCGAACCCGCTCAACCGCGTGCTGATCGGTCTGTACCGGCCGCTGCTCGAAGCGATGCTGCGGCGCCCGTGGGCCGCGATCGGCGTCGCGGTCGTCGCGCTCGTGCTGACCGCCGTGCCGTTGTCGCGGCTCGGCGGCGAATTCATGCCGCCGCTCGACGAAGGCGATTTGCTGTACATGCCGACCGCGCTGCCGGGCATCTCGGCGGACAAGGCGAGCGAGCTGCTGCAGCAGACCGACCGGCTGATCAAGACCGTGCCCGAGGTCGACACGGTGTTCGGCAAGTCGGGCCGCGCCGATACGGCGACCGACCCGGCGCCGCTCGAGATGTTCGAGACGACGATCCGCTTCAAGCCGCGCAGCGCGTGGCGGCCGGGCATGACGCCGGAAAAGCTCGTCGACGAACTCGACCGGACGGTGAAGGTGCCGGGCTTGTCGAACGTATGGGTGCCGCCGATCCGCAACCGGCTCGACATGCTGTCCACCGGGATCAAGACGCCGGTCGGCGTGAAGATTTCCGGGCCGGACCTGGCGGGGATCGACGCGATCGCGACACAGGTCGAGGCAGCCGTGAAGCGCGTGCCGGGCGTGACGTCCGCGCTCGCGGAACGGCTGAACGGCGGCCGCTACATCGACGTCGACATCGACCGGCTCGCCGCCGCGCGTTACGGGCTGTCGGTGGCCGATATCCAGTCGGTCGTGTCGTCGGCGATCGGCGGCGAGGACGTCGGCGAAGTGATCGCCGGGCGCGAGCGCTTCCCGATCAACATCCGCTATCCGCGCGAGATCCGCGATTCGCTCGAGAACCTGCGGCAACTGCCGATCGTCACCGCGCGCGGCGCGCAGATCCGCCTCGGCGACGTCGCGCACGTCGCGATCGCCGACGGGCCGCCGATGATCCGCAGCGAAAACGCGCGGCTGTCCGGCTACGTGTACGTCGATCTCCGCGGTACCGATCTCAGCACGGCCGTCCGTGCGATGCAGAAGACCGTCGCGCAACAGGTCGCGTTGCCGCCCGGCTATTCGATCGCGTGGTCGGGCCAGTTCGAGTACCTCGAACGCGCGGCGGCGACGCTGCGCACCGTCGTGCCCGTCACGCTCGTCGTGATCTTCGTGTTGTTGTTCGTCACGTTCGATTCGGCGGCCGACGCGCTGCTGCTGATGTCGACGGTCCCGTTCGCGCTGGTCGGCGGGTTCTGGCTCGTGTGGGCGCTCGGCCATGCGGTGTCGGTCGCGACGTCGGTCGGCTTCATCGCACTGGCCGGCGTGGCCGCCGAATTCGGCGTCGTGATGCTGCTGTACCTGAAGGGCGCGCTGCAGCGCCGGCTCGATGCCGGCGAACCGCTGACCGATGCGTTGCTGCTCGACGCGATTCGCGAAGGCGCGGTGTTGCGCGTGCGGCCGAAAGCGATGACGGTCGCCGTCGTGCTCGCCGGGCTCGTGCCGATCATGATCGGCCACGGCGCCGGCTCCGAAGTCATGCAGCGCATCGCCGCGCCGATGGTCGGCGGCATGGTCACGGCGCCGCTCTTGTCGATGTTCGTCATTCCCGCCGCGTGGCTTCTGCTTCAGCGCCGTCGTGCGCGAAGCGCGGGCCGCGCGCGGCATTCCGATGCAGTTCCTTCCGGCACGAACGTGCCATCTATCCCAACCGGAGAATCACGATGAAGATGAATCAATTGATCGCCACGGCCACCGCTGTCGTCGCGCTGAGTGCGTTCGCGGTACCGGCGTTCGCCGCCGGCGAGATGTCGGGCATGGACATGTCCGGCATGAAGATGTCGTCGGACGGTGCGGCGGAATCGAATGCCGCGCTGACGGACGCCGAAGTGAAGAAGGTCGATGCCGCGAGCGGCAAGATCACGCTGAAGCACGGCGCGCTGGAGAACGTCGGGATGCCGCCGATGACGATGGCGTTCAAGGCGAAGGACGCGGCGATGCTCGCGCAAGCGCATGCGGGCGACAAGGTCAGGGTGCGGATCGAGAAGGTCGACGGTACGTTGACGATCGTCAAACTCGTCAAGGGTTCCTGATCGTCCGGATGCGGGCGTTGCCGTCGCCCGCGTCGGGTGCCATGAAACGCGCCGCGCCGACGGGTTCGTCGGCCGGCGCGCCCGACCGGCGCTTAGCGCGTCAGCGTCAGCACCAGATACCCCGCATAACCCGCGCCGTTCGCGAGCAACGCCCAGATCGCGAGCCCGCGCGTGCGTGCATTGACGCGCAGCCAGGCCGCCGCCGCGAGCGTGACGATCACGCCGGTCAGCACTTCGGGGCGCGGCTCCCACGGCGTCAGCATGATGCCGATCGCCGGCAGCAGCGTGCCCTGGAACACCATCGCGCCGGTGATGTTGCCGAACGCGAGCGTGTCCTTCCCGCGGCGAATCCACAGCACGCTGTTGACCTTCTCCGGCAGTTCCGTCGCGATCGGCACGATGATCAGCGACAGCAGCAACGCCGACACGCCGAGCGCGTGCGACACGCCTTCCACACCGTGAATGAAGCCCTTCGCGCCGCCGACCAGCAGCGCGACGCCGATCAGCAGTTGCAGCAAGATCGTCGACAGGTTGGTCGGCAGGCCGACGCGCGACAGGAACATTGCGTGCGGCGCCTCGGTGCCGTGACCGGCGTCGACGAGCCCGGTCGACGCGCGGAACGTCAGCACGACGTACACCACGTAGAGGCCGACCAGCATCGCGGCGAGCAGCGCGCGCACGGCCCAGTTGTGATGCGGGACGAACATCGCGACGGTCGCCAGCGAGAATGCGGCGAGGAAGGTGTTCATGTCGCGCACGAAGCCCGTGCGTTCGGGCGCGATCGTGCCGCGCAGCCCGCGCGAGCGGATCACGGCGAGCGCCATCAGGAGCGTGGTGAGCGTCGCGAGCATCAGCGGCGCGCCGAGAATCGCGCCGACGCCGATCTCCTCGTTCACGGCCTGGTTCGACGTGCCGCCGGCCAGCGCGAGCAGCGGCACCATCGTTTCGGGCAACGCGGTGCCGACGGCCGCGAACAGCGAGCCGGTCACGCCTTCGGAAATCTTCAGGCGTTCGCCGAGATGTTCGAGCGCATTGGTGAAGACTTCGGCGGCGATGAGGATGACGATCAGCATGAACGCCAGTTCGACGAACATGAAGGTCATGCGGCACCTCCGCGGGCAGCGGTGGCGTGAGGGAGACGAGCGGGAAGGAACATGGGGACTCCGTGGTCGGACGCTGACGAACCATGACACATCCGCCGGCGTCCGACCAGGAACGACGCGATGTGCCGATGGTCTCGCCAAGCCGATCAGGCCGAACGCGCCACGGCCGCGGGCCGAGTGTGTTGACGCGCTCGCTTTCCGGTGACGGAAAGCAGGCTACTCCCCAAAGACGAAAACCAGTCTAGCCGAGCGGTTTTCGTTCGACAAGCCTCCGTCTCGAAAAATATACCCCTCCATCCTATAGGGGAAAGCGTCCGGAGATATACTCCCCTACCCTATACAGGAGCCATCGATGAGTCATACCGTTCGCGAGAAACAGAAGCTGCTGAACCGCGTGCGCCGTATCAAGGGGCAGGTCGAAGCGATCGAGCGCGCGCTGGAGGAAGAGCGCGGCTGCAACGACGTGCTGCAACGGATCACGAGCTGCCGCGGCGCGATGAACGGCTTGCTGGCCGTCGTGCTGGAAGACCACATCCGGTCGCATCTCGTCGATGCGGATACGCCCGACGCACACGAAGGCAGCGCGACCGAGCAGTTGATCGAGGTCGTGCACAGCTATTTCAAGTAAGTCACCGGATCGAAACATGAACGAATTCAACGGCGCGGCGGCGGGCGGCGCGCACAGCCACGCGTTCCTGGGCGCCGCACATGCGCGCAACGAGCGGAAGACGTGGATGGTCATCGGCCTGTGCACGGCGATGATGATCGCCGAGATCGTCGGCGGCACGCTGTTCGGCTCGCTGGCGCTGGTCGCCGACGGGCTGCACATGTCGACGCACGCGGGCGCGATGCTGATCGCGGCGCTGGCCTATACCTATGCGCGCCGGCACGCCGACGATCCGCGCTTCGTGTTCGGCACCGGGAAGCTCGGCGACCTGGCCGGCTTCACGAGCGCGATCGTGCTCGCGATGATCGCGTTGCTGATCGGCTATGAGGCGATCGCGCGCCTGCTGGCGCCGGTGCCGATCCAGTTCGGTGAAGCGATTCCGATTGCGGTGCTGGGGCTTGCGGTGAATCTCGCGAGCGTGTGGCTGCTGAGCGGCGATCATCATCACGCGCATGGGCACGGCCACCACGATGACCGTGATCATGACCACGACGACGCGCACCACGCGCATCATGCTCACGGTTCGCACTCGGCCGCGCATCGCGACCACAACATCCGGTCGGCCTACGTTCACGTGATCGCCGATGCGGCCGTGTCGGTGCTGGCGATCGTCGGCCTGCTGCTCGCGCGCGCGTTCGGATGGGTCTGGATGGACCCGCTCGCGGGCATCGTCGGCGCGCTGGTGATCGCCAACTGGGCGTATGGGCTGATGCGCGATACGGGCGGGATCCTGCTCGACGTCAACGTCGACCGCAGGCTGACGGACAACGTGCGCCGCGCGATCGAGGCGCTCGGCGACAACGTCAACGACCTCCATGTATGGCGCGTGGGCCCCGGGCACATGAGTGCGATCGTGTCGGTCGAATCGGGCGACGCCGCGCGCGACGCGCGTTTCTACCATGCGCTGCTCGCGCGCTTCGACGGCGTGTCGCACGTGACCGTCGAAGTGATGACGCGTGGGAAGGCAGCCTGATCGTGGCCGTGACATCGCCGTGTATCGGGCTGTGCGCGTTCGACGGCCGCACGGGCTTTTGTGTCGGCTGCCTGCGCACGCGCGACGAGGCGCGCGACTGGAAGAAGCTGACCGATCATCGCCGACACCAGATACTGAACGATCGTACGCAGCGGCAGGCGAAGCTGCGGCGCGACGCGGCGCAATAGCAAGCGCGCACGCGCGCCTCGGTCTGCGATCAGGGTTGCGAGCATGCGGTAGCATCACAGGCATTCGGCATCACGATGCCTGAACCGGGAGCGATCCATGCAGACCGACGCACCGACCGGCATTCTTCGGCAGATTCCGCGCAGCGTGTGGGTGCTCGGCTGCGTCAGCCTGCTGATGGACGTGTCGTCCGAAATCATCCACAGCCTGTTGCCGATGTTCCTGATGGCGGGCCTTGGCGCGAGCGCGACGACGATCGGCGTGATCGAAGGGATCGCCGAGGCGACGTCGCCGGTCGTCAAGGTGTTCTCCGGCACGCTGAGCGACTACCTGCGCAATCGCAAATGGCTCGCGGTCGCCGGCTACGCGCTCGGCGCGCTCAGCAAGCCGCTGTTCGCGATCGCGCCGACGATCGGCGTCGTGGTGACCGCGCGGATCGTCGACCGCATCGGCAAGGGGATTCGCGGCGCGCCGCGCGACGCGCTCGTCGCCGACGTCACGCCCGTTCACCTGCGCGGCGCCGCGTACGGGCTGCGCCAGTCGCTCGACACGGTGGGCGCGTTCCTTGGGCCGCTGCTGGCCGTCGTCATCATGCTGGTGTGGCGCGACGATTTCCGCCTCGCGTTCTGGCTGGCCGTGATTCCCGGCGTGCTGGCCGTGGCGCTGCTCGCGTTCGGCATCGACGAGCCGGCGCGTGCGCCGGGCGAGAAGCGCGTGAACCCGATCCGCCGCGCGGTCGTCGCGCAACTCGGCGCCCGCTACTGGTGGGTCGTCGCCGTCGGCGGCGTGTTCGCGCTGGCGCGTTTCAGCGAAGCGTTCCTGGTGCTGCGCGCGATGGGCAGCGGCGTGCCCGTCGCGCTCGTGCCGCTCGTGATGGTCGCGATGAACGTCGTGTATGCATTGTCCGCTTACCCGTTCGGCAAGCTCGCCGATACGACGAGCCACACGAAACTGATGGTGATCGGGCTCGTGCTGCTGATTGCCGCCGACATCGTGCTGGCGCACGGCGCGCATTGGCCGGCCGTACTCGTCGGCGTCGCGCTGTGGGGACTCCATATGGGGATGACCCAAGGGCTGCTCGCGACGATGGTCGCGCAGGCCGCGCCGGCCGAATTGAGAGGCACGGCGTTCGGCGTGTTCAACCTGATCAGCGGCATCGTGACGCTCGTCTCGAGCGTCGTCGCGGGCGTGCTGTGGGATCGGGCGGGCGCCGCGGCCACGTTCTACGCGGGGGCTATCTTCAGCGCGGCGACCATCGTGCTGCTCGTGTGCGTTCGTACGTCGTTCGCCGCCGCGCAGGAACGCTAGCGCCGAGCGCGGCGGCGCGTCGTCTAACTATCGGTGTCGCGCGGAAAGTAGAGCGCGAACGTCGTGCGCCCGTCGCGGCTCGCGACTTCCACCTTGCCGCGATGCAGCTCCATGATCGACTTCACGATCGCGAGCCCGAGCCCCGCGTTGCGCGCCGCGCCGTGCCGCGACGAATCGATCCGGTAGAAGCGCTCGAAGATCCGTTCGACCTGTTCGGGCGGAATCGCAACGCCGCGATTCGTGACTTCGACGACCGCGTAACCGCATTGGGTCGACACGGCCAGCTCGATCGTCGATGCGGCTTCCGCGTGTTCGAGCGCATTCGACGCGAGATTGCTCACCGCGCGCCGGAACAGCGTCGCGTCCGCGACGACCGGCGCTTCGCCATGCACGTCGATGCGCACGCCGGCTTCGTCGGCCAGCGCCTGGAAATACGACGCGAGCCGGCGCAATTCGCTGCCCGCGTCGAGTTCGGCGGCCTTCAGGTGCTGCCGCGCATTGTCGGTGCGGGCGAGAAACAGCATGTTCTCGATCATCCGCTGCAGCCGTTCGCATTCCTCGATGTTCGATTCGATCAGCGCTTCGTATTCGTCGGCCGTGCGGGCACGCGACAGCGTGATCTGCGACGAGCTGATCACGTTCGCAAGCGGCGTGCGCATGTCATGCGCGAGATCCGACGAGAACTGCGACAGCCGCACGAACGCGCGTTCGAGGCGGTCGAGCATCCGGTTCACCGACGTGGCGAGCTCGCGCAATTCGACCGGGCCGCCGCGCGCGTCGAGGCGTGCGTTCAGGTTGTGCGCCTCGATGCGCGACGTCTGCCGGCCGAGGCTTTCGACCGGGCGCAGGCCGCGCGACGCGACCGCGTAGCCGAGCGCGCCGACCAGCAGCGCGCCGACGGCCGCCGCGAGCCAGATATCGACGCGATAGCTTTCGAGCAGCGATTGCCGATCGGTCGCCGTGCGTGCGAGTGCGACCTGGATCGTTTCGCCGGACGGCAGCGTTTCGCGGGCATACACGCAGCGCGACGTGCCGATGCCAGGCGGCGCGCAGGTGAACGGGCCGTCGGCGCTCCCTGCCCGATGCGATGCGGCGATCCCCGACGCGAGCGTGTTGCCGGCTTCGTCGGAATGCTCGACGAGCGGACGGTTTTGCGCATCGTAGATGCCGAGGTAGACGCCCGGATGCGACAGCAGCACGTCGTGGAACACGGCCGGATCGGCGCGTAGCGCGGCCGTCGATCCGCTGGCGCGCGCGAGCTGCAGGAACTGGTTGAGCTTGCCGGAGATCTCGATGTCGTCGCGCCGCGTCAGCTCGGCGGACAGCGACCGGTACAGATACGCGCCGGTCAGCGCGAACACGAGCGCCGCGACCGCGGCGAACGCGAGCGTCAGGCGCCGCAGCAGCGAATACGAAGCGGCGTGTGCGGTCACGAACGATCCTCGAGCACGTAGCCCATCCCGCGGATCGTGTGGATCAGCTTCTTCTCGTACGCGTTGTCGATCTTCGCGCGCAGGCGCTTGATCGCCGCGTCGACGACGTTCGTGTCGCTGTCGAAATTCATGTCCCAGATCTGCGACGTGATGAAGGTGCGCGTCAGCACCTCGCCCTCGCGTTCCGCGAGCAGCTGCAGCAGCGCGAATTCCTGCGCGGTGAGGTCGATGCGGGTGTCGGCGCGCCGCACGCGGCGCTTGAGCAGATCGATTTCGAGATCGGCGACGTGCAGGATGTCGCGCACGTTGCGCGGCGCACGCCGCAGCAGCGAGCGGATGCGCGCGAGGAACTCGGCATACGCGAACGGCTTGAGCAGGTAATCGTCGGCGCCGAGCTCGAGCCCGGCGACCTTGTCCTCGATCGCGTCGCGGGCCGTGAGCAGCAGCACGGGCGTCTGCTTCTGCGCGCGCAGCCGCTTGAGCACCTCGAAGCCGTCCAGTTCCGGCAGCATCACGTCGAGCACGACGAGATCGAAATCCTCGTGCAGCGCGAGGAACAGCCCGTCCTGGCCGTTTTCCGCGACATCGACCGTGTAGCTCGCCTCCATCAAGCCCTTCCGGAGGTAGGACGCCATCTTGGGTTCGTCTTCGACTATCAGTATCCGCATGGTGAGGCAGGCCGTCCGTGATTCCAGCCGGTCAGTGTAACGCCAGAGCGTACGGCGCCGCGCGTGCGCGAACGATGATCGGCGGATGACGGAATTGTCATGAAAGGCCGGTCATGTTTCGGCCATGTCGTCGTCACCGCGGCGGCGATAAGCTGCGGCCGTCTTGTCCCCGGAGCGCGCCGTCGTGCGACGCGCCGGCCCTAACGATCATTGCCTGCCTGATTTCGCATCCATGTCGTACTGGCGCACCTTCCTCGTCGTCGTGTTGCTGGCGCTGAGCCTGCCGATCCAGTCGTTCGCGGCTGTGTCGACGCCGTGCGCAGGCGCTGCCGTGCCGCATGAGGACCAAGCGCTGCACACGATGCCGACCGCGCAGGACGGCCATCACGATCACGCGCGGCATGCGTCGTCATGTGCCGCGTGCGTGTCCTGCTGCTTCGGCTCCGCAATGCCGGGCGCGCTCGAGGCGCCGGCCGCGGCGAGCGTCGGCGTCACGACCGTCGCGCCGCCGCGTTCGGCCGGGGACGTGTCGTTCCTGACCGGCGGCATCGACCGGCCGCCTCGCAGGATGCCCGTCTAGTTCCTGTCCGCGGCCGACCCGCCGCGATCCGCTATTTGCTCCGGCCATTGCGTCACGCTACGCCGGACGACTTACGACGAGACATGTTCATGCGATTGATCATTGCGGCGCTATGGGGCGCGGCGGCCCTCGTGTCGTCGCTTGCACCCGCGCAAACCGCGTTTCCCGACCCGGCGGACGCCGCCGCGTCGGTGCCGGACGTCACCGTGACGTCCGCGTTCGATGGCTACCAGCGGTATGAGGACGACGCAGGCCCGGGCTGGAAGCAACTGAACCGGGACGTGGTGGAGCGACCCGCGAAAGGGCGCACGAGCGGCGGCGCGGCCGGCAACGGCGCCGCCCATTCGACGCACGGAGGGGCCACGCGATGACGACGCTCGCGATATCGCCTCGGATCGGCGCGGCCGCGGTCGTGCTGACGCTCCTCGCGGGCTGCACGACGTTTTCGAAGGACGGCGGGTTCGACGCCGTGTCGTCGGTCGCATCGGAACGCATCGGGAAGGACGCGGTAGTGGTGCGGACCCACGCCGACCGCGAAGCGGTCGACCGGCGGACGCAGGAATTGCTGGCGAAACCGCTGTCGATGGACGACGCGGTGCAGGTCGCGCTGCTGAACAACCGCGGGCTGCAGGCGTCGTACGCGGAACTCGGGCTGTCGGAGGCCGACCTCGTGCAGGCCGGCCGGCTGCCGAACCCGCGCTTCGCGTTCAGCCGCACGCGTGCCGGCGACGGCGAGCTGACGCTCGGCCGCACGTTCTCGGCGAACGTGTTCGCGCTGCTGACGATGCCGCTGGCAACGAAGATCGAACGCCGCCGCTTCGAGCAGACCAAGCTCGAAACGGCCGACGCGATGCTGAAGGTCGCGGCCGACGCGCGCCGCGCCTACGTGGAAGCGGTCGCCGCCGAGCAGGCCGCGAACTATGCGCAGCAGGTGCGCGACGCCGCGAGCGCGGCGGCCGAACTCGCGCTGCGCATGCGGCAGGCCGGCAACTTCAGCCGGCTCGACTACGCACGCGAACAGGCGTTTCATGCCGACGCGGTCGCCCAGTACGCGAAGGCGCGCCAGCAGGCCGTCGCCGCACGCGAGAAGCTCACGCGCGCGATGGGGCTGTGGGGCGAACGCACGCGATACGCGCTACCCGAACGCTTGCCGGATTTACCGAAGGCGCGCCCGGATCTGCCCGATCTCGAACGCTTCGCGATGAGCAACCGCCTCGACATCCAGGCGGCGAAGCTGCAGACGCAGGGCGTCGCGTCGTCGCTCGGCCTGAGCAAGGCCACGCGCTTCGTCAACGCGGTCGAACTCGGCTACGTGAACGACTACGAAACCGGCAAGGGCCACGAGCACGGCTACGAGATCAGCGTCGAGATTCCGCTGTTCGACTGGGGCGGCGCGAAGGTCGCGCGCGCCGAGGCGATCTACATGCAGTCCGCGAACCGGCTCGCGAAAACCGCCATCGATGCGCGCTCCGAAGTGCGCGAATCGTACTCGGCTTACGTCACCAGCTACGACGTCGCCACGCACTACCGCGACGAAGTCGTGCCGCTGCGCAAGACGATCTCCGACGAACTGCTGCTGCGCTACAACGGGATGCTCGCGAGCGTGTTCGAGCTGCTGACCGATGCGCGAGAACAGGTCGGCGCGGTCAACGGCTACATCGACGCGCTGAAGGACTACTGGCTCGCGGAAACCGATCTGCAGATGGCGGTCGGCGGCCGGTTGCCGTCGTCGGGTGCTACGCCGCGCGCGACGAACTCCGCCGAATCAGCACCCGAATCCGCTTCGAAGGCCGACGCTGCGCCGCAGCCGGCTTCCCCTCCCGCGGCGCCGCCGGCGCCCGCCACGCAACCGCATCCGGAAGGTCATTGACATGGTGTCCCGTCGACAATTTCTCAGCGGCTCGGGCGCCGCGCTGCTCGGTGCGGCGATGGTCAGCAAGGCCGGCGCCGCGTCGCTGCCCGAAGCGCCCACGATGGCGAAAACCGGCACGCAGCCGCCGCTCGTGCCGCCGAACGGCCGCCCGTACACGCCGGTCGCGACGCTGAACGGCTGGTCGCTGCCGTGGCGGATGAAGAACGGCTGGAAGGAATTCCACCTGACGGCCGAGCCCGTCGTGCGCGAGATGGCGCCCGGCATGAACGCGAACCTGTGGGGCTACAACGGCCAGTCGCCGGGCCCGACGATCGAGGCCGTCGAAGGCGACAAGGTCCGCATCTTCGTGACGAACCGGCTGCCCGAGCACACGACGATCCACTGGCACGGGCTGCGGCTGCCGAACGGGATGGACGGCGTCGGCGGCCTCACGCAGCCGCACATTCCGCCCGGCAAGACCTTCGTCTACGAGTTCCAGCTCGAAGCGCACGGCACGTTCATGTATCACCCGCACGCCGACGAGATGGTGCAGATGGCGATGGGGATGATGGGCATGTTCATCGTGCATCCGAAGGATCGCGGCACGATGCCGGTCGATCGCGATTTCGTGTTCCTGCTCGCCGCGTACGACATCGACCCGGGCAGCTACACGCCGCGCGTGAACGAGATGACCGATTTCAACATGTGGACCTTCAACTCGCGCGTGTTTCCGGGCATCGATCCGCTGCCGGTGCGCGCCGGCGACCGCGTCCGGATTCGTTTCGGCAACCTGACGATGACGAATCACCCGATCCACCTGCACGGCTACAGCTTCGAGGTCGCGGGCACCGACGGCGGCTGGATTCCGCCGGCCGCGCGCTGGCCCGAAGTGACGGCCGATGTCGCGGTCGGCCAGATGCGCGCGATCGAGTTCACCGCCGATCGTCCGGGCGACTGGGCGTTCCATTGCCACAAGTCGCATCACACGATGAATGCGATGGGCCACCAGGTGCCGAACCTGATCGGCGTGCCGCAGAAGGATCTCGCGAAGCGGATCGGCAAGCTCGTGCCCGACTACATGGCGATGGGCAGCACGGGCGGCGCGATGGGCGGCATGGAGATGCCGTTGCCCGACAACACGCTGCCGATGATGACCGGCACGGGCCCGTTCGGGCCGCTGGAGATGGGCGGCATGTTCACGGTGCTCAAGGTGCGGCAGGGGCTCGGCCGCAACGACTATCGCGATCCGGGCTGGTTCCGGCATCCGAAGGGCACGGTCGCGCACGAATACACCGGCGAATTGCCGGACGGCTGAAGCAGCACGCGGCGGCCGCACCGATGCGGCCGTCGATTTCCATTCACTCACACGGGAGTCGACACGATGAAGAAAGGACTGGTTCTGATGGCGACGGGGTGCGCGCTGGCGTTCTCGGCCGCGTCGTACGCGACCGGCGACATGGCCGGCATGGACATGAGCGGCGGCGCGAAGCAGGGCGCCGCGGCGGCGCAGCGCATGTCGCACGGCGAGATTCGCAAGATCGACATGGCCGCCGGCAAGCTGACGATCAAGCACGGTCCGCTGGAGAACCTCGGGATGGATGCGATGACGATGGTGTTCAAGGTCAAGGACCCGGCGATGCTGTCGCAGGTCAAGGTGGGCGATACGATCGACTTCGTCGCCGAGGACGTGAACGGCGCGCTGACCGTCGTCGAACTGAAGAAGCCGTGATGCGGAGCGCGAACATGACCAGCACGATTTCCGGAGGGCTCGCCGCGTTCGCCGCGGCGGCCGCCCTCTTCGCGATGACACCGGCCGCGGCTTCGGCCCACGGCAAGCTCGAAGGCGCGGTGCCAGCGGCCGGCGGCACGGTCGACGCGGCGCCCGACGCGTTGCGGCTCACGTTCAACGAAGATCTCGAACCGGCGTTCAGCTCGGTGAAGGTGTCGGATGCGAGCGGCAACGCCGTCACGCAGGACAAGGCGAAGGTCGATGCGTCGAATCCGCGCGTGATGACCGTCGCGATACCGAAGCTTGCGGCCGGCGCGTACACGGTGCAGTGGGTGGCGATGACGGCCGATGCGCATCGCACGAAGGGCACGTATACGTTCCGGGTGAAGGGATGAACGACGGCATCGTCGGCCTGCTGCGGCTCGTGTCAGTGGCGATCCAGAACGCCGGGTTCGCGGTCGTCGTCGGCGCGTTGCTCGGCCGGCACTGGCTCGCGCGCGGCACATCCGCGTGGCAGCGCGGCGTCGGGCGGCGGCTCGTCGCGACGCTGCGCAGCGCGTCCGTCGTATCGCTGCTCGCGAGCGTCACCGCGTTCTGGGCGCACTGCGCGCTGATGAGCGAAGTGTCGCTGCTCGACGCGGGGTCGGCGGTTTATTCGATGCTCGCGGGCACCGGGTTCGGCCATGCGTGGCTGGCCGGCACCGCATTCATGCTCGTCGTCGTGCTGCTGTCGTTCGTCTCGCATGCGAACGACACGCGGTTTCCGTTCGCGATGGTGGCCGCGCTCGCCGGTGTCGCGCTCGCTCGCAGCAACGGCGGGCATCCGGTGGACGCCGGGCCGTTCAGCGTCCCCGTGTGGGCCGACTGGCTGCATCTGCTGGCGATCAGCGCGTGGGTCGGGCTCGTGCTCGTGACGGCGTTCGGCGTGATGCCGCGGCTCGTCCGCATGCCGGCGAGCGAACGCGCGACGGGCGCATCGTTCGTGCAGTCGCTGTCCGATGCGTCCACTTACGCGCTGGTCGTACTGTTCGCGACCGGCGCGTACAACGGCTGGCGCGGTGTCGATACGCCCGCCAACCTGTTCGCGTCGACGTACGGGCAGATCCTGCTGCTGAAGCTCGTGCTCGTGCTGATTGCCGCGATGCTCGGCGGACACAACCGGTTCTTCGGGATGCCGAAGCTGCTCGCCGCGTTGCAGGACCCGGCCGTCGCGATGCCGGCCGGCGCGTTGAAGCGGTTCGGCACGGTGCTGCGCGTCGAGGCGGTCGTGCTCGGCGGCGTGCTGATGGTGGCGGCCGTGCTCGTGTCGAGCGCGTTGCCGGGGACGGTCTAGCGCGGCGTTTTTTCGGCGGAGGATTCGCGGCATGAGCGACGCGCGGCCGTACGACGCATGGCGATCACGGCATGATGACGACAATTACATCGGCCTGTCTGCCGATTACCAAAAACTGTCACCGAGCGCCGCTAAGCTTTCGCCACCCTCACAACCGGGATTCCCGCCATGCGTTCGACAATCCGCCTGTTTGCCCCGCTATTGCTGCTCCCGACGCTCGCCGCGCCGGTATTTGCCGCCACTGCCGCGCCCGTCAGCGCGAACTGCGGCGGCAGCACGACGCCGATCGCCGATATCCAGGGCCCGGGCGCGCCGTCGCCGCTCGCCGGTCAGAACACGTCGATCGAAGCCGTCGTCACTGCCGATTTCGGCGGCACGGACGGCTTCGGCGGCTTCTTCGTCCAGCAGGCCGACGCGCAGCGCCGCAACCAGCCGGGCGTGTCCGAAGGCCTGTTCGTCTATGCGCCGAAGGTGCGTGCGAAGGCCGGCGATCTCGTGCACGTGACGGGCAAGGTCGAGGAGAAATACGGGCAGACGCAGCTCACGCTGGCGGGCGCGATCGCGGTGTGCGCGAACGGCCAGACGGTCACGCCCGCGACGCTCACGCTGCCGGTCGACAGCCCGAACGCGTTCGCCGCGTACGAAGGGATGCGCGTGCGCCTGCCGCAGACGCTGAGCGTCACCGACAACTACGAACTCGGCCGCTACGGCAGCGTGATGCTCAGCAACGGCCGGCTGCGTACGCCGACGAGCGTCGTGCCGCCCGCGCAGGCGCAAACGCAGATCGATGCGAACGCGCGCAACCGTTTGATCCTCGACGACGGCTCGAACAAGCAGAACCCCGCGACCGTGCCGTATCCGGCGCTGGGCCTGTCGGCCGCGAACACGCTGCGCGCGGGCTACACCGTGCGCGACGTCGAAGGCGTGCTCGAAGTGCGTTATGGCGCATGGCGCGTACAGCCGCTGCCCGGCGCGGCCGTGCCGGCGTTCGACAAGCGCGAGAACCCGCGCACGAACGCACCGGCGCGCGATCCGAAATCGAACCTGCGCGTCGCGTCGTTCAACGTGCTCAACTACTTCAACGGCAACGGTCTCGGCGGCGGCTTCGACGATCCGGACAACCGCGGCGCGAAGACGTTCGAGGAATTCCAGCGCCAGGAAGCGAAGATCGTCAGCGCGCTGAAGGCGATCGACGCCGACGTGATCGGCCTGATGGAAATCCAGAACAACGGCTACGGCGAACTGAGCGCGGTGCGCCAGCTCGCGGCGAAGCTCGGTGCCCAATGGCGCGTGGTCGATCCGGGCACGTCGCGGCTCGGCGGCGACGCGATCTCGGTCGCGATGATCTACGACAGCCGCAAGGTCGAACCGGTCGGCCGCGCGGCGACGCTCGCGATCGACGACAAGAACCGCCAGCCGCTCGCGCAGTCGTTCCGGCTGGTCGGCGGCAACAAGCAGGCGCTGACGGTGGCCGTGAACCACCTGAAGTCGAAGAACTGCCCGGATGCCACGAACGACGATCTCGACCAGGGCGATGGTCAGGGCTGCTGGAATCCGACGCGCACGCGCGCGGCGGCGAAGGTCGCCGACTGGCTGGCCGGCAACCCGACGGGCGTCAAGAGCCAGGGCGTGCTGCTGATCGGCGACTTCAACAGCTACACGTACGAAGACCCGATCCGCACGCTCGAATCGCGCGGCTACCGCAACCTCGTCGCGCGCTGGATCGGCGCGAACGCGTACAGCTACGTGTACAACGGCGAAGCCGGTTATCTCGACCACGCGCTCGCGACGCTGCCGCTCGCGTCGCACGTGAAGGCCGTGCACGAATGGCACATCAACGCGGACGAGCCGCTCGCGCTGCAGTACACGCTCGCGTACAAGTCGGCCGAGCAGCAGAAGACGTTCTACGCGGCCGATGCGTATCGTTCGTCGGATCACGATCCGGTGCTGATCGATATCGCGCTGCCGGACGGCGGGAAGTGATCGTGGCGTGAGTCATCGCAACGGGCGACGTGCGGCGATGCCGTACGTCGCCGTGCGCACGGCAAAGCCGTTCGAATGCCGGGTAAATAATTCCTCGAAATATTAATCGAACCGGTATTTTATGGATGACGCAGTGCACACCGGAACTGCAATTGAAGCGTGATCGAAGCGAATCGAATCGCTGAATGGCATATATATGTCGCGGCATCGCATTAATCGATCGGCGATAATAAAAATGAAAGAAATGCCCGCTCGATCCGAAGGCCTTGGATGCGCCGCGTCAATACAGGAAAGGCTGCTGCTTTGCGCGAGAAAGGCAAAATACTCGACGCGGCAATGCCGATAACGCGTACCTTGCACGAATAATTCCGTTTTCTTTCAAATTCCAGACACTGTCCGCCCTTCGCATCATTGCGGGAATTTTAATATCCGAATGATCTTTGACAACGCGGCGCGGCACCGCCTATTTTTGTGGTGTCGTAAATTTTAGTCATATAAAAGTTGGCCAAACTGCAGGGGGCGCGTCCGAGCACCATTCTCGCCAGCAGTTTGCTGTGTCTGTATCAAGTTCAGTCTCTGAGAAGTCCCATCCCCAATCGCCGACTGCCGACCGTGCAACGCGAGTGGCGGGTCGGCCTGCGCGTGCCGCAGGCGTTGGCGGCCTGTGTGACGCGGTATCCGAAGCCAAAGGAAAGAGATGAAACCAGACAGGAGCAATACCGGCAGCCGCCGCGTTCGTCGCGGCCGGCTGGCCGGGCTAGGTGCATTGACCGCGATGACACTGGCGCTCGCGGCATGCGGCGGCGACGATTCGTCGTCCGTCGGCGCGTCGAGCCTCGCGCAGGCCACCGCGAGCCAGCAGGCCAGCGCGCAGGCGGCCGGCACGCAGGCGCAGGCGGCCAACCAGCCGTACGTCGACCCGGTCGCGTACTCGATGAACGCGACCGACGGCCTCGCGCCGTCGCAGGTGTCCGAGAAGGCGGCCGTCATGCATTACCAGTGGACCGGCGGCGGCAAGACGATCGACTACACGACGACCACCGGCCACCTGACCGCGCAGGACGCGAACGGCAATGCGGAAGCGTCGATGTCGTATGTCGCGTACACCGCGCCCAGCACGAACGGCAAGCCGCGCCCGGTCACGTTCGTCTACAACGGCGGGCCCGGTTCGTCGTCGATCTGGCTGCGGCTCGGCTCGTTCGCGCCGACCCGCGTGGCCACGCCCGATCCGCTGTTCGGCAACAACTGGCCGAACTATCCGCTCGTCGACAATGCGGAGAGCCTGATCGACACCACCGACCTCGTGTTCATCGACCCGCCCGGCACCGGGCTGTCGGAAGCCGTGTTGCCGAACACCAACCAGAAGTACTGGGGTTCCGACGTGGACGTGAACATCATGCGCGACTTCATCCAGCGCTACCTGAACGTCAACGGCCGCGGCACGTCGCCGATCTACCTGTACGGCGAATCGTACGGCACGCCGCGGACCGACATGCTCGCGCTCGCGCTCGAATCGGCCGGCGTGCACCTGACGGGGATCGTGCTGCAGTCGGCGATCCTGAACTACTTCGCGGATGCAGTGGAAGCGGTGGCGATCACGCAGTCGACCGAAGGGCTGCTGCTCGATACCGATACGGTGGCCGGCTATCTGCCCGGCTATGCGGCGGTCGCCGCGTACTTCAACCAGGTGTCGCCGGCGCCGGTGAACCAGGATCTGTACGCACTCCAGACAGAACTGTTCACGACGCTGATCTACAGCCAGTTGCAGAAGTATTCGCAGTCGTGGGTGTTGAGCCAGCTCGGCATTCCGGATGCGCTCGGCACGCCGGTGTTCCCGAGCGATGCGACGCTGAGGCTGTGGTCGATCCCGTCGAGTCTCACGCAGCAGGCGCTGCGCGACTACTTCAACGCGAATCCGTTCGGCACGAGCCTCGTGCCCGGCACGACGATCGGCCGATATGACGGGCGCGTGTCGTTGCCGAACTCGGACCCGCGGCTGCAGAACGACGGCGATCCGTCCGACATCCTGATCTCGCAGCCGTTCACGAACGCGCTCGCGACGCAGATGCCGGACTACCTCGGCTACACCGCGCCGAACGCGACGTACCTGCCGCTGAACGACAACATCATCGGCGTCTGGGATTTCTCGCACGACGGCCAGCCGATGCCCGACACGATCCCCGATCTGCTCGGCGCGCTGCAGCTCAACCCGAAGCTTCGCGTGCTCGCGGAGAATGGCTACCACGATCTCGCGACGCCGTTCTTCAACACCGAGAAGCAGCTCGCGCGGCTGCAGACGGTGAAGGGCCTGAATCCGAAACTGCAGGTGAATTTCTTCCAGGGCGGTCACATGATCTATCTGGACGACGTCGCCCGTCCGCTGATGAAGCGGGATTTGCAGACGTTCTACAAGGGCGCGCGGATTCCGACGGCGCTGACGCTGCACATGCTGCCGCCGCCGTGGCCGGATGAAAACCCGCCGAGCGTACCGACCGGCAGCGCGCCGGGTGCGACGACGGCGACCACGCTGGCGGCCGCCCCTTGAGCGACGGAGTCCTTATCAAAGGAACCTTCTATTCATCCATTGAATGCGAGCGATCATGTCCCTAATCCAATTGATGCGGCGTATGTCTCCGTTGATCGTGCTCGGCGCCGTGATGAGCACTGCCTACGCGTTGCCGCCGCAGGCGGTGGCGCCGGTGAAGCTGCCGCACGGCGGGCGCGGTGTCGACGGTCCGTTCTTTCCGGCCACGCGGGCGGCGCCGGTGTTGCCGTCGACCGGCGCGACGTTGCAGCAGCAGGCGCAGCAGCGCGTCGACGCGCGGCTCGGCGCCAATACCGTGCTGAGCAACGGCGCGGCCGTGACGAAGGCGCAGGCGCAGAGCAGCGGGCTCGGTTTCGTGTCGAAGCACTTCGACGAGATCGACGCGAAGCACACCGGCCGCGTGACGATGAGCGATGTGCGGCAGTTCATCCGGCAGCGGCAGGTGCAGGCGCAGCAGGAACAGCAGGACGAGTGATGTAGCAGGCAGGGTGGCGGCCGGCGCGGCTTTCCGTCGCGCGGGCCGGCTTCGTGCGTGGACGCAGGGGGGGGCGGGTGTAGTGGCGGGCGGTTTACGCCGTGCGTCGTTCGGACAGCCGATTCCACAGCATGCCGGAGCGGCTGCCGCTGCGGCAATACGCGAGCACCGGCTTCGGCAGCGTGTCGACCAGCGCGCCGAACGCGTCGACTTCCGCGTCGCCGATGCGGTCGCGTTCGACCGGCAGGTAGCGCGCGTCCATGCCCAGTTCGCGCGCGGCAGCGGCGATCTCCTCGAACGCCGGCTGATCCGCGCCTTCGCCGTCCGGCCGGTTGCAGATCACCGCACGGAAACCGGCATTGCGGATCGCCTTCAGGTCGGCCGGCGTGATCTGCCGCGACGCGGTGAAGCCGGTCGCCGCCGCCGCCCGACATTGCTCGATCGCCCGCGCGAAACAGGCGACCGCGAAGTCGACGTCCTGTTCCGTCGTGAAACGCCCGAAACTGATGCGCACGGTGCGGCCGGCCGTTTCCGCATCGAGACCGATCGCGGTCAGCACGTGGGACGGCGCGCCGCTGGTCGAATTGCAGGCGGAGGTGGACGACACGGCGAGCGCATCGCCGAGCATGAACGGGAAAAAGCCCGGCGCATGTACCGTCAGGCTCAGCGTGTGCGGGATGCGGCGGGCCGCGGCTGCGTTCTGCGTGACGTCGCCGAGCGCGAACAGCGCGTCGGTGAGCCGCGCGCCGAGCGCCGCGATCCGGGCGGCTTCGCCGTCGAGTTTGTCGGCGGCGAGTTCGCATGCGACGCCCATGCCGACGATCTGATGCGTGGCGAGCGTGCCCGAACGCAACCCGCGCTCGTGGCCGCCGCCGTGGATTTGCGGGGCGATCCGGCTCGCGATCTCGCGGCGGACGAACAGTGCGCCGATCCCCTTCGGGCCGTACACCTTGTGGGCGGACATCGACATCATGTCGATGCCGAGTGCGCGTACGTCGATCTGCGTCTTGCCGAGCGCCTGCGCGGCGTCGACGTGGAGCAGCGCGCCGGCGGCGTGCACGATGCGGGCGATCGCGCCGATGTCGGTCAGCGTGCCGATCTCGTTGTTCACGAGCATCAACGACACGAGGCCGGTGTCGGGGCCGATCGCGGCCGCCACGGCGTCGGCGGTGATTTCGCCGTTCGCGTCGGGCGTCAGGAAAGTGACCTGCATGCCGTGCTTCGACAGGTTCGCCATCGTGTCGAGAATGGCCTTGTGCTCGAGGCGGCTCGTGATCAGATGGCGCTTGCCGGTCGCGTTTTCCGCATAGCCCTTCAGCGCGAGGTTGTTCGATTCGGTGGCGCCCGACGTCCAGACGATCTCGTCGGCGTCCGCGCCGATGAGGGCGGCGACTTGCACGCGGGCGTGCTCGACCTTGTCTTTCGCGAGCCGGCCGGCGGCGTGCGAGCTGGATGCGGGGTTGCCGAAGATGCCGTCGAAGCCGAGACAGGCCGTCATCGCTTCGATCACGCGGGGATCGGCGGGGGTCGTGGCTGCGTAGTCGAGGTAGTGCAGCGGGGGGGTGTCGCTCATGTCCGTCTCTTGCTGATTGCGTAGTGACGGAAATGATACGGGGGACAGAAGGGAAAAAGGATCCAAAGTTGGCTGAGAATTCAGCTCTAAGTGGAATTACGTTTTATCTGTGATGGGATTGGAGGAATTCATTTCTCCGCGGCTTCGCTGGCCGGAATCGTCGCGATTACGTCGCCGCATCGGGGCCGGGGTCGGTCGATAACCGGTGCGCATCCCGTACCCATGCCAGCAGCGCCTGCTCGTACTTCGACGGAATCGTGACCGTGAGCGTCGTGAGGCGGGCGGCGTTGCATGGCAGATCGAGATAGCGTCGCCAGGCTTTTCGCACAAGTTGCGACATCGCGGAGTGCGTCATGCCGAGTTCGGCGGCCAGCGCCCGTTGTGATCGGCCCTTCACGAAAATCTCGTGCAAGGCCCACTGGTTCAGCGGCTTGATCCGCGTGTCCTGCATCCGCAGCAGCCGGAACTGTTCGTCGGTCATGCGTCGGGGCGTCGGCATTCAGACCCGCCCCGAATGTTGAAGCGACGAGATCAATTCCGCGCCGCACGAAGTCTTGTGGCCGTCGAACGCGGCGGCTCCGCCTTCGATGTCGAAGGCCGGGTCGCCTTCGGCAATCGTGCAGGCGCCATGAATCGGACACGAGCACGCGTCGCCGATACGAGCGACCGCGCGCCCCATCACCGTGCTTTTTCGGGCGCCGGATTCGACCCGGCCGCCGTGGGTGTGCGTATCTTCTACCCGGATAATTCCCCGCATGGGATTCCGTCCTCCAAATGGTTTGAGGTCTGACGCGGCGATCACGTTCGGACGAAGCGATTTGCCGCGCCGGTGTGCGTCACCATGAATAGCCCTGCATGCCGTAATTTGTGTCGTGTCGGCGGCCCCACCACGGCAGGTAGGCATTGTTGCCGCCGCGTGCGCGGAACCAGTCCTTGTCGGGATCGATCGGCGTGAGCTTCGACGGTGGCCGGACAACGACCGCGACGGGATGCTCGGGATCGGTCGTGCCGGCGACGAGTGCGTTGCCGCCGAAGTGGTTGATCCGGCCGATGGCGAGCGCGACATCTGTCAGTGCGCTGCCGGTTCCCATGTCGCCAAGTAGGGCGGCCGTGTTGAATGTCTGTTTGCGGTGGTCGTATTCGGGGAGGGCTTCGGTCAACGTCTGCGCGAGGGTGGCAAGGCGCGCCGACGATGCGTCGCTGCCTTTACCTGCGTCGTGAACGATGTAGTCGAGGTCAGGGACCGTGATGCCAGCATTGCGTGCCGCTTGGTCGATCGTCGCCTTCCACGCCTGCACGGCGCGCGTTGTGCCGACCTTCTGCGGAAAATCATGCGTGTTGCCGGTTGCTGCCTTGCCGATCCAGGCGAGCGGTTCGCGCTCGGTATTGAAGGTCGGACCGGCGAGGAAGAGCGTGACAAGGTTCTCGTTGATCTGTGCATCCGTGGGCGGGAAGTTAGGTGCGTCCCAGTTCACTACCCAGACGCTCTTGTCGGGATTCGCCTGCAAATAGTCCAACGCGTTGCTCAATGAAGTGAATCCGGCGTTCGCGTCGCCTTGCGTGATTTGTACGTCGGGGAGCGTGTTGCGGCTCCACATCGTTGGAAAATACCGATTCCCGATCGAAAACGTCCTTCGAATCGAGTCCTGCAAGTAGCTTTGCGATTCGGCCGCGTCGAGTCGTTCCGGAATCGCAAGCTCGACACGGATGCCAGCCAACTCACGCCAGTTCTTTTTATCGTCAGGTTTGACCGTGTAGAAGTATTTCGCGTTGCTCGCGTAGCGCGAGTGAAGCAGCAGCGGGAACTTGGTCATGTACTTGCGATAAAAACCTCTGAATGTTTCTGCGCCTTCGTTACCATATACCAGCGCGCCAATCGATTGAAGCGTTGTAAAGGACTTCGGATCGGTTCGCACCATGTCGTCGTTCTTGTTCGGAGACGCGAGTCCTTGCGTCCACAGCAGTTGCCATTCGGTCGGGTAGTCCATGCGTTGCAACGGATTCAACCAAATGAGTCCGACGACCTGGGCAAAGAATGGCTTCGCCGGCTCTTCGACGGAGGGAGCTGCGTTCGCTATTGGTTCAGCGGCAGGTGCGGAATGCGCCGAGCGCATCATGGCCGTCGAGAACAGAAACGCCACAAGTGCCACCAAACTAGGGACAACTACAAATCGTTTCACCCCACCTCCTGCTGCTCTATACAACATCTACGTTCACATTTAACGCGCTGCCGTACCGGTGTGCATCACCATGAATAGCCTTGCATGCCGTAATTCGTATCGTGTCGGCGGCCCCACCACGGCAGGTAGGCATTGTTGCCGCCGCGTGCGCGGAACCAGTCCTTGTCGGGATCGATCGGCGTGAGCTTCGACGGTGGCCGGACAACGACCGCGACGGGATGCTCGGGATCGGTCGTGCCGGCGACGAGTGCGTTGCCGCCGAAGTGGTTGATCCGGCCGATGGCGAGCGCGACATCTGTCAGTGCGCTGCCGGTTCCCATGTCGCC
Organism: Burkholderia sp. CpTa8-5; assembly: GCF_017815045.1. Taxonomy (NCBI): domain Bacteria; kingdom Pseudomonadati; phylum Pseudomonadota; class Betaproteobacteria; order Burkholderiales; family Burkholderiaceae; genus Burkholderia; species Burkholderia sp. CpTa8-5. The sequence goes on from NZ_JAGIQD010000002.1 coordinate 88,717, forward strand.
AAGTAGGGCGGCCGTGTTGAATGTCTGTTTGCGGTGGTCGTATTCGGGGAGGGCTTCGGTCAACGTCTGCGCGAGGGTGGCAAGGCGCGCCGACGATGCGTCGCTGCCTTTACCTGCGTCGTGAACGATGTAGTCGAGGTCAGGGACCGTGATGCCAGCATTGCGTGCCGCTTGGTCGATCGTCGCCTTCCACGCCTGCACGGCGCGCGTTGTGCCGACCTTCTGCGGAAAATCATGCGTGTTGCCGGTTGCTGCCTTGCCGATCCAGGCGAGCGGTTCGCGCTCGGTATTGAAGGTCGGACCGGCGAGGAAGAGCGTGACAAGGTTCTCGTTGATCTGTGCATCCGTGGGCGGGAAGTTAGGTGCGTCCCAGTTCACTACCCAGACGCTCTTGTCGGGATTCGCCTGCAAATAGTCCAACGCGTTGCTCAATGAAGTGAATCCGGCGTTCGCGTCGCCTTGCGTGATTTGTACGTCGGGGAGCGTGTTGCGGCTCCACATCGTTGGAAAATACTGATTCCCGATCGAAAACGTCCTTCGAATGGAGTCCTGCAAGTAGCTTTGCGATTCGGATGCGTCAAGTCGTTCCGGAATTGCAAGCTCGACACGGATACCGGCCAACTCGCGCCAGTCCCTTTTATCGTCAGGTTTGACCGTGTAGAAGTATTTCGCGTTGCTCGCGTAGCGTGAGTGAAGCAGCAGCGGGAACTTGGTCATGTACTTGCGATAGAACCCTCTGAATGTTTCTGCGCCTTCGTTGCCGTATGCGATACCCGCTACCGACTGGAGCGTCGTAAAGGACTTCGGATCGGTTCGCACCATGTCGTCGTTCTTGTTCGGGGATGCGAGTCCTTGCGTCCACAGCAGTTGCCATTCGGTCGGGTAGTCCATGCGTTGCAACGGATTCAACCAGATCAAACCTACGACCTGCGCGACGAATGGCTTCGCTGCTTCTTCCGCAGAGGGCCCCGCATGCGTTACAGGTTCCGTCGAAGGTGCCGCGTGCGCGGGCCGTACCGTGGCCGTGGTGAAAAGAAGCACCATGAGCGCAGCCAGGCTGGGCACGACTAAAAATCGTTTCATCCAATCTCCTATTTCCAGTTGTGTCGGGTCTGGTTGTTCTACGTGCGCCATTAACGACGCCATGAGTACGGCCGTGATCATCCATGCTGCGAGCGCAACAGCGGCACGTCGCGGCCATGTAGCGATTAGTGCCTTCATATCGTGCCCCCGACCTTCAGATAGAACTGACCTTCTCGTTCATTCGTGATGGTGTCCGGCATCTTGCCTTCGCTGCTCTCCGCATGTACCCATTCATGCATCGGAAGTTCGTCAAGTTTTCCGCGCACAAAGTACTCCGTGTATTTCTTGTTCGGGTTGTCGTCGGGAATACCGTCTTCCATCCGCCAATCCGCCTCAATCCGCAGCACCTTCATTTGCTCGGGCGTCAGATAGCAAACCCCGATCGCCACGTCGTACGCAAGCGCCTTTCTGGCATGCTTCGGATTGGTCATCGTCGTGGAATGGTTCGTCGGGCTGTTGGTCGAGCCACGATCGAGCCAATCGACAATCTGCTGATCGCGCCATTCCTTGTAGCCCTCCGGCATTTCGCTCTTGCCGTCCTCGCCGATCACGTGGCCATCACCATCGAGCCATTCTGTATTCAGCGTGCGCCGTGCCTCCATCCGCATCAACGCGCGGTCCTCGTAACGCTGTCCGGCTTCGCTCTCTGCCGTCCCTTGCGCGACGCTGTCGGCGTTCTTCGCGTTGTACTGATCGTAAGGATCGTCCGCGCGCTTGTCTGCCTCGCTCTTGCTTGCGTCGCGCCATGCGGCCGGCGGATCGTTGCCTTCGTTGAAGTCGCTTATCGCATTGCCGTCTTTCGTTTCGATGGGCTTGCCGAACCGCAACGCTTGCGGCGGGAACGGTTCGTCGAGTGCCGGCGCGTCCGCTACCACGCTCCAGCCCTTCGGCGGATTGGCGTTCACGCGGAACATATTCAATGTCGAGCTGATCTGGGTCACGAAAAACATGATCGGCGCGGATGCAAGCGTGGCCGCCACCCCGAACACGGACTCGTTTCCCTTGAGCGCACCGATGAGATTGAATTTGGCCGGCGGCGAAGGCGGATACCAGAATCCCGACGTGGTTCCCTCTTTGCCATGCCGCCAGTCATCCTCCCGATACCGATAGCGTTTCTGCACGCCAACCTTGAAGCCGGAGGCAAAGACGCGCTGCGTCAGCACGCCGGGGACACCGATATCGTTCAGCTCGTTCTCGTCGATGCCGCGCCAGCCGATGCCTTGAACCGTGACCGCCGAAATCACCTGATCGTGTGGACAGCAATACGCGGTGACGCGACCATAAGTCGATTCGTTCAGGCCGTGGCGAGCCCGATCCTCTTGTGCCGCATAAGACCGCTTGCTGGTCGGTGATACCCGTTCGTTGGCCATGTCTTCATCGATCTTGCCGGCGGGCAGTTCGTAGGCTTTGCGCGTGCCGATGATCGACAGAAACTTGCCGAACGTTTTCGTGCGGGCGGCGTAGGTCTGCCGTCCGCGACGACCGCTGCCGTCCCTGGTCGCGCGTTGCGACCAGGTATCCATGAACGTATCGGATGGATTCGGGCCGTCTGCGCGCGCAAGGCTGTACGGCGCATTCGCCAGTACGTAGGCATCCGCCACGCAATGCCCGCTACGTCCCCACGGATCTACGACGTCGGGCAGCGCATCGCCGAAAAACGCCGCCGTCAGGCCCACGATGTTGCCCTGGCTATGGCATACGACGGTAATCGGCACGTCGGCCTGCATGCGGCGAATCGACTCGATCAGCCTCGCAAGGCGCAACGCCGCGAGCACGCCATATGCGCGGGGCGGCGCGCGATACAGCGGCCGGTTGGTCGGGTTGATCCCCTGGACGGTCAACCACCCGGCAGCGCGGTCGTCGAGACCGCCGTGCCAGAGATCGGGCAGGCTCGCGCAGCCGTTCGTGAACGGGCCGCCGCCCCAATAGTCCTTCTCGTTCAGGAAAATCTTGTCGCCGTACTCTTTCAGCTCTGCGGCGGTTGCCCTATAGCCCCATCGGAAATGAATGACGGGAGAGAAGGACGGGTCAGATTTGATGTAGTTGCCGGACCAAAGCTTCGGATTAAGAAACCCATCCGGCGTCACGCTTTCCGTGTACTTCGCCGGCACCAATTGCCCGGCGTCGATGCCGTGATACATCAATTGATCGTCCAGCCGGCCGAGCCGGCGATTCAGGCCATCGCACAGCCCCTGCTCGGCGGCTTCGAACCATTCGCCTTCGGAGTTCACGCCATGGACGAAGATGACGATACCAGGCAACGGCATTTGCTTGATACAGATCAGCCGGGTGTCTTTCGTCCACATCGAGACTCCGTCGCTCCGACCGACGACGATCTGAGGTGGCTCCGGGCGCGGCGCAGCCGTATCGGCCACATCGGTCTTCGCGGCGTGCTCGTTGGTGCGGGCGCTCGCGGTCGGTCGAGAATCGAGAGATGAGTCGTTCATCCGGACTCCTATGCTTTCGTTAAACATTCTTCTTGGCGAACTTCACCGCCAGCCTCTCGAACCGGTCGGTATCGACGGCCGGCAGTTCCCCGGCCGGGTCGGTCGTCAAACTCGACAGCGTTCCCGATGCCTTTCGAATCTGTCCTTCGAACCCCGGCACCGCGTTACCGTCCGTTGGCCGAATCAGCTTCGGGACGCGGCCGAGCGGACTTTGATCGAATGTCGGCAGGTCGACGCTCATGCTTGCGGGGCCGTCCCATGCATGACCATCGGATTTCACGGTGAACTTGCCGGGGCATCCCAATTCGATATCGCCACCATGCAGCTTGAGATACGCGCCGCCCGCCGTGACGAATACGACTCCGTCGCTCGCCGTGCCGGCCAGCCTGCCGTCGGCCGCGGTCAACTGGATGTTTTTGCCGGACTCGATTTGCGTGTCGTCGTGCTGCGATTGAAGGGTCACTTTCCCCTGATGCGCGATCGCCGATACGCCGTCGCCGTGCGCGAACATTGCGACGCCATGCCCGGCATGCAGATTGATTCGCTCGCCGCTCGTGATCTGCATGTGTTGCTGCGCGATCTGATCGATGTTCTCGCCCGCATACGTGACATGCGTTTTCGGCGTGACGTTCAGCGACCCCGCTTGCGCACCGAACGCCATGAACGCGGATGCGTCGCCGGTAGCGCCAGATTCCGACCCGCCGGGTTTCCAGTGACGGAAAGCGTTGGCGATGTTGTCCTGGCCGGCCGTGTCGGCGGATTGCCCGCCATGCTGGCCGGCGTAATCGCCGAGCGACTTGAACAGCGCCGTGCATTGATCGAGCAAGTGAATCAGTTCGTCGCGATCGAGCTGACCGCCGGTCGCGTGCGAACGCGCATAGGTCGTCAACAGCATGCCTTGGGCGGCGCGCAAGGCCGCAGCGGCGTCGGTGCGCAGTTCCGCGCCTTCGCCACGATCGTTCCCGTGTCCGTCCACGCGCGGCTGCGTCAGGTAGCCGAGATTCAACTGGGTATGCGCATGTTCGCTTGCCAACTGCGCGGAGATTTGCGACGGCGTATCGTCCAGGCGAAGCTGGTTGTGCCGGCGGCCCTTGATTTCCCGCGTCTTGATCCCGGACACGTAGCGATTGCCCGGCAGCCCGCCGGTATGGCTGAAAGTCGCGGGCGGGTTCGCGCCGTTGCTCAACACGCCGATGATCACCAGACGGTCTGGATCGCCCGACAGGCTCCCCAGCAGGACTTCCATCCCGACACGCGGCAGGAATAGCGCACCGAAGCATTCGCCCGCGAGACTCGCCGCGACGCGAATCGGCGCGCTGTCGCCGGCCAGGCCGTTCGTACCGGCGCCTTGCGCGTGAGCATGGTCCGCCGGATCCAGCCCGTGAATCTGCACACGCACGCGGCCGGCCTTGTCGCAAAACACCTCTTCGCCCTGCGTGCCGACGATCGTGCCGGTCAGCAGGTGAACCGGCGGCACGTCGATCGCCGGATCGTAGGCGGGCTTCAGCGGCACACCGCGCTGCACGCACGTGAAACTGTTCTCGTAGCGCGTGTCCGTTTGCGCCGATGCATCGGGCGGCGGGGCGGTCGGCGTCAGGTTGCGGCTTGCCGCGAATAGTCCGCTTGTGCGGCCCGACAGGTCTTTCGGCAGGTTGTTCCAGATGACGTGTCGAATCGACGTGGCGACGAACCGACGACGATCGATCGACTTCATATCCAGCTCGGGGTCGCCGGCCAGCGTGAACCCGTGCCCCACCAGCATGTCGCGTACGGTGCCGATGCCTTCGAAGCGCGCGGCTTCGAACTGATGGGCCAGCATCCGGTCGTGCGCGATGCGGGCGTGATCGTTCCACGAGTCGCCGACGTGCGGGATGTCGATCGCGACGTCGGTCAGCAGGCGCGCAAGATCGTTCCCCGACTCGCCCTGGTCGAGGCCGGCGACGGCCTCGAAGTCGTCCATGCGAGCGGTCTTGTAATCCCACGACGGGCGGCGGACCTTGCCGGGCGACAGGCTCTGGTCGTACGCAAAGAGGGTGACGGTGTCACGTTGCTCGACGCCAGCGTCGCGCGGGTGAAGGCGGACGGTGCCCGCCGGTGCGTCCGGCAGACGATGCGGATCGTCGCAGAAGACGAGCGTGTGAATCGGGCGCTCATCGGCCACGCCGCGTCTTCCGTCGACCGGCGCGGCCTTTGCAAAGACCGTGATGCCTTCGCGGCGCAGCAGACGCCGGATGAAGCGTGCGTCGGATTCGTTGACCTGCCGCGTCAGCTCGCGTGCCGGATACCGATCGGCCCGCAATGCCGACAGGTCGAAATCGAACGCTCGCGCGAGTGCGGGGCTACGCTGTTTCCACTCGTTCATCAGCGTCGCGAGAATGTCCGGCACGCTGCGCGAGCGGAACAGGCGAGCGTTCGTGCGACGGTCCATCAGTGAAAGGGCGTCGCACACATGCAGCTGATAGACGGTCAGTTCGCCGTCGGATTGACCGGCTCGCACTTCGCGCACGATCGCGTTGATCGCCTGGATGTTGCCCCGATCGGTCGTCAGCCGGACCGATACGGGCAAACCGAGAAACAGCGCAGGCGGCAGATGATCGTAGGTCGACACGCAGGTCAGTTGCCCTTCGATGCCCGACATCAGTCCCTCGCGGATATCGGCGTGATGGAGCGCCAGCAGATGGCCGACTGCGCGTTGCGCCTGCCCGAAATGCAGGGAGACTGGGCGCTTGTTCAGATCGATCAGACCCGACGCAAAGTTTCTAAAAGTTGCTGCGATCGACATAACGACAATCTCGTTATTTTTTGTTCCGGATTCGGATGGGTTCGAATCCGCCTCTCAGGGTGGCAATGCAACGGCACTTGGGATTTCGGTGCGAAGAATAGCAAGCTATTTCTAGCTTTAATTAATATTTTTATTTTGAGATGGGAAATATTTTCTTTTGAAACAATGGTTAATATTTGGTTGGTTTGAGTAGTGTTTTTGTTTGGATGAGAATGTGTCGAGTAGATTGTTCTGGATTGGTATTTGTCGTGCCTCGTTTTCCCATATCGTCGAAATGGGGGCTTTTTTGTCAGGACACGATTGAATTGGAGGTTGAAGATTCGGAATTGTCCTGAATCAAAATGAGCAACGACACGTCACGCTATTGAAATCGGTGCGAGCGGGGCTTGTGCACCGGCGCGCGGTGTGTAAGCCCGCCGATCGGATGCCGGAAAAGGCATCTTTCAACATACAAATTCGCCGCCGGATGGTTCGGTGGCGCACGTGAATGGCGGGCTGGATTCGGACGGAATCCGCGAGTCAGGCGATGGCGCGGGACGCGTTTGCGGATGGCCGATGGGCACCGCTGCTCGCTTTCCGTCGGTTGTTGTCGCCAAGGCAACACGGTAGTGTTGTGTTGGCCGTTGACGTGCCGCCGGGCCGACAAGGAGCCTATGGCGAGGCGTGCCGGCATCGGCGAATTTCAAGCGGCGGGTGCGTTGCCGATCGTTCCGCCCTATAGTGCTCGTCGTTTATCGATCCGCAAGCAATCGGGAGTTCGTCGTGTTTCACCGGAAATTCAAATTGGGTTGTTCGCGCTTCGCGTGCATCGTCGCCGTGACGACGATGCTGGCGCCCGTCGCGGCGCGTGCGGAGGGGGAGGCCGTCGGCGGCGCGACGCACGTCGCGTCGGCTGTCGATCACGACACGTCCCCGGCACGACCGATTGTCGGCGACGATCCGGTTGCCATCCGGGAGGCGCTGCAGAAGGTGCACGCCAGCACGCTCGCGCCTTCGTTGCGTGACCGGGTTCGCGGCGCCGTCGCCGGTGCCGCCGGCCGGCACGGCGCGAATCCCGACCTGGCGGCCGTCGGTCTGGACCGTGACGTGACCTTCGTGGTGCCGGTGCGGTACGGGCTGAGATACCGGTCGCGGCGGCAGTTGCTGACGCTGGATGTCGACCTGTTCGATGCGGAGCGCGACGGCCGGGACGGCATCCTGCTCAGCAAGGTGACGAAGGGGCCGCGCGGGCGCGGGCTCGTGATTGCTCCGGAGGCGAAGGCGAAAGGGTACGTCCAGCACGTCGACATCATCGAGCTCGAGACGGGGCAAGGCAAAAAGACCACGGTTCGGAGCCGCTTGCGGCTTTCGCCCGCCGAGTACGCGCAAACGCATGGCGACTTCGCACTGGTTTTTTCCGGACGTCTGGTTCGGCCTTACTTGAGCGAACAAACCGAACATGCCGACCCGAGTATCGAGGAGCCGACGGACATTTCGACGCGGATCTCCACGTTGCACGTGGATCTCCGTGACATCTGGCTGGTGAGTCCGTCGAGCGGCGTCGTGGTGTCGAAGAAGCTGCGGTTGTCGAAGTAGGGGGTTTGGGCGGGCGGGTCGTGCAGGCGCGCGGAGAGGCCTTGGACGATATTTTTCCTGGTAAGTGAGCGGTAAGTCGACTGGTCCTACAGTAGCCCCGGTTTCGACCCTCGACACCAGGAAACGATTGTGAAAATTGCCTCTCGCCGCGCCCGCCCGTTATGGCTGATTGCCGCTTCATTCGCACTTTCATCTGCTTCCGCGTGGGCGGACGACGGCATGAGCCCGCCCGATCCCGATAACTCAGGGCTGACCATCCTCAACAACGCGACGAACGTCACGCATTGGGGATTGGGCGCGGGCGTCGGCATCGAGCCGTCGGCCTACAGGGGCGACGGCACCCGCGTATTGCCTTTTCCTCTGGTCTACTTCGACAACAAATGGGTGCAGGCCATCGGCACCACGGTCGATCTGAAAATCGGCAACTGGAGCGGCGTCAATGTCGCGCTGCGCGGTCAGTTCTCGCTGTTCGACGGATACAGCGGCTCGGATGCCCCGATCCTGAACGGCATGGAAAAGCGCAAGGGCGCGTTGTGGTATGGGCCCGCACTGTCATGGAGCACCGGCTTCGGCACGTTGTCGGGTAGCTTCCTGCTCGGCGGAAACAAGGGCGAGCGCGCGAAAATCGGCTTCGAGAAGGCGTTCGAGCTCGGCGCGTTCTCGATCACGCCGCATGTCGGCGCGGAATGGCTGAGCAACAAATACGTCGACTACTATTACGGCGTGCAACCATCGGAAGCGCGTGCGTGGCGTCCCGCCTACAGCGCGGGTTCGGCCGTGAACGTGTCGGCCGGCACCCGTTTCGACTATCGGTTGACGAAGCAGCAGACGATGTTTGTGGACGTCGGCGTGTCGCGTCTCGGCGACGGCATCACCGACAGTCCGCTCGTCGGCAGGCGGTTCGTTCCCCAGGCCCGGATCGGCTACATGTATCGGTTCAAGTGAGTGCGAGCATGCCAAGAGTGGCGATAGTCGAGGATCACGAACGCCTGGCCGGCCTGTTGTCTCAGGCCTTGGCCGCGGCGGGCATCGAATCCGACCGGTTCGGCAATACCCGGGAAGCCGCTTACGGTATCGACCGGGCCGATTACGCGCTGCTGATCGTCGACCGCGGATTGCCCGACGGAGACGGCCTGACGTTCCTGCGGACGCTGCGCGCGGCGGGCCGCATGATGCCTTGCCTGATGCTGACGGCACGCGACGCGTTGCATGACCGCATCGACGGACTCGAAAGCGGCGCCGACGACTATGTGACCAAGCCGTTCGAAATGACCGAACTCGTCGCCCGCGTACGCACGCTGATGCGGCGTCCGGCGCTGCTCACGACCCTCGTCGCATCGTTCGCGGATGTGACCGTGGACCCGCCGCAGCGCGCGATGCGCTGCGGCGACCGGACGGTGCTGCTGGCGCCGGCCGAGCTGCAGGTCATGCTCTGCCTGATCGAAGCCGCGGGCCGGACCGTCCGGCATGCGGTACTCGAGCATGCCGCGTGGGGGCTCGCGGAGGCGGTCACGCCGAACGCGCTCGAGGTGACCGTGCACCGCTTGCGCAAGAAACTGACGGCGATCGGCACAACGACGCGGCTCACCAATATCCGCGGCGCCGGCTTCGCGCTGCGGGACGCGTGACGATGCTTCGCCGCGTGTCACCCGTTGCTGCTCCCTGGTAAAAAAACGCCATGTTCCGTCATTGGATCCTGCGCCTGTCGACGCGTCTGTGGGTGACCAACGTCGCCGCGTTCGCCATCAGCCTGGCGCTGCTGTCCGTGCTTTCCATCTATTTTCTGGACCGATATCCGGAGTTCTTGGGAAGGCGCCAGCAGATGGAGAGCATCCGTCATATCGTGGACGGAATGCATTTCGATGCGGCCGGGCGCCCGGCATCCGTGCGATTGGGCGAGCATCCGGCGGTGATGTTCCGGCTCTTGCCGGCCGACGTGAAGTATCGCGTGCTCGATGCGACGGGGAAGGTGTTGCTGGCGTCGGTGCCTTCGAGCGACGATCGACCGTGGCTGACGGAGAACCTCGCGACGGTGGCAGGCAAGGTGCTGCCCGCCACGATCGACGGCAAGGCGTACGCGGTCGCGACGCAGCGCGCGTTGAACGGGAGCGTCGTCTATTACGTGCAGGTGGCGCACAGCAGGCAACTCGTCGATGCGCTCGTCAGGACGCGGATCGATCCGATACCGAGGACCGTCGCGTATGTGCTGGTCATTGCGACCATCATTTTCGGACTGACGCTGCCGTTGACGATCGGTCACGTGCTGAAGCCGTTGCGGGAGGTATCGCGTGCCGCGCGGGAAATCGAGCCGCGCAACCTGAAGACGCGGCTGTCGTCGGCCGGGATTCCCAGCGAGATCAAGCCGCTGATCGATGCGTTCAACGACGCGCTGACCCGGCTCGAGAATGGCTTCGCGGTGCAGCAGCAGTTTCTGGCCGACGCCGCGCACGAGTTGCAGACGCCGCTCACGCTGGTCAGAGGGCAGATTGAGCTGCAGCCCGACATCAGCCATAAGGCGCTTTTGCTTCGCGAGATCGATTTGATGGCCCGGCAGGTCAAGCAACTGCTGCATCTGGCTGAAGTCAGCGAAGCGCAGAACTTCAGTTTCGGTGATGTGAGCGGCGTCGACGTCGCGCGGGACGTCGTGAGCCTGCTGGCCGGCAAGGCCGATGCGAAGCAAGTGACGCTTCATATCGAAGCGCGCGATTCCGCGGCGCCGATACGCGCGGACGGCGGGGCGCTTTTCGTCCTGCTCAAGAACCTTATCGAGAATGCGATCAATGCGTCGCCGTCGGGCGGTGTCGTCGTGCTGACCGTTCTCGAGACGGCGATTCATATTGAAGATGAGGGGCCGGGTATTCGGCGGGAACATCTGCCGCTGCTTTTCGACCGATACTGGCGGGCGCCGGATTCGCGATATGACGGTGCGGGGCTCGGGCTGGCAATCTGCAGGGAGATTGCCGAGGCCCATCGATGGAAACTGACGGTCGATGTGCTGATGACGGGGACGCGGTTCAGTGTGTGGTTTTAGTCGGGGCGGTTGTCTTGGCTGGCAGCGCAAGCGCGACAGGGGCGCATGCGTGCGGGTATTTCGATCAGGCGCATCTCATTCGCGATTTTCATCGACTGCTAGGAAAGGCACCGGCCGCCTATCGTCGGGATGGCCGGCAGCGTCAAGGTCGGCCGCAGGCGCACGTGAACTGATTCCGGCCCTCGTGTAAGATGCGCACAACTTCGCCCGGTCTTGAGAGGGACCGGATTCTCGCGCCGCAGCGGCAATTTGCCGAACAACAACAAGGAAGCCACGAGAGATGCCGGGGATTTCCACTGAAGCCTTTTCTGTCTGGCACGCGATTCTGTCCGTTGCCCGGCATGCACCGTCGCCGCACAACGTTCAACCATGGCGCGTGCAACTGATTTCGGACGAATGCGCCGAACTGTTCGTCGATGGCACGCGTACGTTACCGAAGGAAGACACGACCGGGTCATTCCTGTTGTCCGCGATGGGCATGTTCATCGAAGCGATCGATCTGCTCGCGGCACCACACGGTTTGCGTGTCGAATGGCAGTTGCATCGCCCGGTACGGGAACTGGCGGCCGTCATGTCCCAGCCGACCCTGCCGGAATTGATTCCGTTCGCTGCGTTGCGGCTCGTCGCCAACCCCGGGGCGCCGAGCGAGGACCTGTCGGCGCTGATGATGGCGCGCCGCACGTCGCGCATTTCGATGGACCCGACACCGGTACCGGACGCGGCCGTCACGCAACTGGCAGCGCTGGCCGACGAATGGGGGCATCGCTATACCCATGTATCGGGGGCCGAACGGGTCGAGCCGATCATCGCCGCGAACATCGATGCCGTGTTCCACGACATGAACGTCGCGGATTACCACGATGAAATCACCGGGTGGTTTCGCTTCACCGAACGCTCGACGGCGCTGCATCGCGACGGTCTCGACTGGCGCTGCATGAACCTGTCGCGCGCGGAGTTCTGGCTTTCCGCGCATCTGTCGAAAATCCTGACGTTCAAGCCGACGCGTTTTTACTTCAGGCACCGGTATCGCGCGCAACTGGGCCACGTACCCGCGATCGGCGTGCTGAGCGGCGATTTCTTCAACCCGGAGAATGCGATCGAGTCGGGCCGTTTCCTGCTGCGCTTCTGGCTTGCCCTGACGAGCCTCGGGCTGTACCTGCATCCGTACGGCAACCTGGTCACGAACCCCGGCGCCGCCGCATGGTTCAGTGCGCACACCGGTGTCGACGGGGCATGGCTCGTCTTCAAGGTCGGCTACTCGCGTACACCGCCGCAAAGCCAGCGCAGGGCGCTCGCCGACATCCTTGTCGACGCGACGGTTTCGTCCCATTCTCCGAGATCCGCATGAATACGCTCCACCGTCTGTTTCTCGAAACCATTCTTTGGACGCTGTGGTTTCTTCGCCGGGTGATCAGTGTCGATGGACGTCTTTACGTGTTCCTCAACGCACCGGTGTTTCAACCTTATCTGGCCTATGTCGGCCGCTTGCGCGCTCGCGTAGCCTTCCTCAAAGCGAGCACGACGTGCCCGGCCTACGTCGAGTTCCTGAAGGCCGAGGGTTACAAGGCTGGCGGAAGATGGCGGCTATCGGACCTGCCCGCGATGACCAAGGAGAACTACATCAAGCGCTACTCGATCGAACAGCGCTGCTATGGCGGGGCCATTCCGAAGTCGGGCGTCGTCATCGACGAATCGTCGGGGTCCACCGGCCAGCCGAACAACTGGGTGCGCAGCGCGGCCGAACGCAGCGACGTCAAGCGCATCCTGCAACTGAACTATCAGTTGGTGTTTCGCGATTCCGGCAAGATGCTGCTGAACTGTTTTGCGCTCGGGCCGTGGGCAACGGGCATGAACGTGTCGATGTCGCTCGTCGACGTCGGGATCATGAAGTCGATCGGACCGGACAAGGCCAAGCTGATCAACACGCTGAAGCTGTTCGGGCCGAAATATCAGTACCTGATATTCGGCTATCCGCCGTTTATCCGCTCGGTAGTCGACGAATGCGATCTCGACCTGTCGCCTTATCACATCGATTTCATCGTCGGCGGCGAGGGCTTGTCGGAAGCGTTGCGCGATCATTTGCTGCGCAAGGCGAGCACGGTCATTTCGTCGTATGGCGCGTCGGATCTCGAGATCAACATCGGCGTCGAGACTCCGACGACGATCGGTTTGCGGCGCACGTTGCTGAGCCGCCCCGAATTGTGTCGTGAACTGTTCGGTCGCGATACGCCGCCGATGCTCTTCCAGTACAACGCGCTCGACTACGTGATCGAAACGAATACCGACGGTGAACTGCTGGTGACCATCGGCCGTCAGTCCGGTGCGGCGCCGAAGATCCGCTACAACATTCGCGATTCGGGCGGGACGTATCGATTCCGCGAACTGAACAGGCGCCTGTCGGCACATGGCATACGCCTGACGGACTTCGCATCGCGGACCAGCCACTTCCCGTTCCTGTTTGTCTACGGCCGTAACGATTCGAGCGTACCGTTCTACGGTGCGAAGGTTTTCCCGTCCGATATCGAGCAGGTTCTGTCCGCTTCCCCGACGCTGCACGATGCAATCAGCACGTTCCAGCTCGCCACCACCGAGGATGCGAACCTGACGAGCTTCCTGCACATTCATATCGAGCGTGCGTCGACCAGTGCGCCGATGCCGCTTGACGACGCAGTACTGCATGCCGAGATGTTCGAGGGTATGAAGCGCGTGAACCAGGATTTTCGTGAGGTATCGAGGCTGTTCGATCCGACGCAAGTGATCGTGCATGTGCACGATCACGATACGGGGCCGTTTCAGGGGCGCGATATTCGGATCAAGAACAAGTACATCGCGTGAGGGCGGGAGGGGGATGCGTTTGGGCAGCGTCGCTTCACGCCGGGTCATCCGGCGTATTCCCTTATCGCTCATCCCGGTCCGGCGGCCTCTACTGATTGTCCTCGGACTTGGACGTCGCCGGACTCCTCCTCTCGTATGAGGGCCGGATCGGTGGAGCCTTCCCACTGAAATGTGGCTTTCACCGGACAGCTTGTCAGCGGCCGGATTTTCGATATAATGAATCAACGTTCGGAATGTCGAACGTGAAAATTCAAGCATCCAGAGTCGGGTTTTCCGACGCCAACCTGCCCTCCCGGGCAAGGTGGACGCCCTTGAGGCGATGCGGCCGATCGACGGCAACGAAACGGGAGCAGCATGGCTGGCACCGGTTCGATAACCATTCATCCGGAGCAACCATGAGCCAAGTTTCCTCCGCTTCCCGCCCGACCGTCTGTGAAGACTGGTCGCATTTTCTTCCCGGTTTTACGTTGACGCACACGGTTCATCTCGTTTCGAGACGGAATCCGGGTATTGTCTCGACCGCGGCTGCTGTGCTCGAAGGTGAAACGGCGACCGTCGATCGGTGGGCCATCACCCGCTGTGGCGACGTTCTCGAACAAAAAATCGTGCTCGGTGAAATGACGGAAGGGCAAGCGGTTCGGCTGCGAGAGCGGCTGGCTGCGCTGGATGGTGTGCTCCGGACCAGGGTCGAGCATCATTTCGTTCGGGGTGGTTCGGCGGCGGCCGGACATGCGTCGGAGTCTTATAGCCGAGCGACGGATTTATCTTGTACTATCGACCAAACAGAATACAAACTATGACCAAATTCCACAGTGCTGATGCGACTTAGCGTGGCACCGCTGGAGCTCGTGGAGCAGAAGAAAAATGGGCTGGGGCTTTCGAAAAAGCATCAAGGTCGCACCGGGCATCCGCATTAATTTCAGCAAGAGCGGCGTCAGCACATCAATCGGCGGAAAAGGCTTCACTTACAACACACGGGGCCGTATCACTACAAGCATCCCTGGTACGGGGATTCGCCATACGCATTCGCTGAAGAGCGCCAAGCGAACGTCGAAACCGGTCAGTTCTGTTGTTGCTGGAAGCCGAAATTTTGGCACCAATGGCTTTGAACGCCTATCAAAGCGGGAGCAAGCGACGCGGGACTTCGTCGTGATGGTCAAAACACGCACGACTACTGCCTTGGTCGATTACTTCTTCTCGCACGGCGTGTACGTCGACACTGAAGACTTGAGCGAGGCGGTGACTCTGGAAGACCACCAGGGCTTCCTCGAATCAATTTCCCCCGAGTTCGAAACAACGACGAACGCAATCCGACTTGCAGTTGACATCGGCTCAATCTCGCTTGCAGAGAAAGAGAAGGCGATGCGTGCGGTGTACGAGATTGAAAAGAAGTGCGCCGAGCATCACGGGAACCTGAAAGATCTAAGTGACGCTGCATCTGCGTTGCTGGCGGCAGTGCGAAGCTATCCGGCAACGCCGTCGTTGACCGGATCGCTCATTGCCGGTCTGTTCGGCGCTTTCCTCATCCCAGTCGTGAACATCGTTGCAGGCTTTGTTGTTATCGCAATTGCGCTTCTCTATGGTAGTGGCAAGGCCTTGAGTTACTTTCGAGAGCGGGATGCTGCCCTGGCGCTTATCGAAGAACGAGACCAACACTTCGAATCGCTATTGGTAGCTGAAATCACTCCGCGCCCGGCGCTGCGGTCAACTCGCGATACCGTAAAGCCGAAAGTCATTGGATTCGGTATCACTGTACTTGTCGCTATGATCGCCGCTTTGGCAATGCACCTGTTGAAGCCGGAGGCAGCTGGGACGAACACCACGGCATCTTCGGCTCAAGCTACTAGCGACGGCGCCGTTTCTCAAGCGTCGATGGCCAGCGGAAGTCCGGCAGCTAGCAAATTCGCCTGGATGATCGGAAAGCCGTCGTATGAAGTTGTGAACGATCACCGCTTCAAGGCTGCGTTCGGAAGCGTATCTCGTGCAAGCTGGAAAAAAATATCAGACCGTCTTATGGTGGGAAGTCAATCTGGAATTGAACTGAAAGACGGGTTCCTCGTTGGAGAGGGGTGCAAAGCTCATCAGTGCAGCTCTGAGAAAGCCGTGTTTGCCATCAACGAGAGCACCGGTAAAGGCGTGCTTATGATGATGGAAACGTCGGACAATACTCCCGTTTTCACGACGTACGGAGCCGCGAATGTGTCTATCGAGGGGACGCCGTTGGCCGGTTGGAAGCAACAGCAGATTGATGAATACCCGTTTTCGGCAAGCTCGGGGTCGGGGCAAGGCGCTCAAACGACCGCAGCTCTGTCCGCGACCTATCCGACAAGCTTCGACTGCTCGAAGTCTCGTTCGGACGCCGAGCATCTGATTTGCAATGACGCTGCGCTGGCTGCTGCTGATGTCGAGTTGGCTGACATCTACACGAAAGCCAAAGCTGCTGTAACAGACCAAGCTGCTTTTCGCGAAAGAACGCGCGGGCAATGGAACTATCGGGAGAGGAAATGCCATGACAGAGAATGTCTCGTACGATGGTACGCTGACCAAAAGAATGCGTTAGGCGAAATCGCGGCAACAGGTGTTGTCGGTCCGTAATTTGTCTATGGCTGGACTAGAGCAAACAGATAGCGTCAGATCGTCTGACTCAGTTTGGCCACAAAGAGCCATTCACCACCGCGTAGTTCGGTCATTCAGTTTCCAGTTCCGCTTTGCAATCGACCATTCGATCGATAAAGTCGAACGCTACCTCACAATCAAAGCGATCGCAGCCGATTCCCGAGCCTCGTTCCTTTTCTGGTGGGGATTGGGGCGTCACTCAATCGGTGGTGACGGCAGTCTGCCTCTATTTCCGACACGGCCCTCAAGTTTCGATCTTTATTGTCGTTAACGATATGCCATCGAGGCAAGGCATATGGATAACAGGATAACAAATTGAAATCGCGCTACCCACTTATTGCATCGGCACTGACCTCGGCGCTTGCCGGATGCGCCATTGCCGTCGCTCCACAGTATGTGGAGCCAACAGGCGGCGATGCCGCCTTACTAACCTTCGCGAAAAACGATTATTTTTTGGTTTTGCCTAGCATATTCGGAAATGCATCCAATTGCACGGACCGAAATCGCCTACCGGCGATACCTAACAATGGCGATGTAACTCGAACAGTTGTCGCGGGACAACCACTGTCGATCTCACTCTTGCGCGCTCGGGATTACTTCTCGGAAGCATGCACTCGCATTCTGACCTTTACGCCGGAGAGCGGTCATCACTATACCGCCATGATAAAAGGATACCGAAACGAGTGCCGCATCGAACTTTCGGATGCGGGAGCCTTGAGTGAAGAATCGACGAGCACCCAACCCGTCCAGTATGTCGATCGAAAAGTACTCCGACCATTCCTCGAAAATGGTGCGTTCTGCACCGAGTGATGCGACGGGAGTCGGTTGATCTTCACAACGTTAAAAAGTCATCGCAGTCTGGCCGGGCAACTCCCGGCCATTTCCCCTCTAACGCGTGCGATGCGCGCTCTGCTGCGATGTAACGCTCCGCCGACCTGATCTGACACTAGCCGAAACTGAATCGAGGCTTTGTAATCGAAATTAATGCACCTGAGCACACAATAAGAGCGCGAAGCCCCCCTCACTCCACCGTCACCGACTTAGCCAGATTCCTCGGCTTATCAATATCCGTCCCCCTTGCCAGCGCAGCGTGATACGCGAGCAGTTGCATCGGCACCGTATGCAGGATCGGCGACAACGGCCCGTAGTACTCATTCAGCCGAATCACTTCGATCCCGTCACTCGGCACCAACCCACAGTCCACATCCGCAAACACAAAAAGCCGCCCATTCCGCGCACTGACCTCATGCATGTTCGACCTGAGCTTTTCAAGCAGCATGTCATTCGGCGCAACCGCGATCACCGGCATTTCATTGCTGACGAGCGCCAGCGGCCCATGCTTGAGCTCCCCCGCCGGATAAGCCTCCGCATGAATATAGGAAATCTCCTTCATCTTCAGCGCGCCTTCCAACGCGATCGGATAATGCATCCCGCGCCCGAGAAACAGCATGTTGTCGCGTCGCGCGAGCAACTCCGACCACGCCATGATCTGCGGTTCCAGCGCGAGCACTTTCGACATCGCATCGGGCAGATGCCGCAGCGCCCGCAGGTGTTTCTTCTCCTCGTCGTCACTCAACCGCCCGCGCACCTGCGCCAGCGACAGCGTCAACAGGAACAGCGCAACGAGCTGCGTCGTAAACGCCTTCGTCGAAGCCACGCCGATCTCGACCCCCGCACGCGTCACGAACTGCAGCGCACATTCGCGCATCAGCGCACTCGTCGCGACGTTGCAGATCGCGAGCGTGTGCATCATCCCGCTGCGTTTCGCGACGTGCACGGCCCCAAGCACATCAGCGGTTTCACCGCTCTGCGACACCGCAACCACCAGCGTGCGCGGATTCGGCACACTGTCGCGATAACGAAACTCGCTGGCGATCTCCACGCTGGCCGGCAACTTCGCAATGCTCTCGATCCAGTACTTCGCGGTCAGCGCCGCGTGATAGCTGCCGCCGCACGCGAGCAGCAGCACCGAATCAACGTCATTGAACACACGCCACGCGCCGTCGCCGAACAGCTCGGGCATGATCGACGAAACGTCGAGCAGCGTATCGGCCACGGCCTGCGGCTGTTCGAAGATCTCCTTCTGCATGTAGTAGCGATACGACCCGAGATCGGCCGCGCCGCTATGCGCGGCGACGCGTTGCACCGCGCGCTCGACGCGCTGGCCGTTCGCATCGAGGATCCAGTAGCGATGCAGCTGGATATCGGCGACGTCGCCGTTCTCCAGATAGGCAATGCGATCGGTGATGCCCGACAGCGCAATCGCGTCGGACGCCAGAAAATTCTCGCCTTCGCCGACCCCGACCACGAGCGGCATCCCGTCGCGCGCGCCGACGATCCGGTGCGGCTCGTCGCGGCACATCACCGCGATCGCATAGCTGCCGCGCAGTCGCGCCACCGCACGCCGTACCGCATCGAACAGGTCGCCGTCGTACAGGTGATCGATCAAATGTGCGATTGCCTCGCTGTCGGTCTGACTCGCGAATACATAGCCGTGCGCCTGCAGTTCCGCGCGCAGTTGATCGCAGTTCTCGATGATCCCGTTGTGCGACAGCGCGATGCGTGCATTCGCGTCGCTCGGCGAGAAGTGCGGATGCGCGTTGAGCGTGACCGGCGCGCCATGGGTGGCCCAGCGCGTATGCGCGATTCCCGTGTAACCGGACAACGCCAACTCGGCGATCTCGCGCCGCAGGTTGGCGACACGATCGACGCTGCGGGCGCGCGCCAGCGCGCGGTCGCGGTAGACCACGACGCCGCACGAGTCGTAGCCGCGGTATTCGAGCCGTTTCAGGCCGTCGACCAGGTTCGGCAGGATGTCCCGCTGGGCAACCGCCCCGACGATTCCACACATATCGCGCTCCGTAAATGTCCTGTCTGGATCAGTAAGAGCGATGGTAGAGCCAGTGAAATGGAATTAAATTTCAAAAAACTGCAAAACATGAAATTGGCGGATGATCGTCTATCATGTTGAAATTAAATTTCACTCGCTGACCGGAAGGAGTGGCCGATGGCCGCCATCACCCTCGACGACCTCGACCTGCGCATCCTCGCGATCCTGCAGGACGACGCGTCGGTATCGAACCTGCAACTCGCCGAGCGGGCGCTGTCGTCGCCGCCCACCTGCATGCGTCGCGTGCGCCGGCTGACGGAGGCTGGCGTGATCCGTCGGCAGGTCGCGGTGCTCGATCCGGTCGCGATCGGCACGGGCGTCACCGCACTGATCGAGATCAGCCTCGACCGGCAGACGGCCGAAGACTACGACGCGTTCGAAGCGTACGTGTGCGCGGAGCCGGCCGTCACGCAGTGCTATCGCGTGTCGCCGGGGCCCGATTTCGTCGTGATCGCCGATCTCGCCGACGTCGCCGAATACGACGAATTCGCGCGGCGGCTGTTCACCGGCGCGTCGAACGTCCGCAACGTGCGGACGTTTTTCTCGACGCATCGCGCGAAATTCGAAGCGAACGCGCGGGTCGCGCACGCGATGCGCAAGCGCGCGTAGCGTGAGGTAACCGCGTCGTTCGTCCCGCATCACGCAGTCGGGGCCGCGCCCGGCAGTTGCAGCGGCTTGCCGTATCCGAAGCAATGCGCAGGTTCGGGAAACACGCGCTGCCGCACGTCGTGCGCGTACTGGCGGATCGCGTCGCGCATCACCGCGTTCGCATCCGCGTAGCGCTTCACGAAGCGCGGCGTGTACGCATCGAACGCGCCGATCATGTCCTCGGTCACGAGCACCTGCCCGTCGCACGCGGGCGATGCGCCGATGCCGATCGTCGGGATCGTCAGCGTTTCGGTCAGGTGGCGCGCGAGCGCTTCGGCGGTGCCTTCGATGACGACACTGAATGCGCCGGCCCGCTCGGCCGCGCACGCGGCGTCGAACACCTGCGTGGCCGAACGCGGGTTCATGCCCTGCGCGCGGAAGCCGCCCGTCGCGTTGGCCTGCTGCGGCATGAGGCCGACGTGCGCCATCACCGGAATGCCGCGATCGGTCAGGAAACGGATCGTGTCGGTCATCTCGCAGCCGCCTTCGAGCTTCACGGCCTGCGCGCCGGTTTCGGCGAGGAGCCGCGCGGCGGAGCGATAGGCTTGCGCGGGCGATTCCTGAAACGTGGAGAACGGCAGGTCGACGACGACGCACGCGTGCGCGGCGCCGCGCACGACGGCCGCCCCGTGTGCAATCATCATGTCGAGCGTGACGCGCAGCGTATCGGGCATCCCGTACAGCACCATGCCGACGGAGTCGCCGACGATGATCACGTCGGCCACGTCGTCGACGAGTTTCGCCATCGGCGCGGAATACGCGGTCAGCGACACGAGGCTGCCGATGCCTTTGGTCGAGCGGATCGCGGTGACGGTCTTGCGGGTGATGCGGGTATGAGCGCTCATGGGCGGAAGCCGTGTGACAAAGGAGCCGCCACGGTAGCATCGCGCTCGTTCGTGCAATGACCTTCGGAGGACGTCTTATGTTGCTGGCGGGACAACCCGGCGACCCTTACGCAGTGCCGCCGATGGCGCGCCTGCCGAGGCCGCTGTACGTGCGTGCGTTCGGGATTCCTCGCAACGTGAGCGTCGACGCGCACAGTCATCCGTGGGCGCAACTGATGTATGCGACGAGCGGCGTGCTCGAGGTGACGACACCGTCGAGCCGGCAACTGCTACCGCCGCACTATGCGATGTGGATTCCGCCGCACGTGCCGCACGCGGTGTCGACGCGCGATTGCGTCGCGTTCCACAGCCTGTATCTCGACGCAGCCATCGCGCGCGGCGACGTGAACGACGATTGCACGATCCTCTGCATGACGCCGCTGCTGCGCGAACTGGTGCTCGCGACCGGCGAGTTGCCGGTGAACTACGACGAGACGGGGCCCGACGGTGCGCTCGTGTGCCTGATCGCGGACCGGATCGCGCGCATGCAGCCGGCGCCGCTCACGGTGCCGCTCCCGCGCGATCCGCGCCTGCTGAAAATCGCGCGTGCGCTGCACGCGGCGCCGGGCGATACGCGCAGTCTCGACGAATGGGGCCATCAGGTCGGCGCGACGCGGCGCACGCTATCGCGGCTGTTCCGGCAGGACACGGGGCTGTCGTTCACCGAATGGCGGCAGGCCGTGCGGCTGCTCGCGTCGCTGCCGCTGCTCGATGCGGGGGCACCGATCGGCACGGTGGCCGCGCAACTGGGTTACGACTCGACGTCGTCCTTCATCGCGCTGTTCCAGGCGAAATTCCGCGTGACGCCCGGCGCGTATGCGAAGCGTGAAGCGCGTCGGCCGGTGTTGAGCGCGTGATGAACGTCGGCAATCAGAACGCGAGCGCCTGCTGCATCGGTTGATACGCGCCGCGCGAAAACCCTGCACCTTCGAGCGACAACAGCGCGCGTTTCCGTTCAATCCCGCCCGCATAACCGGTCAGGCTGCCTGACGCGCCGACCACGCGATGGCACGGCACGATGATCGATATCGGATTGCGGCCGACCGCGCCGCCCACCGCGCGCGCCGCTCATCGGCAATCCGATGCGCTCGGTGATGTCGCCGTACGACACGAGTTCGCCGAACGGAATCGCAAGCAGTTCCTTCCATACGCGTTGTTGAAACGCGGTGCCGCGCAGGTGGATCGGCACCGAGAACGTGTCGCGCGCGCCGGTGAAGTACTCGGCGATTTCTTCCGCGACCCGGCGTGCGACCGGCGACCTGGCGAGCGCGTCCGCTTCGCGCACGATCGCCACCGACGGAAAGTATTTCTGGCCGACGAAGTACAGGCCGGTCAGCGCATCGTCCTCGATGCGCACGGCGATGTCGCCCAGCGGGCTCGGAATCAGGTGAGCGGGAGTCATCGCGCTACATCTCCATGAAGGCGCCACCCATGCAGGGCGGCATACGCGCGCCACGGCGCCCAGCGCGCCGCCGCGTGCGGTGCGGAGGACGGCCCGCGCGCGAGTTCGGTGCGAGCGGGCAGCCACGCGTCGTCGGCCGGGAACGCGTTCGGCCAGGCCATCGCGCGCATCGCGACGTACTGCACCGCGCGTTCGTCGAAGCCGGGCAGCGCGCGCAGCGCGGCGAGCGTCGCGTCGAGCGGCGCCATCGGTTCGAGCGCGAGCGTGCCGTCGTCGATGGCGCGGGCGACGGACACGATCGCGCGCGCCGTGTCGTGTTCGATGCCGATCGTTTCGAGGGCCGAAGGCGGCAGCGCGGCCAGCGTCGCGGCGCAAGGCAGTGCATGCGTGAGGCCCGGCGGCGCGCCGTCGACCGCCGTGCCGAAGCGTTCCGCGAGGCGGGCCAGCGACGGCGTATCCGCCTGCGCCGACGCAAGCTGCTCGCCGACGATCGCACGGATCGCGATCTCGATACCATCGAACGCACCGGGCACGCGCAGGCCCGGCGAGCCGCTTGCGAGATCGCCGAGATGCGCATCGATCACGTCGGGGCGGCTGTCGAGATCGAACAGC
The DNA here is from genome assembly GCF_017815045.1 of Burkholderia sp. CpTa8-5. Taxonomy (NCBI): domain Bacteria; kingdom Pseudomonadati; phylum Pseudomonadota; class Betaproteobacteria; order Burkholderiales; family Burkholderiaceae; genus Burkholderia; species Burkholderia sp. CpTa8-5. The sequence goes on from NZ_JAGIQD010000002.1 coordinate 111,522, forward strand.
CGGCGCACGCGTGCGAGCACGGCCGGCACGACCGGCGTCAGCGCGGGCGACACGGTGACGGCCAGCGCGAAGCGCTGCGGCAGGTGCGCGACGGACAGCCAGCCGGTCACGCGGCGGCCGTCGTTCCGGTCGGGCAGGTCGACGATCCGGGCATAACGCTGCGCGTCGATCCGCTCGACGCCGTCGATCTGCCGCTGCGCGAGAAAACGCATCAGGTCGGCCCACGCGAACGGCGGCCGGTACGGCAGCGGAAAGGTCATGTCGCCGTCGGCCGCTGCACCGGCCCCCTTGCGCAGCCGCAGCGGATTGAGGCCGTAGCGCTGGCGGAACAGGTCGTTGAAGCGCCGCACGCTGCCGAAGCCGGCCGTCGACGCGACGACGGCCACGGGCAGCGCGGTATCGGTCAGCAGCCGCTTGGCCATCAATAGCCGCTGCGTCTGCGCGAACTCGACGGGCGACACGCCGAACTGCGCGCCGAAGATCCGCCGCAGATGGCGTTCAGTCACGCCGACGCGCCGCGCGAGCGCATCGACGGAATGCGCGTTCAGGAAACCGTCGTCGATCAGCGTCGCGGCCGCGTCGGCGAGATTGCCGGCCAGGTCGAGCAGCCCGTGGCCGGGCGCGAGCTCGGGTCGGCAGCGCATGCAGGGCCGGAAGCCGGCTTTCTCGGCGGCCGCGGCGGTCGGGTAGTAGCTGCAGTTTTGCGCCTTCGGCGGCTGCACCGGGCAGACGGGGCGGCAATACACGCCGGTCGTCGCCACGCCGACGAAGAACCAGCCGTCGAAGCGGCGGTTCCGCGAAAGCAGGGCGTCGTAGCAGGTGTTGGGATCGAGGCGCATGCGACGACTGTAAACCATCCTCGCGGTCGATTCTGGCTGGAATCGGACGTGTATGTCGGCCGCCCTGCGCCTGCCGCGCCGCGGCGGGAAAATCAGCGGAAAAACGGTTAATGCCACTCTGCGAAACAGTCGTCTCTTTTGCCGCGACCAATTTGAGATGACTCATCGAAATCCCCGACTGACACGGTACCGGCACGCGGCCTATCCTTTGAAAAACGTTTTCCAGATTGGTTGGTGAAAAGGGCCCGTGCGTCAGCGCGTGGGCCGTTCGCCCCGGCGCCGGTCGCCGGTCAACGAACTTCGTGCGGCGCGACGGGCGCGACCGCGCATCGGAGACATTCATGCCTTCTGCCGTCGTCGGCGCGGTGCGCGCGGCCGCCAGCCGCTACCGCTGGACCGTTTGTGCGCTGCTGTTTTTCGCGACCGTCATCAACTACATGGATCGGCAGATCCTCGGCCTGCTCGCGCCGATGCTGCAGCACGACATCGGCTGGAGCCAGGTGCAGTACGGCCGCATCGTGATGGCGTTTTCGGCGTTCTATGCGCTGGGTCTGCTCGGCTTCGGGCGCATCGTCGACTGGCTCGGCACGCGCGTGTCGTACGCGGTGGCGATGCTGGTATGGAGCATCGCCGCGATGCTGCACGCGGCGGTCGGCTCGGTGACGGGCTTCGCGGCCGTGCGCGCGCTGCTCGGGATCGGCGAGGGCGGCAACTTCCCGGCCGCGATCAAGACGACGGCCGAATGGTTTCCGCGCCGCGAACGCGCGCTCGCGACCGGCATCTTCAACTCGGGCGCGAACATCGGCGCGGTGTTCGCGCCGGCGATCATCCCGGCGATCGCGGTGGCCTACGGCTGGCGCGCGGCGTTCGTGATCATCGGCGCGATCGGCATCGTGTGGCTCGCGGTGTGGCTGGTGATGTATCGCACGGCCGACACGCGCGCGCTCGCCGCGGAATACGACGAGCCGCGCGACGAAGCCGAGGCGCTCGACGCGGCGAACGCGAACGCCGGCGCGCCACGCTGGGGCGAACTGATCCGCAAGCGCGAGACGTGGGCCTTCCTGGTCGGCAAGTTCCTGACCGATCCGGTGTGGTGGTTCTACCTGTTCTGGCTGCCGAAGTGGCTGAACGAGTCGCGCGGGATGGACATGCAGCACATCGGTTTGCCGCTCGTCTGCATCTATGCGCTGACGACGGTCGGCAGCATCGGCGGCGGCTGGCTGTCGTCGATGCTGCTGCGGGCGGGCTGGAGCGTGAACCGGGCGCGCAAGACGGCGATGCTGATCTGCGCATGCTGCGTGTTGCCGATCGCATTCGTGTCGCAGGTGCAGAGCCTGTGGATCGCAGTGCTGATCGTCGGCCTCGCCGCGGCCGCGCACCAGGGCTGGTCGGCGAACCTGTTCACGACCGCGTCCGACCTGTTCCCGCGCCGTGCGGTCGCGTCGGTGGTCGGCATCGGCGGGATGGCCGGCTCGATCGGCGGCGTGCTGTTCTCGGAAGTGATCGGCCAGGTGCTGCAGCGCACCGGCCACTACTGGGTGCTGTTCGCGATCGGCGCGTCGGCCTACCTGATCGCGCTGGCCGTGATGCACGTGCTCACGCCGAAGATGAAGCCCGCGAAACTCGATGCGTGATGGCGTATCGGCCAAGCGACAACGCCGCCCTCGGGGCGGCGTTTTCAGTTCGGGGACGTGACGCGCGTCGCGATCGCGTCAGCCGGCCGACGCCGTCGACGCGCGCATGATCAACCGCGGCTCGAACGTCGAATAGCTCGCGTCGGTGCGCCCGGCGAGCGCGTCGATCAGCTTCTGCATCGCGAGCTCGCCCATGTTCTCGCTCTGGATGTCGACGGTCGTCAGCGCGGGCGCCGCGTATTCGCCGTACGGCACGTTGTCGATGCCGGCCACCGACACGTCCTGCGGCAGCCGGAAGCCGAGCGACGCGGCTTCCTTCATGAAGCCGAGCGCGATCAGGTCGTTGTAGCAGATCACGGCCTGCGGGCGCTGCGGCCCGAGCATCACGCGTGAGCATGCGCGCTCGCCGGCCTCGGCGGTCGGCGCGTGCGCGTCGTGCACGTCGAGCGTGAGCCCCGCTTCGGCGAGGCAGTCGCGCGCGCCCTGGATCCGTTCGTCGTTCACGCGCGCGGTGCCGAAGCCGAGATACGCGATGCGCGTATGGCCGAGATTGAGCAGGTGGCGCGCGAGCATGTAGGTCGACAGCCGGTTGTCGATGCCGACGCTCGGAATCGGCAGGCCGGGGCTGCGGCGCAGCAGCACGAGCGGCTTGTTGAGGTCGAGCATCCAGCCCGCTTCGTCGTCGGGCATCCGCGTGCTGACGATCAGCCCGTCGACGCGCTGCGCGAGCGCCTCGATCAGCGAGCGTTCGCGCGCCTGGCTCTCTTCGGTATCGACGAGCAGCAGCGTGTAGTCGTGCTGCAGCGCGACGCGGTTCGCGCCTTTCACGACGTTCGTGAAGTGCGGGTTGCTGATGTCGAGGATCACGAGGCCGATGGTGCGCGTGCGGCCGGTGATCATCGAGCGCGCGAGCGGGTTCGACCGGTAGCCGAGCCGCTCGATCGCCTCCTTCAGCCGTGCCTCGACGGTCGGCGAGAAGCGCTGCGTGCCGTTCACGTACTTCGATACCGTCGCGACCGACACGCCGGCTTCCGCGGCCACGTCGCGGATCGTCGAGGAAACTTTTTTCATGCTAAGGGTAACGTTTTCGTTCGATAACGCCCGATTGTGGCAGAAAAAGCCGGCGCGCAGATCGCAGCCGATATCGGGAAAGTGCGGATGGCTGCGAGCAGCTTCGACCATTGACGCTCGGCGTCGCGTCCGCGTATAGTTGGAAAACGTTTTCCGTCTTAGGTCAGATCCAAGGAGATTCGATGAACGCCTCATCCCCCGCCGCTGGCAAACCGTTCGGCCGCCTGCTGCTGACGGGCGCGGCCGGCAACCTCGGCCGCCAGTTGCGCGGCGCGCTCGCCGACTGGGCCGACGTCGTGCGCGTCAGCGACATTGCGGCGCTCGGTGACGCGGCCGCACATGAAGAGCTCCGCGTGGTCGACCTGGCCGACCGGCCGGCCGTGATGGATCTCGTCGACGGCGTGGACGCGATCGTCCACCTCGGTGGCATTTCGGTCGATGCGCCGTTCGACGATCTGGTCGGCGCGAACATCACCGGCACGTACAACCTGTACGAAGCGGCGCGCAAGCACGGCGTGAAGCGCGTCGTGTTCGCGAGCTCGAACCATGCGATCGGTTTCCACCCGGTCACCGACGTGCTCGACGCCGACGCGCCGCTGCGTCCCGACAGCCTGTACGGCGTGACGAAGTGCTTCGGCGAATCGCTGTCGCGCTACTATTTCGACCGCTTCGGGATCGAGACGGTATGCCTGCGGATCGGGTCGTCGTTCGAGGTGCCGAAGAACCCGCGCATGCTCGTCACGTTTCTCAGCTATCGCGACTTCATCGAGCTCGTGCGCTGCTCGCTGCTGACGAACCGCGTCGGGCACGCGATCGTCTACGGCGCGTCGGACAACCCGGTGAAGTGGTGGGACAACACGAAGGTCGGCTTCCTCGGCTTCCGCCCGCGCGACAGTTCCGAGCAGTTCGCCGGGCTGTTTCCGGTGACGGCGCCGACCGCCGAGTACGACGATCCCGCGCAGCGGTTCCAGGGCGGCGGGTTCGTCGTCGGCGAGCCGATGGAGCGGAAGGCGTCGTAAGCATCGTCGGCGTCGAGCCTCAACGCAGAATGTCGGTCGCCTTGTGCCGCTCGTCGACGCCGTCGATCAGGATCAACGGGCCGCTCGCGTGCCGTGCGCGCAGCGGCTGGATCTGCCGGTACGCATCCGATTCGTACCATTCGCGCGCGGTGTCGAGATCGGGAAACGCGATCGCGATCAGGTCGCCGCGCCACACGCCTTCGCGCACTTCGGGCCGTGCGCCGTGAATCACGAAATGGCCGTCGTACGGCGCGAGCGTGCCATCGATCCGTTCGAGGTACTCGACGATGTCGTCGCACATGTCGACGTCATGCAGGTGGGCGATGGCGTAGGCGGTCATGGCAGGCTCCTTGTCGGGATGCGGTTCGAGAGTCGATGGAGCCATGATCGCGGCGCGCGCGGCGCGCGTCGATTACCTGCGACGTAAGCAACTCGCGACAACCGCGTTACATCGTGCTTCAGGCCGCGTCGCGCATGGATCGACGGGACGGTGCCGTGCAATTCCGCATCGCAATCGATCACGCCCGCTTGCGCGCCGGCCGCACGACGGGCAAGGGCTCCAGCGGCTCGGCAGCCTGCTCGCACAGCCGATCGAGCATCCGCTGCGCGGCACCCGCGCAATCCTCGCCGGCCGGCTTGTTCTCGATCTCGTCGATCAGCGCTTCCAGATGCTGCCGGTTCTGCGCGAGACGCCGTTCGAGCAGCGCGATTTCGTCGACCTTGTGCCGCAGCGCGACCAGCAGCTGATCGTGCGGCCATGCGCCGAGATCCGGCGGCAGCACCGCACGGATCTCGTCGAGCGAGAAGCCCGCGCCCTGCGCGCGGTCGATGATCGCGAGCCGCGTCAACGCTTCCGGACCGTACTCGCGATAGCCGTTCGCCTGCCGGCGGGCCGGCTCGAGCAGGCCGCTCGCCTCGTAGAAGCGGATGCGCGACGCCGCGAGGCCGCTCGCCTTCGCCAGTTCGCCGATTTTCATGGTGGGCTCCAAAAGGGCTTGACCTTAAAGTTGACTTTAAAGTTATCGTGGGCCATCGTCAATCGAGGACCTGCCACCATGAATCTGTTTGCGCCCCTCACACTGCCCAACGGGGCGGTGATTCCGAACCGTCTGGCCAAGGCCGCGATGGAAGAAAACATGGCCGATGCGGACCACGCACCGTCCGACGCGTTGCTGCGCCTGTACCAGGCGTGGGCCGACGGTCAGGTCGGGCTGATCCTGACCGGCAACGTGATGGTGGACGGCTGCGCGATGACGGGACCGAACGGCGTCGTGCTCGAAAGCGACGCGCATCTCGACCGATTCCGTCGCTGGGCGCAGATCGCGCGCTCGGGCGGCGCGCACGTATGGATGCAGATCAATCACCCGGGGCGGCAGATGCAGGCGGCGCTCGGCCAGACGACGCTCGCGCCGTCGGCTGTGCCGCTTGCGATGGGGGCGCTGTCGAAGCAGTTTCCGGTGCCGAAGGAAATGACGGCAGCCGATATCGCCGACGTGCAGCAGCGCTTCGTGCGCGCCGCGCAGCTCGCGGAGCAAAGCGGTTTCACCGGCGTGCAGGTGCACGCGGCGCACGGCTATCTGCTGAGCCAGTTCCTGTCGCCGCTGACGAACCGCCGACAGGATCAATGGGGCGGCAGCATCGAGAATCGCGCGCGCCTGCTGCTCGATATCGTGAAGGCGGTGCGCGCGACGGTGTCGCCGGCATTCGTCGTCGCGGTGAAGCTGAACTCGGCCGATTTCCAGCGCGGCGGTTTCAGCGCGGACGACGCGAAGCGCGTGGTCGAACTGCTGAATCCGCTCGGCGTCGATCTCGTCGAACTGTCGGGCGGCAGCTATGAAGTGCCGGCGATGCAGGGCGAGGCGCGCGACGGGCGCACGCTCGCGCGCGAAGCGTATTTCCTCGAATTCGCGCGCGACATCACGGCCGTCGCGCGGATGCCGCTGATGGTTACGGGCGGTATTCGGCGCCGCGCGGTGGCCGAGCAGGTGGTGGACAGCGGCGTGGCGATGGTCGGCATCGCGACCGCGCTGTCGATCGACCCGAACCTGCCGCGCGACTGGCGCGCCGGCAAGGACAGCGCGCCGGTGCTGCAGCCGATCCGCTGGAAGAACAAGGCGCTGGGCGCGCTGGCGAACATGGCCGTCGTCAAGTTCCAGCTCACGCGATTGAGCGAAGGGCGCCGCACGCACCCGCAGGTGTCGCCGCTGCGTGCGCTGGTGCGGCAGCAACTGGCCGCGCAATGCCAGACGCGGCGCTACCGGAAGTGGATGGCGGGCCCGCGTGCGTGACGGGCGCGGGCGGGCTGGCAGCGGCGCGACCGGACACTGACCGGCCCGCCGCCGCGCACCCGTTGCGCGCCGGCGCGCCGCATCAGAACCGGTAGTTCGCCAGCACCTCGAACCGCCGGTCGTTGCCGAGCAGATACTGCGTTTCGTTGTAGTACGCGGACTGCACGTAGCGGCGATTGAACACGTTGTACGCGCGGGCGGTGATCGTCGTGTCCTTGCGCGGCTTCCATGCGAGGCCGAGATCGACGGTCGTGTACGACGGCATCACGAGCTGGTTCGCGGTATCGGCGAACCGCTTGCCGACGTATTTCACGCCTGCGATACCCGTCCAGTCTGGCGCAAAGCGCCAGCTCACCCACAGGTTCGCGAGCCGCTGCGGCACCGACACCGGCACGTTGCCCGCGCGCGACACGGCCGTGCCGCCGGACGACTGCTGGAAATCGTCGTATTTCGCGCGCAGGATCGACACGTTCGCATCGACGCGCCAGTCCTTCGCGATCTCCGCGCCGACCGTCGCCTCGAGCCCGCGCGACGACTGCTGGCCGACCTGGATCGACTGGTTCGGGTTCACCGGGTCGGCCGTCAGCAGGTTGCGCTTCACGATCCGGTACGCGGCGAGCGTCCATTCCGCCTTGCCGTCGAGGAACGACTGCTTCACGCCGATCTCGATCTGCCGGCCGGTCGCGAGCGTGAAGTTCGCCTTCGACGCATTCAGCGACAGCAGCGAGCTGACCGGATCGGCCGCGACCGAATACTGGCCGTACACGGCGAGGCCGGGCTGCACGTCGTACACGGTGCCGATGCGCCAGCCGGTGTTCGCGAACACCTTCGTGAACGCGCCGCCGTTCACGAGATCGTCGCGGTTCACGCTCGCGTGGTCGTAGCGCAGCCCGCCGATCACCGACCAGCGCGGCGTGATCTCGAGCCGGTTCTCCGCGAACAGCGCGTACTGGTTCGACTGGCTGCGGTACTTCGGAAACGTGCCGGCCGTATTGATGAAGCTGCCCGGATCGAAGTCGAACGGATCGACCGTCGACGTGCCCGCATACGGCGAGTTGTTGTCGTGCTGGAACGTCGTGTGGTTGAACTCGACGCCCGCCGAAAACGTGTTGCGCATGCCGAACAGCGCGCCGCCGACGGTGGCCGTCGTCACGTTGCCGTATTGCTCCTGGTCGTGAAAGATCTCGGTGTAGCTGCTGCGCCGGACTTGCGCGCTCGATGGCAGGTACGTGTAGTACTCCGCATCCTTCCAGTGACGGTTGCTCTTCATCCGGTAGAGCGTGCTCGTCACGTTCAGGCTGTCGCTCGGCTGCCAGTTCGCCGAGACGGTCGCCCAACTGTCGCGGAACGCGATGTCGGCGTCGCCCACGTTGTAGTTCTTCTTGTCGAGCGCGCGATCGCGCGCACCGTTGACGAGCGGCACGCCGAAGTACTGCATCGGATGCATGAAGCCCTGCGCGTACGACGCCGTCACGAACAGGTCGGGCGTCACGTCGTAACGCAGCGCGCCGGAGACCGACAGGTTGCGCGAATTGCCGTGATCGACCCAGTTCGACGATCGGTTGCCGCTGATGTCGAAGCGGTACGACAGCCTGTCGTTGATCGCGCCGCCGCTGCCGAACGCGGCCCGCGCGGTGCCTTCGGTGCCGCCGCCGACCTGCAGTTCGTTGCGGATCGGCGTGCGTGTCGGCTTCTTCGGGACGATGTTGACCACGCCGCCGATCGCGCCTTCGCCGTAGATCACCGAAGCGGGGCCGCGCAGCACGTCGATATGGTCGACCGACCACGTGTCGAACGGGAACGTGACGCCGATCGCGCCGTACGGGCGCACGCCGTCGTAGAGCTGCGTGACCGACGACGCGCCGACGAAGCCGCGCGCGGCGAGCTCCGAGTTGCCGTTGCCGGGATGCGGCGACGCGCTGATGCCGGCGGCGCGGCTCACGGCGTCGATGATCGAACGGTCGCCGCGCGTGTCGAGTGTCGCGCGGCTGATCTGCTCGACGCTCGCGGGCGTTTCGAGCGACGACAGCCCGAGATGGCTGCCGGTGTCGAGCGGTTGCATCAGCGCGGGCGCCTTCTGCGCGTCGACGCGAATCGGTGCGAGCGTGGCGCCGCTGCCGTCGACGCCGTTTTCCTGTGCGTGTGCGTGCCCGGCCGGCGACAGCGCCGCGAGCACGGCAGCAGGCAGCATCAATCTGAACTTCATTGCTTCGGTTTCCTTCGAATGGGGGAAGCGCTTGCGTCGGTCACGCCGCGGCGCGTGCCGCGCGGCCGAACAGCAGCCGGTCGAGCAACCAGACCGCGACGATCGTCAGCCCCATCAACGGGAACACGATGCCGAGCAGCACGAGCCCGGCGATCCAGCCGCGCATCGGCGGCGCGCCGCGTTCGCGCGACGGTGCGCCCAGCGTCCGGGCCGGGCGGCGCTTCCACCACATCACGGTGCCCGTGACGGCCATCGCGGCCAGCCCGAGCGACAGCACCGCGCAGAGGATCTGGTTCGCGAGCCCGAAATAACGGCCCATGTGCAGCGACGTGCCGTACGACACCGCGCGCGATACCGCGCCGTAGTCGTCATAGCGGATGTCCTTCAGCACGGCGCCGCTGTACTGGTCGACGTAGATCGTGCGTTCCGCCTTCGGGTCGGCCGGAAAGTACGACGCGGTGAACACGCCGTCCGCGCCGGCCGGCAGCGCGAGCGTGTAGCCGCTCGTCACGCCGAGCCCGGCGACGATCGCGATCGCGCGGCCTAGCGGCAGCGGCGCGGGCGTCGGCGCGGACATTGAATGCGGGACGGGCACGTTGCCGACCGCCCACGGCGTTTGCGGCAACGGCAAGTCGTCCATCACCATCCCGGGCATCGATTTGTCCGATTCGTGGTGATGGCCGGACGGGATGGCGGCCGGCGCACGCGCAGTGTCGGCCACCGCGGCGGCGCCCGGGCGCGTCGAGCGCACCGACGCACCGCCCCACGCGCCTTCCGGCGCGCCGAGGTTCACGGTCGCGGCGAGCGCCTTGAAGTTCTTGCCCCACGAGCCCGACCACGGCAGCCCGGACAGGATGAACGCGATCGTGCCGGCCGCGAGCCAGATGCCGGCCGTCGCGTGAAGGCTCTTCCACAGCGGCCGGCCGCGCAGCGACAGGTCGGGCTGCAGCGCGCGCCCGACGCGTGCCGCGCCGCGCGGCCACCACAGCGCGATGCCCGTGCCGATCATCACGAAGGTCCAGCAGGCGGCGAGTTCCATCAGCAACTCGCCGGTCTTGCCGAGCAGCAGCTTGCGATGCAACATCCGGTCGACCTGCATGAAGCGGTTCTCGACGCTCAGCGTGCCGAGCACGCGGCCGTCGTACGGGTTCACGTACACGCTCTCGCGGCTGCCGTCGCGCAACCGGAAAACGTACTCGGCGCTGCGGTCCGGCGCGGCGGAGACTTGCACGGAAACCGGCGTCGCGCCGGCCGGCATCGCGGTGCGGGCGCGAGCGAGCAACGTGTCGGCATCGAGCCGCGGCGTCGCGCGCGGTTCGACGACCAGCCGGTGCGGATACAGCAGCGGCTCGATCTGCGGCTGGAAGCAGTAGAGCGTGCCCGTGATCGCGAGGATCACGAGGAACGGCATCACGAACAGGCCGGCATAGAAATGCCAGCGCCAGAGCGTCCGGTAACCGGCGCTGGCGGAACGGGCGGGCGAGATGGCCCGATCGACGATGGTCGACATGGTGTGAACTCCTCGGGTTCGTCGAGCGGCGGGGCCGGCGCGGGCCGGCGGCCGTCAACGTGCGTCGCACCCGCGTGCATGCGTCGGCGCGGCAGGCGGCACCGCGCGCTGCGCAAACGGGGCGCAGGGCGGCGTCGCCCGCGCGACGCGGGCATGCGGGTGAACGCGTGAATCAGGTCGGGCGAAACGAACGGCGTGAACGCGCATGCACGTCGACGTGCATGCGTCACAGGACGGAACGTTCAGCAGAACCGGGGAGGCGCGCGGGAGGGCGGGCGATCGTCGAATATCGATCGCACGAAAGGAGGGCTGTAGAAGTGAACGCGGAAGCGCCGCGGCGCCGCCGCGGGAAACAGCAGCACCAGCAGCACGAACGACGCGAGCGCGGTGAACAGCGCGGCGCCGAATGCGCACAGGCCGTCGCCGTCGCCGGAGGATGCGGCCTTGTCGGCGTGCGCGTCATGCTTGAGTGCATCGACGAGCGCGAGCGCATCGTTGGCCGGCGTGATCGGCGCGCTCGCGTCGAAGCGGGCGGCCGGTGCGGCGCCGGCGACGATCAGCGGACCGCGGCCCGAACACAGCACCACCGAGCCCGCCTCCGGACCGTCCGGATCGAGCATCACGGCGCCCGACATCAGCGCGCGGGACAGCAGCGTCACGAGGAGCAACCCCCACAGCCACTGTCGCGCGACGCCTGGCCGGAGCAGGAAGCGGCGAAGTGCGTTCATGGCGCGCGATTGTACCGCCGTTTGCGCGCAGGAGCAGGCGGGCCGTGCGTGTGCGGAGGCGAATCGCGCCTGGCCGGCGTGGCCGCAAGGGACGTGCGCGGCCTCCGGTCCGTTGCGCCGGCTTACACCGGATACGCGTCGTCGACCTTCAGGTTCGCGAGCCGGAACAGCGTGCGCAGTGTCTGCGGATGAATGTCGCGATGCGCGGCGAGCGACGTCAGCATGAAGTCGAGCACCTTCGCGTAGCGCAGCAGCACGAGGCAGCGCGCGAGATCGGGCGTGCGGCCGCGCATGTCTTCGGCGAGCGTGACCATTTGCGTCGACAGCGTGTGCGCCATCTCGAGTTCCATCTGCTGTTTTTCGGTCCAGTCGGGCAGCGGCTGTTCGAGCACCTTCGCGAGGAAGAGCTGGAACGACGAATCGGACGAGTTGGGCTGCGCATCCATGGAGAGCCTCGTTGCGTGTGCATGTCGTACGGGCGGATCCGGGGAGCGCCCGAGGGTGAATTCATGTCCGCGCGGTAACGGGCGCGGCTTCTGCCCGAACGGAATGCAGATTCCGTACCAGCGCCGCCGCACGATTGTTGAGTAATGTTGAGCCGCGATCCGGCATCGCGCGGCGAGTCCCGTCGGGACTGGATCGCGCAGGCGATCGAGGAGCGTGTCTATCGGCTGCAGGCAGACGGTATCGGACGCCGGAAGCGGCGCGACGATGCGAAATGCTTCACGGATGTAACGTAACGCGGGCATCGGGCGCGTCGCGCGTTTCTGCCGGCGAAAGGCCGCAACGGCGCGTGCCGGGTGGTTCGGCCACGCCCGTCGTGCGTTCGCCGACGGGAAACGACTGCATGGAGCGCCCGCCGCCGCATCGCGCGAACCGGCGGCGAATGCGCCAGTTGTTTCAAAACAGAGACGGTCCGGGCGTGGCGATTGGTTGCATGGCCACACAACTGGCCCAGCGAATTGCCGTGCAATTGTCCATGGGCAGACGGCGCAGGTTTGCCAACAATCTCCCGATCGTCTCCGCGAGCTTCGACATGAACGTCCACGCCTTCTTCTCCGCCAACCTGCTGCTTGCCTACACCGCGTATTTCATCGGCACGGCCAGTCCCGGGCCGAGCAATCTCGCGATCATGTCGGTCGCCGCGAACCAGGGCCGCAAGGCGGCGTTCGCGTTCGCGCTCGGCGTAATGTCGGGGTCGATGTTCTGGGCGACGGTGGCGGCGCTCGGCGTCTCGGCCGCGCTGCTCGCGTGGTCGAAGCTGCTGGTCGCGATCAAGGTGTTCGGCGGGCTGTACCTGCTGTGGCTCGCGTTCAAGTCGGCGCGCACGGCGTTGTCCGGCCCGCCGGCGGCAGCGGCGAACGCCGCGCGCGAGCAGCGGCTGTCGCGCTTCTACGTGCGCGGCGCGATGCTGCACCTGACCAATCCGAAGGCGATTCTCGTGTGGGTGTCGATCGTCGCGCTGTCGTCGAACGGCGCGGGCGGCGCGCACGGCGCCGTCGTGCCGGGTTGCCTCGCGATCGGCTGCCTGGTGTTCGGCGGCTATGCGCTGGTGTTCTCGATGGACGGTGCGCGCCGGTTGTACGTGCGCGGGCGGCGCGCGATGGAAGCGTGTCTGGCCGTGGTGTTCGGCGTGGCGGGGTTTCGGCTGTTGGCGACGAACGTCTAGCCGACATGTGCCGGCATCCCTCCGCCGCACCGACGTGCGACGGAGGCGCCGGCATCGATCAATACCGCTTCAGAAAATGAAGCCCGTATTGATGAACTTCGAGTGGTGATCCGACACGATCGAATCGAGCAGCTGCTTGCTGCTGTCGGTCTGCTTCGCCGCGACCATCGAGCGGATCGAGAACGCGCGCAGCGCATCGCTCACCGACAGCGTGCCTTCCGCCGAATCCTTGCGGCCCGCGAACGGGAACACGTCGGGCCCCCGCTGGCACTGGCAATTGATGTTCACGCGGCATACCTGGTTCACGAGCGGATCGACGAGCGCGCCGATCTGCGCGGGATCCGAACCGAAGATGCTGACCTGCTGGCCGTGTTCCGACGTCGTCACGTAGTCGAGCGCGGTGTCCACGTCGTCGAACGGCGCGACCGGAATGATCGGCCCGAACTGCTCCTCGCGGTACAGCTTCATCCCTTCGGACACCGGATACACGACGGCCGGGTAGAACAGCGTCTTGCTGAACTCGCCGCCCTGATGGTTGACGACCTGCGCGCCCAACGCCCTCGCGTCGTCGATCGCGTCGGTCATGTACGCGGTGCGATGCATGCCGGGCAACGGCGTGATGCTGACGCCCTTTTCCCACGGCATGCCGATCTTCAGCTGTTCGAGCGCGGCGGTGAAGCGCTTCAGGAATTCGTCGACGATCGAGCGATGCACGAGCAGCATCTTCAGCGCGGTACAGCGCTGGCCGTTGAACGACAGCGCGCCGAGCAGGCACTCCTTCACGGTGAGGTCGAGATCGGCGTCGGGCAGCACGATCGCCGCGTTCTTCGCGTCGAGGCCGAGGATCGCGCGCAGCCGGTGCGACTTCGGATGCTGCTTCTTCAGGTGATCGGCGACCTTGCTCGAGCCGATCAGCGCGAGCACGTTGATCTTGCCCGACGCGAGCATGTGCGGCACGACCACCGCGCCCGGCGCGTAGATCGTATTGATCACGCCCTTCGGGAACGCGTCGCGGAACGCTTCGAGCAGCGGTTCGAACAGCAGCGTGCCGTACTGAGGCGGCTTGAACACCACGGTATTGCCCATCAGCAGCGCGGGGATCAGCGTCGCGAAGGTTTCGTTCAGCGGATAGTTGTACGGGCCCATGCATAGCACGACGCCGAGCGGCGTGCGGCGGATCTGGCCGATCGTGCCTTCCGCGATCACGAAGCGCGAGTTCGCGTTGTCGAGCTCCTTCAGCGCGTCGATCGTCTGCGTCATGTACGTGACGGTGCGGTCGAACTCCTTCTGCGAATCGGCGAGGCTCTTGCCGATCTCCCACATGATCAGGTTCACGACGAGTTCGCGCTGCGCGACCATCCGCTTGATGAAGTCCTGCATGCACGCGATGCGCTGCTCGACCTTCATTGTCGGCCACTCGCCGCGGCCGGCGTCGTACGCGCGCACCGCGGCGTCGAGCGCCGCGTCGCTTTCCGTTTCGCCCATCACCGGGTAGCTGCCGATCTCGACCTGCTCGACGCTGCCATCCGCCTGCCGCACGCACACGGGCGACAGCACGGTCTTGGTCGCGCCGTCCCACGGTCGCAATTCGCCGTCGACGAGCGACACGCGCTGGTGAATCGGCGAAGCCAGCCGGAATTCGGCGGGGATGTCCTGTAATGCGGGAAACAGGTGCTGCAGGGAGGCGGAATCGGGCATGACGGTCTCGTTTGACGGGGTGTCCGGGAAGGACGGGCGATGCGAATCCTGAACGGAATGATCCTCGATCCTGAATCGGCATCATGACGCGCACGCGAGCGCGCGTCACGCACGAACATGGCCGATTCAACGAATGGAACCAGTTCCATTTAAAAGGAACGTCGCGACGAATGCAATACAGAGGGAATCGTGTCGCAATTACCGTAAGCATTTGGAAAGACTGTTGCCGAATCGCCGGTATAACAGCTTGAGTGCAACCGCAAACGTTTTACTTCGGCAGGATTGAGCGGATAATGGCCCGACGCGGTGAGGAAAAAAATGCAGTGAACCTGAGAGCAGACGTAGTGAAGAACAGAAGAAGATCCGCCGCGCCGCCGATACGAGGTCGGCTGGCCGGAGCGCCGGGCCGGGGTTGCCCGGTCCGGCGCACACCGGACTATTGAATCCGTCCCGCCTGCTTGTCCCGATCCTTCGTGATCCTTCCCAGTTTCTCCGTCGCCCTCCCGAATCCCGCCTTTTACCGATCGTTGCCGCATGAGGCGACTGATCCAATGCTTTCTTTTTCATTACGATGCGGGCCGCCAAATGGCCTGAATAGAAAGGCATTCGTCAGGAATGCGGGGCGCGATAAGCGTTCACGTTGCGGGCAGGCGACACGATGAAAATTAATTAAAAACACGAATCATTCTCGTTTATTATTTCGCCGCATTACGGGCCGTGACGGGGCGTCACGGCTTTTTTCGTGCCGGTTGCGCCGGCCGGCAGCGATACGCGCCGGCCGTTCGCCGTTTTCTTCACCCCCTTCCACGTTCACGATGAAACTCAACACGAGCGCGTGCCATGCGCTTCTGATCGCCACGTCGCTGGCCGGCGCCCGCACTTCGTTTGCGCAGGCGGCCGACGCCGCGGCGACCCTGCCCGCGATTTCCGTCAACGCGGCCGCCGAGCATGCGTCGTACGACGGCGGCCATTCGCGCGCGGCGACCAAGACCGACATGTCGCTGATGGACGTGCCGCAGACCGTGAACGTCGTGCCGCACGCGGTGATCGAGGATCAGAACGCGACGTCGCTGCAGGATGCGTTGCGCAACGTGCCGGGCGTCGGCTTCTCGGTCGGCGACGGCCAGCGCGACCAGATCACGATCCGCGGCTTCAACAGCATCACGGACCAGTACGTCGACGGCATTCGCGACGATGCGCTGTACTACCGCGACCTGTCGAACGTCGATCGCGTGGAGGTGCTGAAGGGGCCGGCGGCCGTGCTGTACGGGCGTGGCTCGGCGGGCGGCATCGTGAATCGCGTGCTGAAGCGGCCGCAGGCGAACCCGGTGAACGACGTGGGCGTGACGCTCGGCACGCGCGGCGAGCGGCGCGGCGAATTCGACCTCGGGTGGAACCCGAACGACGCGGCGCGCTTCCGCATGACCGGCGCGGCCGAGAATTCGAACAGCTTCCGCGACCAGTTCCAGCTCAACCGGCAGGCGATCGCGCCGTCCGCGCAGTTCAAGCTCGACCGCGACACGGTGCTGAACGTCGAATTCGACTACCTGCACGACCGCCGCACGTCCGACCAGGGAGTGCCCGCGTATCGCGGCCGGCCGGTCGACGTGCCGATCAACACGTACTACGGGTCGGCCGACGGGGTGAACAGTTCGTACAACGACGTCTCCGCGAAAAGCGCGACGGTGTCGCTCGATCACCGCTTCAACGATTCGCTGTCGTTCCACGGCGCGATCCGCGCGTACGACTTCTCGCTCGAGCGGAAGAACTACGTGAACTACGAGCCGATCAAGACTGCCGCGCACCCGGTCGTCACGCTCGACCAGTCGACGCGCCAGCGTACCGATCACGGCATCGACGGGCTGTTCGAACTCACGCAGAAGACGTCGCTGTTCGGCATGCGCCACGAGCTGCTGTACGGGCTGGAGCTGTCGCAGCAGCAGAAGTTCGACACGATCTACAGCGTGACGAAGGTCGCGACCTACGATCTCTTCAATCCGCAGCCGGTCGTCCTGCCCGGCGTGCCGACCGGCACGCGTGCGAAGACGAACGCGTCGACCGTCGTCGGGCTCGCGGGCGTCTACGCGCAGGACCTGATCTCGCTGACCGAACACTGGAAGGTGCTCGCGGGCCTGCGCTTCGACTACCTGAACCAGATCCGCCACGACTACACGTCGTCGAACGTCAATCTCGACCGTACCGATCATGCGTGGAGCCCGCGCGTCGGGCTGATCTACGAACCGCTCGACTGGCTCACGCTGTACGGGTCGTTCAGCCAGTCGTTCTCGCCGCTGGCCGACACGCTGATCAGCTCCGGCGCGTTCTCGAACGGCGCCGCGCTCGCGCCACAGAAGACCACCGCGTATGAAGTCGGCTCGCGCTTCGACCTCGGCGGCAAGGCGACGGCCAGCGTCGCGCTGTTCGACATGCGCCAGACCAACCAGCAGATCGGCGATCCGGCGAATCCCGGCTACGCGCTGCCGATCGGCACGCAGCACGTGCGCGGGATGGAGCTCGGCTTCACCGGCGAGATCGCGCCGAAGTGGTCGGTGTATGCGGGTTACGCGTACCTGAACGGCACGGTGGACGGTTCCGCGCAATCGACGGCGGCCGGCCTCGCGGTGTCGAGCAACACGCCGGGGCTGATGCCGCGCCACAGCGCGAACCTGTGGCTCAAGCGCGAGTTGCCGTACGGCTTCTATGCGGCGGCCGGCATGCAGTTCCAGTCGGCGCGCTATACGTCGGCGAGCGATCTCGTCACGCTGCCGTCGTTCACGGTGTTCAACCTGGGCGCAGGCTATCGCAGCAAGAAGGTCGACGTGACGCTCACGCTCGACAACCTGTTCAATCGCCGCTACTTCATCTCCGCGCACGGCAACGCGGACCTGTACAACATGCCCGGCGATCCGCGCACGCTGACCGCCACGGTGAAGTGGCACATGTAACGCACGCGGTGCGCGACAATGCGGGTCTTCGTCACGATGATCCGCACTTCGCTGCCCATGATCCGCCCCGCGATTGATGTCTCGAGCATGACCGGCCGCGCCCGCGCGCTGTTTTTATCTTTGCTGGCGTGCGGCCCGCTCGCGGCCGGGGCGCAGACGATCCCGGCGGATGCCGAGCCGGCTTGCCATGCGATGCAGATCGACCGGACGATCACGCTGTCGGGGCGTTACGCGCTCGACTACGGCGACGAATCGATCGGGTCGGACGTGTGGTTCGAAGAGGACGACGCATCGGCGCGACGCTTGCCCGCCCGCTCGCAACGCGCGGGCGTGATCGTTTTCACGAACCAGCACGAGGCGAGACGCGGGCTACGGCTACCGGCCGTGCAACCCCGCGGCGTATGCCGGTTCGACGGGCGTGCGACGCTCGTGATCCGCGATCTGGAGACGGCGTGTCCCGGGCTGGAAACGCCCGATCGTGCGCGGCTGGTGAAGGTCGTGGCGGCCGACGTGCCGTCGCGACACGCATGCGCAGCCGCCGCGCGATGACGCCGGTGCGACGCCGCCGTTACTCGACGTCCTCGTCGTCTTCCTCATCTTCCGCATCGGCGTCGTGCGCATCGCGCTCCGGCGCCGCATACGCGCTCGCCTGTTCGAGCAGCCAACTGCGGAACGATTCCAGCGGCTTGCTGTGGCTGAACTCGGTCGGATACACGAGGTAGTACGCCGAATCGCCGACGGTTGCCGCATCGCACGGCACGACGAGGCCGAGCTGCTGCAACTGTTCCTCGACGAAGAACTTCGGCACGAGCGCGACGCCGAGCCCGGCCGCGGCCGCGCTGATCAGCATCGTATGCAGTTCGTAGCGCACGCCCTGCATCGTGCGGATGTCCTCGACGCCGTGCGTCTCGAACCACTGCGCCCACGCGCCCGGGCGCGTCGTCGAGTGCAGCAGCGGATACGCGAGCAGATCCTCGACACGCTCGACCGGCCCGTTCAGCAGCGCGGGCGCGCAGATCGGCACGACTTCCTCGCCGAACAGGTAGTCGGACGACGTGCCGGGCCAGGTCGGCTTGCCGTAGTGGATCGCGGCTTCGAAGTGCGTGTCCTCGAACGAGAACAGGTCGGTGCGGCTGCCCATGTTCACGCGCACGTCCGGCGTGCGGTCGTAGAAGCTCTTGATGCGCGGAATCAGCCAGTGCGACGCGAAGGTCGGCAGCACCGCGAGTTCCAGGTAACCGCCGCCGCTGCCGTGAGCGATGATCGACAGCGTGTCGCGGTCGAGCGCTTCCAGCGCGCGCCGCACCTGCGTGCCGTACAGCTTGCCGGCGCGCGTCAGCACGACGCGCTGCTTCACGCGCGCGAACAGCCGCACGCCGAGGCTCGCCTCCAGCGTCGCGATCTGCCGCGACACCGCGCTTTCGGTCAGGAACAGCTCCTTGGCCGCGTGCGTGAAGCTCTCGTGGCGGGCGGCGGCTTCGAACGCCACCAGCGCGCCCATGTTGGGGATCTTGAATTTGCGCATGATGCTCGATTCATCTGATAAAAAGGGCCACTCCGGACGGGAGAGAGACGAGCGAAAAACGGCTGATAATTCCAAAAACTCATCACGTCTCAATTTAATCTCGCTTTACGCCCCGCTGCAACCCTTTGAATAATGCTCCCCACGCAAGGTCAGGCGCTCGTGGGGCGGCCGGCCGACGAGTTGCCGGCACGTTTGCCGGCGGTCCCCGACACGAGAATCCCGATGCGCAATCCGAATATCGACAGCCTGCTGACGAAGCTGCTGGGACAGGCGAAGACCGACGCCCTGTTCTCGACCCTGAACATGCCGGCCATCCTCGAAGAATGGGAAGACGGCGTCGTGACGCGCGCGGAAATCGCGCAGGCGATGAATATGGCGCTGTTCGAAGGGCTGCTCGAGCGTTCGGCGAACGGCCGCGCGTACACGGCCGACGCGGTCGAAAGCGGCGGCTCGGTCTATTTCGACCACGGCGCGCTGCGCACGGTGCGCTGGCCGCACACGGGCGCGCTGCCGCCGGGCGAGGCCGCGTTCACGCGCATCCTGCGTCCGCTCGGCTTCCGCCTGAACGGCCGTTACCCGCTCGACAAGCTCGGCATGACCGGCCGCGCGTATGCGCATGAAGACGCGCCGGACGAAATCGCCCAGTTCTTCGTCAGCGAACTGCACCCGGAGCGCTTCTCGAAGGAATTCCAGCAGGCCGTGACGAACGTCGTCGGCTCGTCGCGCGATCCGCTGTCGCCGGCGGCCGTCGCGCTGCTGTGGGAAGTCGAGCGCGAAGGCTGGCTGTCGCTGGAAGCCGCGCATGCGCTGCTGCCGGAGATCGTCGGCGCGTTCGCGCGTCAGCACGACGTGCCGAACGAACTCGACTACGAGACGCTGCTGATGGAATCGGCGGAAATGGCGTGGATCGCGACCGAGGGCAATGCGTTCAATCACGCGACCGACCGCGTCGCCGACGTGTTCAAGCTGTCCGACGACGAGAAGGCGAAGGGCCGGCCGATGAAGCCGGAAGTCGAACGCTCGCGCTCGGGCCGCGTGTTCCAGACGGCCTATCGCGCGGATACGGTCGAGCGCGAGTTCCGTACCCGCGACGGCGGCACGGTCAAGCGCAACGTGCCGGGATCGTTCTACGAGTTCATCACGCGCAAGCGCACGTTCGACCAGGCGGCGCGTCGCTGGGTGACCGACCTGCGCTTCGACGCGGGCAACGCGCAAGGCATCTTCAAGATGACGGCAAACGCGGCGAAGTAAGCGCGACGCATCGCATACAGCATGCGAAAGCAGACGGGCCGGCGGCTGGTGTCAGCCGTCGGCCCGTTTTCGTCGACGGGGCGTCACGTGCATCAGAAGAGGTGCGTGACCAGATAAAACAGCACCAGCAGCCCGATCGGTACACCGAGCAGCCATGCGATCAGATATTTGCCCATGTCGTTGTCCTCCGCGTGGCCGCGACGCGGTGCGCGTCGCGGCGGGGTGAGACGACTGGCGCGTTACAGCTCGCGGTCGAATTCCTTCAACTGCCTCTCGGCTTCGTCGCGGGCGATCCCGTAACGCTCCTGGATCTTCCCGGCCAGATAATCGCGATTGCCTTCCGCGACCTGGAGATCGTCGTCGGTCAGCTTGCCCCACTTGGCCTTCAGCTTGCCGGTGAGCTGTTTCCACTGACCCTTGATCTTGTCTTCGTTCATGGTGTGCTCCTTGTGTACGGGGAGAAAAGTGCGGCGGTCGGCCGCCGCGTGGTAGCTCAGCCCTTCGCCTTCAGGCCGGATGCGTCGACGTGCTTCACGCCCTTGACCGCGCGCGTCACGGCGACGGCCTTCTTCACGGCGGTCTTGGTCGGCAGCACGCCCGTGAGCGTGACGACGCCGTCGACCGTCTTCACGCTGACGTCAGTGCTTTCCACGCCCTTGGTGGTGGCGAGTTCACCCTTCACCTTGGTCGTGATCCATGTGTCGGTGACAGGCTGGTTCGATTCGGTCGCCATGCCGCTGTCGGTCGACGAGGCTTGGGCGTGCGCGTTCGTGAGCGGGGCAGCGGAAAGCAGGAAAGCCGCGCTGACGGCGAGCAGCGTCGAAAGGTGCGAGGTCTTGTTCATTGATGTTCTCCTTCGATTGGCGGGTTGAATCAGTTGCTGCGGGAGCACGGATCGTTCCCGTGCACTTCGGCGCGTTAGCGGGCGATCGGCGTGTCGTAGCCGGGCTCGCGCGGCGGCATGTCCGGGCGCGGCACGTCGGGCGGCAGCGGCACCGGCGGATCGGTGCCGGGCGCCGGTTCGGGCGGGTGATCCGGGGCCGGCTCGGGCCGCGTCGGATCGGGTGTCTGTTGCAATTTCATCCGGTGTCCTCCTCTGCGGTATGAAAGGGCGGCGCCTGAGCGCCGATGCAGTACCAGCGTACCGACGCGAACGCGAGCGGACATCGCGCAAATTCACCTGATCGGCTAGTGCGTTTGCACTGGGGACGGAACGGACGGGCGGGCACGCGACGTGCACCATGACCTGGGCAATGCTGCGTGACGGGCGCGCGGGCTGCGCTGCGCCATTGGGCGGGGCGCCGCACGAAACGCGGGCGGCGTGCGAATGTACTATTCGAGATAGTGCATCCGCGCCTGTCGCGCCGTTGCGCCGCACGTGATCATCGCCGCACCCGCCGGCCGGCGCGTGACGCTGCAACGGGCGCCCGGCCGCACTGTTGACGCTCATGTTTGACGACAGGGACAACGAATCGATGAACGAACCAGTAGACGAACAGGTGCTCAAGTCGCATACCGACCGGCGCCAGCTGCACCAGATCATCGCGGGACTCACCGAGGGCGTGATCCTGATCGAGCCCGACCAGCGGATCGTCTGGGCGAACGAGGCCGCGCTCGCGATGCATGGCGTGACCGAGCTCAAGGCGCTCGGCGCGAACGTCACCGAATACCGCGAGCGGTTCCGGCTGCGCTACCGGAACAACCATCCGGTGCGCGACGGCCACTATCCGATGGATCGCGTGATCGCCGGCGAGGAGTTCAGCGACGTGACGGTCGAAGTCGAATCGGCCGCCGACGAATCGGTGAGCTGGGTGCACCGCATCCGCAGCCTCGTGCTGACGAACGCGGCCGGCGCACCCGACTGCCTCGCGCTCGTGCTGCACGACGCGACCGAATGGGCGAGTGCCGAGGAGCGCTTCGAGCGCACTTTCAACGCGAATCCGGCGCCGGCCGTGATCTGCCGGCTCGACGACCTGCGCTACGTGAAGGTCAACCAGGGCTTCCTCGACATGACGGGCCACGCACGCGACGACGTGCTCGGCCGCTCGGTATACGAGGTCGACGTGCTCGAACAGGCCGAGCGGCGCGAGCTGGCGATCGAGCGTCTCGGCGAAGGCGCGACGATCCCGCAGATGGAAGCCGTGCTGAAACTGGCCGACGGCAGCACCAAGGCGGTGGTCGTCGCCGGGCAGCCGATCGACATGAACGGCGAGGCGTGCATGCTGTTCACGTTCATGGATCTCGAGCCGCGCAAGCAGGCCGAGCGCGCGCTGATGCAAAGCGAGGAACGCTTCGCGACCGCCTTCCGGATGGCGCCGGTCGCGATGGCGATCGTCACGGCTGACGGTTTCGAGCTGCTCGACGTGAACGACGCGTTTGCCGCGATGACAGGCCACGCGCAGCCCGACCTGCTCGGCAAATCCGCGGACGAGATCGGGCTGTGGGCCGAACGCGGCGTATGGCCGCGCATCGAAGGCCGGCTCGTGCGCGACGGCAACGTGCGCAACGCGGACGTGCAGATCCGCACGCGCGACGGCGATGTCCGCGATTGCGTCGTGTCGGCCGACCCCGTCGCGATTCACGGGCGCGACTGTTTGCTCGTCGCGCTGCTCGACATCAGCGATCGCAAGCGCACCGAGATGGAGCTCGTCTATGCGATCGAGACCGCGATGCAGGATGCGTCGTGGTTCAGCCGCACGCTGATCGAGAAGCTCGCGAACGTGCGGCGCGCGAATGCGCCGGATGCGGGCGCGCAGTTGTCCGACCTGACCGCGCGCGAGCGCGACGTGTTCGACCTGCTGTGCCATGGCCTCGCCGACAAGGAGATCGCCGGTCGTCTCGGGCTGGCGCCGAACACCGTGCGCAATCACGTCGCGACGATCTACGCGAAGCTCGACGTGCACAGCCGCGCCGAGGCGATCGTCTGGGCGCGCGAGCGGGGGATCGTCGGCGCGGCCGCGGCCGAAACGAACGGCGCGCGTGGCGACAAGGGCGGCGCGAACAAGGACTGACGGCGTTCGGTGCGAATGCACCATGCGCACTGGTGCATCCGCATCTGCCGCGCGCGGCGCCCGCTTGCGATCCTGTCCGCTCGGCGGTGCCGCGCAGGCCGCTGCATTGCCGGCTTTCCTCAACCATCGCAGGAGAAGACCATGGACAGGAATCGCATCGAAGGCAAGCTCAAACAGGTCAAGGGTTCGGTCAAGGAAGCACTGGGCAAGGTGACGGGCGACCGCGAGACCGAGGCGGAAGGCATCGCCGAACAGCAGGCCGGCAAGCTTCAGGAGAAGGCCGGCGAGGCGGCCGATGCGGTGCGCCACCACACGGGCACCGACCGGCACTGACCGATGATGCGGCGCCGGCTGTCGGCGTCGCGAAGGCCGGACGGCGTCGCCACGATGATGCGTTGCCGGCATGACCGCGCCGGCCTTTACCCGGCGACGCGACCGCCATTTCCCCTCGGAACACCTCCGTCCACGGCCCGCCGTCGTACGGGCCGCGGATCGGCCATGAATCCGGAACTTGATGACAAATCCTCACAACGTAGTTCCGATATTTCGTTTGCTGCACGGGTATTGGCTACCCACAATCCATTCACCTCTTTCGCGATGAAAGGTTCTTCGGAGACGGAATCGCGGTGATCGGCGCACCGGTCGCGCGCATTGCGCGTCGGCAGCGCAAGACATCATCGGCGCGCAGGAGGTTGCCGACGCGCGCCGATCGCGCGTTGCATCCCGACTCTCACAAGAAGGACTGCCATGACGTTCCGCATTCGTTCGCTTTCCGGCGTCGCACTGACCGCCGTGCTTCTCGCGTTTCAGACGGGCGCGGCCCATGCGCAGGAGACGATCGTCAAGGTCGGCGTGGCCGGCCCGCTGACGGGCGGCGGCGCCGCGTACGGCAAGGACATCGAGAACGGCGTGCGCATGGCGGTGGACGAAGCGAATGCCGCGCACACGACCGTCGGCGGCAAGCCGGTGAAGTTCGTGATCGCGTCGCAGGACGACCAGAGCGATCCGCGCACCGGCGTGCAGGCCGCGCAGCAGCTCGCCGACGCGCAGGTGGCCGTCGTGATCGGCCACTTCAATTCGGGCACGACGCTGCCCGCGTCGAAGATCTACGCGAAGGCCGGCATTCCGATGATCACGCCGTCGGCGACCAATCCCGACATCACGCGCGCCGGGCTCGATACCGTGTACCGCGTGATCGCGACCGACACGCAGAACGCCGGGAATGCCGGGACGTATGCCGCGAGCGTGACGAAGGCGAAACGCATCGCGATCATCGACGATCGCACCGCGTTCGGCCAGGGCGAAGCCGACGAATTCGAGAAGGCCGCGAAGGCGAACGGCGGCACGATCGTCGCACGCGAATTCACGAACGACAAGGCCGTCGACTTCAGCGCGCAGCTCACGAAGATCAAGAGCGCCAACGCCGATCTCGTGTTCTTCGGCGGCCTCGACGCACAGGCCGCGATGCTCGTGAAGCGCATGCGCCAGCTCGGCATCCGCGCGCAGTTCCTCGCGGGCGGCGGCGTGATGAATGCGAACTTCATCAAGCTCGCCGGCAATGCGGCCGAAGGCGCATCGGTGTGGGAGTACGGGCAGCCGCTGTCGCGTCTCGCGAAAGGCAAGCTGTTCGAGACGAAATTCAAGCAGAAGTACGGCGTCGACATGCTCGCGTATGCGCCGTTCGCGTACGACGCGACGTGGATCGCGATCAACGCGATGCAGAAGGCGAACTCGACGAAGCCGGCCGATTTCAATGGCGCGCTCAAGGGCACGCGCTACGACGGCATCACCGGCACGATCGCGTTCACGAGCACGGGCGACCTGAAGAACCCGAGCTCGACGCTGTACGAAGTGAAGAACGCCGCGTGGCAGCCCGTCACGACCAAATCGGCGGACTGAAGGCAACCCGCGCGGGCGGGCTTTCGCGGCGATGCAGGACGTGCTGAAATAGCCGCAGCGATCGTCCACGAAGCCTGCCCGCGCGACGCCGCGTGCGACGCGGCATGAATCACCCACAGGCCCTGAGCCTTTTACGTGCAACCGGAGTCAGTCGTGAGTTCTCAAGTCGTCATCGTCGGCGGTGGTGTGATCGGCAGCTCGATCGCTTATTTCCTGCGCGCCACCGATCCCACGGTCGCCGTGACCGTCATCGAACGCGACCCCACCTATGCCAAATCGTCGTCGGCATTGTCTGCCGCGTCGATTCGCCAGCAGTTCTCGACGCCGCTGTCGATCGAGATGTCGCTGTTCGGCATCGACTTCCTGCGCACGATCGGCGAGCGGCTCGAAGTGGACGGCAATCGGCCGTCGATCGATCTGCACGAAGGCGGCTACCTGTTTCTCGCGACGCCGGCCGGCGACGCGACGCTGCGCGAGAACCATGCGCTGCAGACGCGCCTCGGCGCCGATATCCGGCTGATGGATCGCGATGCGCTGCGTGCGAAGTTTCCGTGGCTGAACGTCGACGATCTCGTGTCGGGCGCGTATGGCGTGAGCGGTGAAGGCTGGTTCGACGGCTACGGGCTCGTGCAGGCGCTGCGCAAGAAGGCGCAGGCGCTCGGCGCGCGCTACGTGCCGGCCGACGTGAAGGACGTGGTGCGCGACGGCCGCAGGATCACGCATGTCGTGACGGGCGACGGCGAGCGCTACGCGTGCGACACGCTCGTCAACGCGGCCGGTGCCTGGACGCGCACGCTGTCGTCGATGATGGGCATCGATATTCCGGTGTATGCGCGACGGCGCAGCATCTTCAACGTATCGTCGCCGGCGAAGTTCGCCGATTGCCCGCTGCTGATCGATCCGACCGGCGTGTATTTCCGGCCCGAAGGGCGTACGTATATCTGCGGGACGTCGCCGAGCCCCGATCGCGACCCGGACGACCTGCCGCTCGACGAGGTCGACCACGCGCTGTTCGACGACGTGATCTGGCCGACGCTCGCGCACCGCGTGCCGGAATTCGAGGCGCTGCGCGTCGAGAATTGCTGGTCCGGTTACTACGAGTACAACGTGTTCGATCACAACGCGATCATCGGCTACCACCCCGAGCTCGACAACGTCGTGTTCGCGAACGGCTACAGCGGCCACGGGCTACAGCAAGGGCCGGCGACCGGGCGGGGCGTCAGTGAACTCATTCTGGGCGGGCGTTACGACACGCTCGACCTGTCGTCGCTCGGTTGGGCGCGTGTGCTCGAAAACCGGCCGATCGTCGAAAAGAACGTCGTGTAGTGTAGTGCGGCGTAACCGCCCGGTATGGGGTGGGCGGGATTCTCCTTGTGTCTCAAACCCGTTGGCCCGACGCTGTCGGGCCTTTTTTCGTGTGCACGCGTTAGCCGACGCCGTAGACGGCATCGCGCAGATCGAGCGTGTACTGCCCGTTCATCCCTTCGTAGAGCGTGTTCGTCAGCGACACGACGGTGAGTCCGCGCGCGCGATCGACGAACCACGAATGACCGTAAACGCCGCCCCAGCGCCACGTGCCGACGGATTCCGGCGACGCGGCCGCCTGCGGGTCGCGCAGCACCGAGAAGCCGATCCCGAAGCCCGCGCCCGGCAGGTCCGGCAATTCGAAATCGCCGGTCTGCACGCGTCCCATCTCGTCGATCAGTTCGGCCGGCAGGATCGCGCCGCCGCCCGCGCGCAGCGTGTCCAGCACCGTCAGCACGTCGCCGGCGGTGCCGACCATTCCGGCGCCGCCCGACGGGAACGCCTGTGCATTCAGCGCGCGCGACGGCGAGTACGTGACGCCGACGAAGCCCTCCTCGATGGGCACCGTCTCGTTTTCCGCGAGCCGGTGCGGCTGCGGCGTGTCGTTGACGTACGGCGTGGCGAGCCGCGCGGGATCGCGTGCGACGAAGCCGGTGTCGCGTGCGCCGAGCGGGCGCAGCACGAGCGCATCGATCGCGTCGGCGAGCGGCACGCCGCACACAGCCTCGATCAGCGCGCCGATGACGTCGATCGACAGCGAATAGTTCCAATTGGTGCCAGGCGCGAACAGCAGCGGCACGCTCGCGATCCGGCGCAGGTTTTCGGCGAGCGTGATCGATGCGCCGTCGAGCCCGTCGGACACGCCCGCACGCGCATAGGGACCGTTCGCGTCGGTTTCGTTGAAGCGATAGTCAAGGCCGGCGGTATGCACGAGCAACTGGCGCACCGTGATCGTCGGCACGCGGCCGTCGGGCAGCACCGGACGGAATTCCGGCAGCCAGCGCGTGATGTCTTCATCGAGCGACAGCTTGCGTTGCGCGACGAGCGCCATCGCGGCCGCCGAGACGATCGGCTTCGTGACCGACGCGAGCCGGAACTGCGTGTCCTCGCGCATCGGCGTACGCGATTCGCGGTCCGCGAGCCCGGCCGCGCGGCGATAGACGAGTTCGCCGTCGCGAGCGACGAGGACGACCGCGCCGACGAGGCGCTGCGTATCGAGCTGGCGGGACAGGACCGCGTCGATGCGCTCGGCGAGCGCGGGATCGGTTGACGACTGCAGTGACGATGCGGGAGAGGAGGTCATCGTGAATTCCGTCGTGAGGGGGCTGGTCGACATGTTAGGCGGCTGTTGCCGTGCGCGTCGTTAACCCTTACACGGAACAGGGCGATGTGCGCGGCACGGACCGGCGTCGGCGCATACCGAGCCCGGGAGCGGGCAAAAATATGCGCCAATCGGCCGGCGGCGTTCGCTAGAATCGGCTTTCGTCGAGGAAATGACGTATTTGCATGGTGCAGAGCAGTATCGAATCGAAGACGCTGCTTGTCCTGATTCCATCGTTCATCTTTCACCGGAGGCGAGCATGCCAGGTTTACTTCCCGATGTTGACCGCGAGGGGCTCCTCGAATATTCGGTGGTGTACACCGATCGCTCGGTCAACCATATGTCGCAGCGCTTCCAGGGCGTCATGCGCGACATCTCCGCCACGCTGAAGAAAGTCTACAACGCGAAGTCGGTCGCGATCGTGCCGGGCAGCGGGACGTTCGGCATGGAAGCCGTGGCGCGACAGTTCGCGACGAACAAGAAGTGCCTCGTGATCCGCAACGGCTGGTTCAGCTTCCGCTGGTCGCAGATTTTCGACATGGGCAGCATTCCGTCAGAGACCACGGTGCTGAAGGCGCGCCCGGTCGAAGCGGGCAGGCAGGCCGCCTATGCGCCGGCGCCGATCGACGAAGTGGTCGCCGCGATCCACGCCAACAAACCCGATCTCGTGTTCGCGCCGCACGTCGAAACCGCGTCCGGGATCATGTTGCCCGATGCGTACCTGCGCGCGGTGGCCGATGCCGTGCATGCGGTCGGCGGGATGTTCGTGCTGGATTGCATCGCGTCGGGCACCGTGTGGGTCGACATGCAGGCGAGCGGCGTCGATATCCTGATCAGTGCGCCGCAAAAGGGCTGGAGTGCGTCGCCGTGTTGCGCGATGGTGATGTTCAGCCCGCTCGCGCGCGAGCGCATCGATTCGACGACCAGCACCAGCTTCGCGTGCGATCTGCGCAAGTGGCTGCAGATCATGGAAGCGTACGAGGGCGGCGGGTTCGCGTATCACGCGACGATGCCCACCGACAGCCTCGCGACGCTGCGCGACGTGATGAAGGAAACCGATGCATACGGCTTCGACAAGGTGAAGGCGGAACAACTCGAACTTGGCGAGCGCATTCGCGCGCTGCTGACGGAGAAGGGGGTCAGGAGCGTGGCCGCGAAAGGGTTCGAGGCGCCGGGTGTCGTCGTGAGCTACACCGACGATGACGGTATTCGCACCGGGAAGAAGTTTGCCGATGTCGGTTTGCAGATCGCGGCGGGTGTGCCGTTGCAATGCGACGAGCCGGAGGATTTCAAGACGTTCCGGCTCGGGTTGTTCGGGCTCGACAAGCTGCATGATGTCGACGGCGCGGCGAAGCGGTTTGCCGATGCGTTGAACCGGATTGTTTGAGGCGGTTTTGCGGAATCGGGGGCTCCGGTGGCTGCCGCTCGTTCGTTGAGCGGCGGCTTTCGAGTCGTTGAAAACGCAACCATTCAGGATCGTGACATGACCGAAGGCGCTCTGACGTTTGCCAGTCAAGCCGAATGGGAAAGCTGGTTGGGGCAGAACGGCGGCACGTCGACCGGAGCATGGCTGCGGCTCGCGAAAAAAGGTACTGGGCAGCAAACCGTCACCTACCAAGAGGCGTTGGAGAGTGCCCTTTGTCATGGCTGGATCGATGGCCAAAAGAAGGCCGAGAGCGAGCAATACTGGTTACAGCGCTTCACCCCGCGCTCGGCGAAAAGCATCTGGTCCAAACTCAACAAGGACAAGGCCGAAGCGTTGATCGCCGCAGGCAGGATGCGCCCAGCCGGCATGGGCGAAATCGAGAAGGCGAGGAAGGACGGCCGCTGGGCGGCTGCCTATGCGTCGGCCGGCAACTCGATCGTGCCGGACGACTTGCAGGCGGCGTTGGATGCCAATCCGAAAGCTTGGAAGTTTTTCGCAACGCTGAACGGCCGTAATCGCTATGCGATCCTGTTTCGGATACAGAATGCCAAGAAGCCGGAAACACGAGCACGGAAAATCGCCGAATTCATCGACATGCTGAAGCGGGGCGAGACTTTTCATCCGTAGAGCGTGGGTTTCCGACGGAGATTTTGTCGAACGCGATCGGCGCGTGAATTGTTCCGATCGCCATATGAATGGGAAAACGGGAATGGGAGCAAGAATGCATATCCGCGCATCGGCGTTCAGCCTTCCTCGCGCGGCGCTGGGCGCCGCCATGGCGCTGACATTGTCGTGGTTCACCGCTGCGCAAGCGCAGAGCTGCGCACCGGATAGCGTAGCTCCCGAGTGCTTGCTGCAGCGTAGTCAAGATGAATTTCAGCAAGCAGACGACGAATTGAACCGCACTTACCAAAAGGTATTGAAGTCGCTGTCTCGGCCGCGTGACGAGTACGTCGACTACCCTGCACTCAAGGTGAAATTTGTCGCCTCTCAGCGGCAATGGATCCGTTTTCTCGATGACGAATGTTCCGCTTGGTATCTGATAAACGAGGCAGGCGCGGATCGTAATCTTGATCTACTGACTTGCGAAATCGACAGAACACGCGATCGTACGCGTCAATTGAACGCGTGGCTCAAGCAAGTGAGCCACGGTTAGCGCAGCGCTGGATAAAGACAGCATGAGTGCCGTGCGCGCGGCTAGCGTCAGGTTGGTTACGTGGTGCGCCGGGATGGTAGCTCGGATATAACGGGGAAACGAACGATGGTGTCGAAAAGCGTCCGCAGAGCGACGGCAGACGATGTCCCGGTGCTGACACAGATCCGGAACGATGCACATGCCAAGAAGGTCGCGCACGGCGACTACGTGTGGGGCAAGGAAGGCGACGGCTTTTCCGAACGGTGGGTGCGAAACCACGTCGCCGGGAAGGCCGTGTACGTCGTCGAACAGGATGGCGCGCTGGTCGGAACGTTTTCGCTCGACTTCGACGACGACAGGCACTGGGGGGCCCAAGCGCCGATTGCAGGCTACGTGCACGGCCTCTGTGTGCGGCAAGGTTTCAACGGGCTCGGGCTCGGCAGCTTCGTGCTGGACTGGTGCGCTCATGAGGTGAGCCGCTTGAACCGGCGTTTGCTTCGGCTCGACTGCGGCGCTGAAAACACGAAGCTCTGCGCTTACTACGAGTCCCTGGGCTTTGTCCGCGTTGGATTGAAAACGGACGGTATTGTCTGGTCTCTTTACGAAAAGCCTGTCAATTCGGCCTGCTGTTGATCGCGGCGGTCCGGCAGCAAACATCGGCGACGAATTCCACGTCAGTCGGGGTCACACGATCGGACATCATGCGTTCGCGAACGTTCGACATCATCTGAAGCCGCGTGACCGTTACCCTGCTACGCCGGCAAAAGGCCTGCTTTACGATAATTGTCGATCAGCGCGTCATAGAGGGAGAGATCGGCGCGACTCCGCGCGATGAGCTGAGCGCCGGCGATGGCGGCGAAGATTGCCCGCGCCCGCTGTTTGCTCTCCCGGGCGCTGACCACCGCCGCCGCGGACAGCACCTTGCTGAGCCACGCCACGTTCACGTCGGCGAAGGCCAGCACTTCTTTCATCACGACTTCCGGCAGATCGTCGGTTTCGGCGGCCATGAAGCTGCACAGGCACAGGCGGTTGCCGGTCTCGAGCGCCTTGCGGAAGGTATCCGGATAGCGACGCAGGCAGTCCAGCGGATCGCGCGATCCGGCCAGCATGTCGTCCAGCGCCGCCGCTGCATCCCCCCAATAACGCCTCGCTACCGCAGCGCCGAGATCGGCCTTGCTGTCGAAGTGGTGGTAGATGCTCGCGGCCTTGATGCCCACCTCGTTGGCGAGATCCCGGTAATTCAAGCCGCCGTAGCCGTGCGTCTGCGCGAGCCTCGTGGCGGCTGCCAGAATTCTTTCTCTCGAGTTCGAGCTCGCGTCGTTCGTCACTGCTTCAGTCTCCGCGCGCGGGAAATGGGTGTTGACACTCCGGATTGTACCTTATATGGTTAACCTAACAAACGTTAGGTAGTTTCGTCGGCGACATGTTTCCGCGTCGTCCGATCCAGTGCAACCGACTACGGAGCGCCCCTGCAATGACTTCCAGCAATGTCGATTTCGACACAGCCCAACTGCCCATGATGAAGATCCACGATTTCCCGACAGGGCCCTATCCGACACGCGTGCGCATCGCGCTGGCCGAAAAGGGGCTGCAATCGCGCGTCCAGTTCGTGATGGTCGATCTTTACAAGGGCGAGCATAAAAAGCCCGAGTTCATCGCCGGCAAGAATTATTCGGGTACGTTGCCGGTGCTTGAACTCGATGATGGCACCTGCATTGCCGAGTGCACGGCCATTACGGAGTACCTCGACACGCTCGATGGCGTACCCGTGCTCACCGGCAGCACGCCACGCGAAAAGGGCATCATCCACATGATGAGCAAGCGCGCCGAGTTGGAACTGCTCGACGCGATCAGCGTCTATTTCCATCACGGCACGCCGGGGCTGGGGCCCGACGTGGAGACGTATCAAAATCCGGAGTGGGGATTCCGTCAACGCGACAAGGCGTTGAGGGGCATGCGCTACTTCGATGCCATGCTGCAACGGCAACCGTATGTTGCGGGCGAAACGTTCTCGATGGCCGACATCACCGTCATCGGTGGTTTGATCTTTGCGATGCTCGTGAAGCTGCCGGTGCCTGAGGAATGCGAAGCGCTTCGAGCCTGGTACGCGAGAATGCTGGCGCGTGAGAGCGTCAGGAACCAGCCGGTGTTTGCGATGCTGGCCTGAGCTGCCCGTGCATCGGTCGATAACGGGCGGATGAGGCGAGCGAACGGATGACCGCGCTACCGCGTCAAGCGGTACAAAACATCGGGACAACCCTCCTCGTTTCTGCTTCCGTCGCTGTACACAATGGCAACGAACCCGTGCTGCTCGTAAAACGCAGCAGCATCGTGGTTCATTTGGAACGTATGGAGCTGGAGTGTGCCGTCCGTTTGCGACTTCACCGATTCCAGCAGGGCAGTGCCGATCCCTTGCCGTTTGAATTCAGGGCACACGTACAGTTGCTCGAGCCAGGTCACGCCGTCGGTGACAGCGTGTGCGGCCATGCCGATGATGTGGCCATCGTTCACGGCAACGGTAACGTTGCCCGACGGAACAAGCATGTTGGCAACCCAATCGCGGACGGCCGCTTCGGCGTGCGCGAGTGGCGCATAGGATGCCAGCGTGTCGCGCGACCGAAGATAGACGTCGGCCACCGCCGCGGCATCGGCCATCGTCGCGCGACGCAAGATCAGGGG
This sequence comes from Burkholderia sp. CpTa8-5, assembly GCF_017815045.1. Classification (NCBI taxonomy): domain Bacteria; kingdom Pseudomonadati; phylum Pseudomonadota; class Betaproteobacteria; order Burkholderiales; family Burkholderiaceae; genus Burkholderia; species Burkholderia sp. CpTa8-5. The sequence goes on from NZ_JAGIQD010000002.1 coordinate 144,681, forward strand.
CATGGTTCGGCCACTCCGAAGTCAGCCAGGAATGCTCGACGATAGCAGCATGGCATCGAACTTCCAAGGTCGTGTGGAATGCTGCTGAAGGGGGCGGCTGAAATCGGCAAGTCCGCGCGATATATCGAGTTTGCAGCACGGACGATTGACGCAGCGTCCGGCCAGAAGTGGCGGGTGGGTGTTTTTCCGTGGACGACCGCTTCAGGCTGGTTGCAATCGGTCGGGCTGGCACGCCCATTACGCCCATTACGCCCATTCGGTCGCTGGAAGGGCGAACAGACGTTGATCGACCGGCCAACGGGGCATTGCTCAGCGCGTTCTTGGCGGTCACACCCAAAATCACGGTGACGTCACGACACTGAACCTTGCAGATGAAGCCCGCGGTGCCTCATCGGTAGCGCACCGAAGCGTGCATAACATGTGCGTCGTGACGTCGACCGGCGTGCTGTTCATGGCCACGCGGAAGGCTTTACCACAACACCATGCACATGATGCCGTTGGCCATCGACCATGATGGACAATTGTTCACCGGCGCCCGTCACTGTCGTGCAGTCGCGCGTAAGATGCGGGCAACCCATCGCCCGGCGTTTCGCCGCCGAGCGAAGGAACGGTCGAAGGCGCGCGCGCGAGCCCGATAGAGAGCGGGAGGTCGATGGCAGGCAGAATAAACAGACACGATCAGCGCTCGAACATCATTGGGAAGATCTACGAACCACGACAATTTCACTCAGCGCGAGCGTGCTCACGGGCCGGTTCAGCGAATCCGCAGGAGGAGCGACGAACGTCACGAATAATTCAACGACGTTCAAGTTGCCGCATCCTGACGGCCCGCCGGCGCACGCCCAACAATCCGTCGTTCTTCGCTACCGAATCGTCGGGCGCTGATCGCTCACCGCGGCTGTAACGATTCGGGCTTCAAAGCCCCAACTCGCTCAGTCCCGGATGATCGTCCGGCCGACGGCCCAGGGGCCAGTGATACTTGCGCGCGGATTCCTTGATCGGCATATCGTTGATGCACGCATAGCGGCGTTGCATCAGGCCATCCTCGCCGAACTCCCAGTTCTCGTTGCCGTAGGAACGGAACCAGTTGCCCGAGTCGTCGTGCCATTCGTAGGCGTAGCGCACGGCAATGCGATTGCCGCCGAACGCCCACAGTTCCTTGATCAGACGATACTCGTGCTCCTTCTTCCACTTGCGCTCGAGGAACGCCTGCGCTTCCGCTCGGTTGTTCGCGAACTCCGCGCGATTGCGCCATTTCGTGTCGAGCGAATAGGCGAGCGCGACCTTGGCGGCATCGCGCGAATTCCAGCCGTCTTCTGCGAGACGGACTTTCTCGATGGCCGTCTCCAGCGTGAACGGCGGAAGCGGCGGACGAACTGCTGCGGGTGAAGTCATTTCGGAACTCCTTGTGGGGGACAGCGCGTTGTTGGTGCTCGACGTGGAGCGCGGCCCCGTCATCGTGCAACCCGAGAGGGCAAGGCCGCCCGAAGCGAGCGCGGCACCGGTGCTCAGTAAGAATTTTCGTCTTTGCATCATGGGTTCAGAACGGCTTGGTCGGCAGATACTTGCCGTTGAGCGTGATGACGGCACGCTCGCCGCCTTCCGGGTCCGGAACCTTCTGGATATCGAGTTTGAAGTTGATCGCGCTGATGATGCCGTCGCCGAATTTCTCGTGAACCAGCGCCTTCAACGTCGAGCCGTACACCTGCACCATTTCATAGAAGCGGTAGACGGTCGGATCGGTCGGCACGCCCCCCGGAATGCTGCCCCGCACGGGAATGGTTTGCAGCAGGCGAACAGCGTCGTCGTCGAGCCCGAGGCGTTCGGCGACGAGCTTCGCCGCATTCTCCGGCAGCGCATGCTGACCGAGCAGCGCGGCTGTCGTGTATGCGAGGCTCAGGCCCGTGCCTTCGTTGATGGCTTCGAACGTGAGGTTCTTGCGCACCTTCGCGTCGACGATCGTTTCCGTCAAAGCTTCGCGTGCGTTCGGTGTGACTTGCGATTGGGTCATGATGTTGCTCCTTGAGTAAATCAACCTGGTGAGATCGGCAGTCGGTGTGACGAGCCGGGAATCAGAGCGCAGCCGCGCACTCGGCGGGCGTCGCGGTGACATCGGGATGCGCGGCGAGCGGCACGAACTGGCGAGTCGCGGCGTCGAGCGCTTCGATCGAGCCGGATTCGATGTCGTAGACCCATCCGTGCAAATTGAGGCGGCCTTGCGCGAGTCCCAGTGCAACGGAGGGATGGGTCTTGAGGTTGTCGAGCTGTGCGATGACGTTCTCGCGCACCATCGAATCGACGCGCTCGCGCTCGCTCGCATGTTCACGCGCCTCGTTGACGAGCTTCGCCGAGTCGGCGTAGCGCAGCCAGTTCGCGACGGCGGGCATGTGGTCGAGGCACTTGCACGTCGCGACGGCCGTCATCGCGCCGCAGTCCGAGTGGCCGCATATCACCACATCCGTCACGCCGAGCGCGGCCACTGCGTATTCGACGGTAGCCGACACACCGCCCGGCTCGGGACCGAACGAAGGCACGATGTTGCCGGCGTTGCGGATTACGAACAGATCCCCCGGTTCGCGCTGCGTGACCAGTTCGGGAACCATGCGGCTATCGGAACAGGAAATGAACAGAGTGCGCGGCGTCTGGCTGGTGGCCAGCTTGCGGAACAACTCCCTGCGAGCGGGCATGATGTCCCGTTGAAATTTCAGAAAACCGTCGATGATCTCTTGCATGGTCAGCTCCATTCAGTCTGGCGTTCGTCGCCGCGTCGGTCAGTGCGATGCGTTGAACAGAGAATGGCCCCGTTCCGTCATAGTGTCCAAGACGGGTTTGTGATGCTAACCATAGGAAAGACCAATTGTTGTCGGGCGCGAAGAAATTCGCCGTGCTGTTGCGTGGTATCCGTTACTTCCCGGCCGTCCCGGAACACGGCAATTTCACGTGCGCCGCCGAGGCACTGCACGTTTCGCAGTCCGCGCTGTCGCAGCAGATACGTCGACTGGAAGACACGCTGCGCACTCAGCGGCTAGACCGTTCGGGGCAGAACGTGCAACTCATGGATGCCGGCGCGGCGGGGATCCGCTAAGCGAAATCCGTGCTATGGGATCTGGATGCGGGTGGGCGATACATGACGTCGGCGAACTGAAGGCTCGGCAGACGAGTGATGGCGAATCGATGATTTTTCCTGCCGACACCGCGAGTCACTGTCCGGCCGGGCAATGGGTGCCCGCGATGCTGGAAGGCGTATGGAGGCAAGCCACAAGCGCTCACGAACAGTAAGATCCGCTTCGTTTGCGCCGTAGCCGGGGTGTACACGTTGAGCAAGCATATCGGCAGTCGAGATCTCCTCCTGGTCATTCGGCTGTTGGTCTTCGTGAAGAGCAAGCGCTGCCCCAATACCAACGGGAGACTGCGGCGGCTCAACATCGGAGGACCGGTTCATGGTGAACAAGGGTCATTGGCGCGAACGATGCGAAGCGCCGCTCAGGGTCCTTTGGAGCCGGTAACGGACCACCGCCGCATGTGGCAACATTGCGGCCATCGCTACATCACACCACCGTGATGACTGATCGATCCATCGGAGGGAGCTCATGTTTGACCACGTCAAATTCGGCGTCAGCGACTACGCCGCCAGCAAGGCGTTTTTCCTGAAGGCACTCGAACCGCTGGGCGCCGAAATTGTCGGGGAAAGCGACCCGTCGTACGGGATCGAGATCGGTCTGCCCAGCAAGTCTTCGCTGTGTCTGTTCCCGACCGACGAGAAGCCGGCGCCTCTCCACATCGCGTTCGCGGCCGACACGCGGCAGCAAGTCGATGCATTCCATCGCGCGGCGCTGGAGGCCGGCGGGAAAGACAATGGCGCGCCCGGGCTGCGGCCGCATTATCACGCGAACTACTACGCGGCGTTCGTCATCGGGCCGGATGGACACAATATCGAGGCGGTGTGTCATCGGGCGGAGGGGTGATGCGCTGGATCGGTAAAACGCTCGCGGCGATCGCAAGCATGGCGCTCGTCGGCATCGCCTGCGTTCAAGCCGCGCCCCGCGAAACGGCATTCCCGCGCTTCACTCAGACGGAAGGCAAGCTCGACGGCGACGGGCTGCCGCTTTCCGGCGTGAAGCTCTGCGTGCTGCCCGACCGTGCGCCGTGCTTCGAGATGCCGCCGGCGCCGCTTCCTCATTCCTCGAAGGAGCTGTACCAGTTCGGCCTGAATCCACGGTCCGAGCGGTTGCCGATTGCATCGGGCGGCTCGTGGGTATTCTTCTCGGGGATGTTCTCGGGTGGCGGCAGCGGGATGCTGGAGCGCGTGGCCGTGCTGCGGATCGGCGCGACTGGCAAGATCGAGAACCTGATGCCGATCGTTACCGAAACGGAAATGGCCGACCGCGCGATGTGGAACTTGCCGGAGGTGTCGCCGTATCCGCTGTTCGTCCGGGCCGATTACGTGTGGGGCAAGGACGAGGATCATTTCGGTCAGCACTTCTTCGACGTCGACGCGTGGATGTTCGATCCCGCCGCCAATCAATACGCGAAGCGCTTTTCCTACCGCACGAGCAAACGCTACGACAGGGGCGAGGGTGCGGACCACGTGCTGAGCGCCGAGCGTCCGGAAATCCTGCGGCGCCTTGCTGCCGGCAAATAATGCCGCTATCGCTGCACTTCTCCGTACGTCTCCTTGCATACCGCGCGTAGCGCGTCGACGAGCAGATCTCGCGCGGGCGATTGCGAATCGGCGGAGCGCGTGAACAGCGCGATCGGCGGCAACGTCCACACCAGCGAATAAGGCACGATCGCCACGCCGGCGATCCGCACCAGTTCCTCCGCGATATCGGCCGGCACGATCGACACGGCCTCGTCGCTCGACGCGATCATTTCGCCGATCAGCTTCGACGAGTAGCTTTCGACGATCGGCACGGGCGGCGCGATGCCGGCCGACAGGAACAGGTCGGTCACCTGTTCGCGCATCGGCGTATGCGGCGCGCCGAGAATCCAGTCGAGCGCGTGCAGCTTGTGCCAGTCCAGCGGCGTGCGGGCGAGCTTGGCCGCCAGCCGCCGGCTCGCGATCATGCGCGGCTGCTGCTGGTACAGCACTTCGAACGAAACCTGCCCGAGATCGATCGCCGACGACGCGCGCCCGATCACGATGTCGACGCTGTGATCGCGGAGTTGCAGCAGCAGCTGATCGCTGGTGCCTTCGTGAATCGTCACGGTCAGGCGCCGCTCCATGCGCGCTTGCAGCCGCTTCAGCGCGGCCGACAGCATCTGGCCGGAGATGAACGGAATCACGCCGATGTGCAGATGGGCCGCATGCCCGGCGGCGACGGTCTCCATCTCGCGGGCGAGGTGGTCGAGATCCTTGATCATCGCCTTCGCCCGTTCGAGCACGACCGCGCCGAGCGCGGTGGGCCGCATGCCGCGCGACGAGCGTTCGAACAGCGGCGTGCCGAACATGCTCTCCAGCTCGGACAGCGCGTTCGTCACGGCCGGCTGGCTGCTCGCCATGTGCTCGGCGACGCGCGTCAGCGATCCGTGCTGCTGGATCTGCAGCAACAACACCAGATGCCGAATCTTCAGACGCGCGCCCAGCCGCCTGACCACGTCGTTTGCGTCAAAATTCATTGACTAGTCATGTATGCATCATGAAAAAGTGATGGGCCGATACTAAAACAAAATCGTCACGTTATGGCGGATCCCTAGAATCACCTTCATGGATCGCGCCGGGACTGGCCTGGCGCCCACGCCGGGACCACAACATGAAACAGACAGAGACACAGCAGCAGGCCGCGTTCGACTATCACGAGTTTCCGACCCCCGGGAAAATCTCGGTCGTGGCGAGCAAGCCGCTGGTGACGCAGCGCGATCTGGCGCTGGCCTATACGCCCGGCGTGGCGAGCGTGTGCGAGTCGATCGCCGCCGATCCGCTGCAGGCCCACCGCTTCACGAGCCGCGGCAATCTGGTCGGCGTGATCACCAACGGCACCGCGGTGCTCGGCCTCGGCAACATCGGCCCGCTCGCGTCGAAGCCGGTGATGGAAGGCAAGGCCGTCCTGTTCAAGAAGTTCGCCGGGATCGACGTGTTCGACATCGAGATCAACGAGGCCGACCCGGACAAGCTGGTCGACATCATCGCCGGCCTCGAACCGACGTTCGGCGGCATCAATCTCGAGGACATCAAGGCGCCGGAATGCTTCACCGTCGAGCAGAAGCTGCGCGAACGCATGAAGATTCCCGTCTTCCACGATGATCAGCACGGCACCGCCATTACCGTTTCCGCCGCGTTCATCAACGGGCTGAAGGTCGTCGGGAAATCCATCAAGGAAGTGAAGGTCGTGACGTCCGGCGCCGGTGCGGCCGCGCTGGCGTGTCTGGACCTGCTGGTCGACCTCGGGCTGCCGGTGGAAAACGTGTGGGTGACCGACATCGAGGGCGTCGTCTATCGCGGCCGTACCACGCTGATGGACCCGGCCAAGTCGCGCTTCGCGCAGGAAACCGAGGCGCGCAAGCTCGCCGAAGTGATCGGCGGCGCGGATGTGTTCCTGGGGCTGTCGGTCGGCGGCATCCTCACGGCGGAGATGCTCAAGCAGATGGCGGCGCGTCCGCTGATTCTCGCGCTGGCCAACCCGACGCCGGAAATCTTCCCGGAACTGGCGCATGAGACCCGCGACGATGTCGTGATCGCGACGGGCCGCTCGGATTATCCGAACCAGGTCAACAACGTGCTGTGCTTCCCGTACATTTTCCGCGGCGCGCTGGACGTGGGCGCGACGACGATCACGCGCGAGATGGAAATTGCCGCGGTGCACGCAATCGCCGGGCTCGCCGAGGAAGAGCAGAACGAAGTCGTCGCGGCGGCCTATGGCGCGTACGACGTGTCGTTCGGCCCGCAATACCTGATTCCGAAGCCGTTCGACCCGCGCCTGATCGTACGGATCGCGCCGGCCGTCGCGAAGGCGGCGATGGAAGGCGGCGTGGCGACGCGTCCGCTCGCGAATCTCGACGCGTACGTCGAGCAGCTGCAGCAATTCGTCTATCACTCGGGCGCGTTCATGAAGCCGCTGTTCGCGACCGCGCGCCAGCTCGTGCGTGACGGCGGCAAGGCGCGGATCGTGTTCACCGAAGGCGAGGACGAGCGGGTGCTGCGTGCGGTGCAGGTGATCGTCGACGAGAAGCTTGCGCGGCCGATTCTGGTCGGGCGTCCGGAGGTGCTGCTCGCGCGCATCGAGCGATTTGGGCTGCGCGTGCGACTCGGTCAGGATGTCGAAGTGACCAATCCCGAATATGACGAGCGTTTCCCGCAGTACTGGACGAAGTATTGGGAGCTGCGCTGCCGCGACGGTATTTCGAAGGAAATGGCGCGCGTGGAAATGCGCCGCCGCCTGACGCTGATCGGCGCGATGATGGTGCAGCTCGGCGACGCGGACGGGATGATCTGCGGGACGGTGGGCGAGTATCACAATCACCTGCGGTTCGTGGACGAAGTGATCGGCAAGAAACCGGGTGCGTCGACCTACGCGGCAATGAACATCCTGTTGCTCGATCAGCGAACGGTCGCGCTGGTCGATACGCACGTGAACGACAACCCCGATGCGGAGCAGATCGCGGAATTCACGATCGCGGCGGCGCGGCAGATGGAATGGTTGAATCTGACGCCGAAGGTCGCGCTGCTGTCGCGGTCGAATTTCGGGTCGGGGAGTGCGGCTTCGGGCGTGAAGATGCGCCGCGCGCTGGAGATCGTGCGGGAACAGGCGCCGGATATCGAAGCGGATGGCGAGATGCATGGCGACTGCGCGCTCGATGAAGGGCTGCGGGCAAAGCTGCTGCCGATGTCGCCGTTGAAGGGGGCGGCGAATTTGCTGGTTTGTCCGAATGTGGATGCGGGGAATATCGCGTACAACCTGCTCAAGACCGAGGCGGGGAGTAATGTGGCGGTGGGGCCGTTCCTGTTGGGCGTTAATGCTCCCGTGAATATTCTTACTTCGAGTGCAACTGTGCGGCGGATCGTGAATATGGCTGCGTTGACGGTGATTGAGGCTAATCGGGGCGCTTCCGCGTGATGGAATGACGTTAGTGGTGGGGCGGTCATCGCCGGCCCGCCACTAACGCAATGCGAAACGCCTTTTATCTCCGCCACAATAGGCTTCATACGCAAGGAATCATGCTGTGAACTGCGCGCTCATCTTATTGGTTGGCATACAGCAAGCGCACCAGTATGGTCGCAAGGTTGGTCTGCGTCGTAGCGTTGTGAACAGGAGTGCCCGTCGCCTGTAAACCATCGGTGTCGATGACAGTCGAATCGCCTTCAATGTTCCAGAGGTGACCATTGGCGGGAAACTGCTTTCGGCCTGTATGGGGTGACTCACTTCCCACCATCTTGGTACAAATGCCCGTGGCTGTCATCGCTTCCGTTGCGTTCTGATTGTATGGATATTCTCGTATCAAGCCGCACGTGTTTGCACCAGCTTCAAGGCTTTCAGGAACGTATTGCAGCACGAAGAAATGATAGGGAGCCGGCAGCCAGTAATTTTCTGTGAGAAGTGCCGCTATACGGCTCTTGTCTCCGCATCCCACGGCGTTGCAATCCGCAAAACTTATCTGATGCGTTTTGTAGGAGGGATAGTGACCGATGGTGCTGCCACTTGAATCGTCCCCCGGATGGTCGGGATGCATGTTGCCCAGCAGGTGTGCAAACGGATAGGTACGTCGAGTTGTCCAATCGTCGCGGCTCGTGATGTTCAGCCATGTTGGTGTGGATGCAGTCGGCGCAAGGCGTGTGGAGTCGTGATAGAGGTCATAGTAAGCGTCTGCTCCAATAGCCGCATTCAATGTAACGATCAGCGTCTTTTCTCCAAGAGGCTGGTCTGTTTTCATGAACGTGGGTAACAGGGCGCGCGATAAGATTCTGCCACCCAAGGAATGACCGGTCACAATCATACGGTTTGCTGTGGGGCCCTTCTGGACAGCGCGAGCAATATCGGCCAAATCGGATGCCATCGTGCCACTTGTGGCGATCGAATCTGCCGCGCGTGCACGGTTCGCGATTGTAAAGACGCTTGCTACTGGCGTTGAGATGCTTTCTCCCCGCCAGCCAACATAAACACCGAGTACCTGCGTATTCGCTTGCCCCGCGCGCGACAGTGCATCCTTGTACCGCGCCAGCATATGGTCGAAATATTTGACGTTCTCGTCGTCGGGGCTGGCGCTATGGTGCCAGCCATGCACGTAGACAGCGACAAACGTTGCTTCTCCCGCGGTATTTGAATTCTCGATTTTCTGCAGGATGGCGTGTAGCTGATTTGGCGCGAACAGTTGGCCCGGCCCCTTGCATGCCTCGCTCTCCAGTTCGCAGTATTCGAGAAAGGCCACGCTGAAGCGCCTTTCCACGCGACCATCGTTGTTCTCCGTAACGCCCGCTTGGGTAGCTGGACAGTCGGCGCGTCGGCCGACTTTATCGATTGTGCATGACCTGGATTGGAAGCCAACTTGTTGATACTGCTTGTCTGGTACGGCACTGCACCCTGCTAAGGTCAGTGAAGTGATGCATGCGCCAAAGATCATCGTGCGTGCGATGCTTCGATACTCTTTAATTTCCCCATTTTTCATTTTTTTTGTCGCTCCGTTATCGATCTGTAACACTTCTCAAGTGTGCAGGTCGAGTCCGAGTCACGTTGGCCGCTCCTGCATGATCGAAACATAGTCGATCATTTTTAAAAGTTCCACTCAGGAGATTCCGCACTATCTCTGTACGGAATCGAGTTCAATAGGGCGGTCGACAGACGAACCAGGAGATTTCGGGAATTTCGAGAGAAGGATGTCTACTGGTCGAAGCATAACAAGACGTACCGACACTGGAGATCCGTGGATAGTTGTGGCGGCGACTTCGTGGTCTACAGCTAGCCCAAACTCATCAAGCTGGACAAGCCGATCATTCTGAAAATTGACACCGTATACAGAACCATTCCGGCCGAGCAATGAAAGTGGCAATGACCATCCTCAAAGTAGTCTTGTCGGTGGTCGCCATATATCTGGTTGTCGATATCGGCTGGCTGTTCTTACCGCGCAACGTGAGGAACGGGATCGTACTTGTCTCGGTCATGAACACGAAGCTGGCGATCTTCGCCATCACGTCGATCATCTTCGGGTTCTACGTGTACCGGCTCGTCAGAAATTTCAACCGTTTCAGCCGAGCGAAGCGCGCAGGCGCCGCGATCGTCACACTCGTTTTTTTCGCATTCGTCTACTTGGTAGGCTATCGCGGAATCATGATTGACCGTACCGATTGTCAGCGCTTCAACTACAACGTCAAGATGGATGGTGGTGTCAAACAGGTCGACGGCATAACCTACATCGTCAACATCTGCGGAAGCGGTGTCCGCAGCAATGGTTTTTTGGGTGATCAGAATGAGCAGGTCAAACTCGTCGTCAGCGATGCACATGGCTCGACGCTTGCTACGCGACCATTTTTCGTTTTTTGGGACGGCCGGCCGGGTGAGGACTCGACCATCATCCGTAAGAACAAGTTGGATTATTTCGACGCATCGGATGAGGACGACAGTGAAAGGTCGATCTCGCTGCCACCCACCACGTTCGATTGGGTCGCGGCAAAATTTCCGATTTGGCTTCGCTGAGAATGGTCCCGCCGCCCGGGCGGTCGTTGCGTTGAAGCGGCGCCACCCACGATTCTCGCCGAACCACCCAAGCCAGGAAAGCAGCGGTGATCGCCGTGACCACCCCGGCGAAACAATCGCCCGAATCAAACACCCGTTCGACGAACCGCCACCGAACCCCGCATCCCCACGCGCCGCCAACACCCGCCCAACCGCGATGTAATGACCAAACCGCAAGACCTAGTGCATAGATATCGTTTGCCGAGCCCTTAATGACTATCGACAATCGTGGCTCGAATTCACCGCCGCGGCGCCAGAAGCGCCTTGGCGGCCGGCGCTCGACGGCTATCCCGGCCGTCCGCGCCCACCTGCACACGACGACATGTACGCGTTCACGCCCTCGTTCCAAAACCCCGCCGGCTCGCCGATCCGCGAGTTGTTCAAGTACCTGTCCGAACCGGGCATGATTTCCTTCGCGGGCGGCTATCCGGCCAGCGACCTGTTCGACGTCGACGGCCTGAACGCGGCGGCCGAACGTGCGTATGGGCAGCCCATCCGCTGTCTGCAATACGGCCCGACCGACGGCCTCGCCGAACTGAAGCAGCAACTGATCGCGCTGATGGCGCGTCGCGGCGTCGCGTGCACGCCGGCCGAGCTGCTCGTCACGACCGGCTCGCAGCAAGGTCTCGACCTGCTGCTGCGCGTGATGGTGTCGCCCGGCGACGTCGTGCTGACCGAACAACCGGCGTACCCGGCCACGCTGCAGGCGATGCGTTTGCAACAGGCGCGCATCGTGACGATTCCGGTCGACGGCGAAGGCGTCGACGTCGATCGTCTGGCCGAACAACTCGCATCCGGCGCGATCGCACAGCCGAAGCTGCTCTACACGGTCCCGACTTTCGCGAACCCGACGGGCGCGACGCTCACGCGCGAACGCCGGCTGAAGCTGCTGCGTCTCGCGGCGCAATACCGTTTCCTGATCATCGAGGACGATCCGTACGGCGACCTGCGTTTCGCGGGCGAAGCCGTGCCGTCGATGCTCGCGCTGGCCGGCGAGGTGGATGGCGCGCGCGACTGGCTCGTGCATTTCGCGAGCCTGTCGAAGATCGTCGCGCCGGGGCTGCGCGTGGGCTGGACGATCGCGCCGGCCGAAATCGCGCGGCGCTGCGTGATCGCGAAGCAGACGGTCGACCTGTGCAGCGCGCCGTGGACGCAGGCCACCGCCGCCGAATATCTGGCGGACGGCGCGCTCGAACGCCATCTGCCGCGCATCACGGCCGCGTACCGGCGCAAATGCGACGCGATGTGCGATGCGCTGCGCGACGGCTTCGGCGATGCGATCGAATTCCATCGTCCCGAAGGCGGGATGTTCGTGTGGGCGCGGCTCGGCGCGGTATCGTCGGACGGGCTGCTGCAACAGGCGATCGCCAACAAGATCGTGTTCGTACCCGGCAAGGCGTTCTTCGCGGACAACGTCGACGCGGCGTCGCTGCGCCTGTCGTTCGCCGCGCCGGACGTCGATGCGATCCGGGAAGGCGTCGCGCGTCTCGTGCGCGCGTATGGTGCGGCGCGGGCCGCGTGAGGAGACACCGACATGAATAACACCATCAACGAAACGGCCGCGGTGGGCGCGGCTGCGAACACCGGCGACAAGCGGCCGGCAAAGCATCCGTCGTCGCAGATCAGCGCCGGGCCGCAGTATGTGGCCGACGTGCTCGGCCGCTTCGGCGCGGAGCCGGCGACCGATGCCGGCGATGCGGCGCCGGTCGTGCTCGGCTACAACTGAGCGGCACAACGGCGGCTGCGGCGCATCCGATGCGAGCCGTCGCCGACACAAGCGGTTAAGCTTGCGCGATCGAAACACCGACGATCGCCGCCGCCTCATGTCCGACTCGACCTCCGAATCGCTCGCGCAAACCTACGACCGCGTCTGGTCCTGCCTCGAATCCGGCGTGAGCGTACAGCGTTCGCCGTTCACGATGCTGCAGGCGGCGACGCTCGGCCTCGATGGCGCGCCGAAGGTCCGGACGATCGTATTGCGTCAGGTGAGCCGCACCGCGCACGTGCTGTCGTTTCATACCGACGCGCGTTCGGAGAAAGTCGCGGAGTTGCGTCGCGATCCGCGCATCTCGATCGTCGCGAATGATCTCGACGCGCTCGCGCAGATTCGCGCGGAAGGTGTTGCATCGATCTGCGACGACGAAGCGCAACGGCGCGCGATCTGGGCATCGAGCCGCCCGCATACGTTGCTGCTGTATCGCGCGCCGTTGCCGCCCGGCACGCCGATCTCCTCACCGGAAGACGCGCATATCGACAACGCCGCCTCAACCGGCGACGGCTACGACAACTTCTGCCTGATCCACATGACGATCACGCGCATCGACTGGCTCGAACTCGCGCGCGCCGGCCATCGCCGCGCGGTATTCGATCTGAACGAAAGCGGCTACGAAGCCCGCTGGATCGCGCCTTGACGCTGGTCAAGCGCGCTCGATCCACTCAAGGCCGCCCGTCCGACGCGGCCTGGATCATCCACTCGCGCATCACCGCGATCGCGTCGTCGTCGCGACGCTCGGCTGGATACACGAGATAGAACCCCACCGACAGCGGAAACGCGAAATCGAACGGCTTGCACAGCCGGCCTGCTGCGATATCGCGTTCGACCAAAGGCTCGGTCGCGAGCGCGATGCCCTGGCCGGCGACGGCCGCATCGATCGCGAGCGACGTCTGGTTGAAGCGCAGCCCCTTGTGCGGATCGACGTCGACCGGTTCGGGCATCGCGGCGAGGAACTCGGGCCACAGGTCGTGCGCGTCGTGCAGCAGCACCTGCCCGGCGAGCGCGCGCGGCGAAGCCGGCGCGGTCAGCACCGACGGGCTGCACACCGCGCACACGTCGAGCGGGAACAGCGCATGAGTGGCGAGATGCTTGCCGAACGGCGGCTTGCCGTAGCGGATCGCGAGATCGACGCCGTCATGGCGGAACGTCGCGATCTGCGGATCGGCGATCACGCGCACGTCGTAGTCGGGATGCGCGTCGGTGAACTGCGCGAGCCGCGGAATCAGCCACTTCGACGCGAACGACGGCGTCGTGCTGATCGTCAGCGCGGCGCGCCGCTTCACGAGCTTGTCGGTCGCGTCGGCGATCGCGTGCAGCGCGCGCTGCACGTCGGAGAAATACGCGGCGCCGTCGTGCGTGAGCGCGAGGCCGCGCGGCAGGCGCTCGAACAGCTTCAGGCCGAGCACGTCCTCGAGGTGGCGCACCTGCTGCGCGACGGCGCCCTGCGTGACGCCGATCTCGTCGGCGGCCGCGCGGAAATTGAGGTGCCGCGCGGACACTTCGAACGCGCGAAGCGCATTCAGCGGTGGCAGGCGGGAAGGACGTGGCGGCATCGTCAGGCTGTAGAAAAACTATCGGCTGGCGGCAGAAATACTGGTTCGACAGTGGGAAGCGATGCGCCTACATTACCACCATGGCGCGCCGAATGGCGGCTGCGCGGCGGCAGAATGAGAATGAGGAGCGGATCGTGACTGTAGAAAAAGTGGCGTTGATCACGGCGGCGGGCAAGGGCATGGGCGCGGCGATCGCGCGCGAACTGGCGGCGACGGGCTATCGCGTCGCGCTGATGTCGCCGTCGGGCAGCGCGGTGGCGCTTGGCGACGAACTCGGCGGTTTCGGCATCAAGGGCTCGGTGACCGAAGAGGCCGATATCGACCGGCTCGTGCAGGAAACGGTCGCGCGCTACGGCCGGATCGATGCGGTCGTGAACAACACCGGCCATCCGCCGAAGGGCGAGCTGCTGGCGATCACCGACGACAACTGGCACACGGGGCTCGATCTGATCCTGCTGAACGTGGTGCGCGTGATGCGCCGCGTGACGCCGATCTTCCAGAAGCAGGGCGGCGGCGCGGTGGTCAATATATCGAGCTTCGCGGCGGACGCACCCGAGCAGCCGATGCCCGTGTCGTCGGCGCTGCGCGCGGCGCTGAGCGCATGGACGCGGCTGTACGCGGAACGCTATGCGGCCGAGAACATCCGGATGAACGCGGTGCTGCCGGGCTTCATCGACAGCTGGCCGGAAACGCCGCAGATCGTCGCGCGCATTCCGGCCGGCCGCTTCGGCAAGACCGGCGAGATCGCGAAGACAGTCGCGTTCCTGCTGTCGGACGGCGCGGGCTACATCACCGGGCAGAACATTCGCGTCGACGGCGCGATCGTCAACGCGCTCTGAGCGCGACACCGGCGAGCGGCCGCGCAAGCGCTGCTCGCCGCGCAGCAGCTACAAACGCGTACAAATCAGACAAATTCGGGATACATCCGACCTTTCAAATGGGCGACGCCGCGTGACATGGGCACGCCGGATTGAAAGCCTGAGCGCGATCCCCCGCGGCATGTTCACTTTCCATTTCACGAAAGGAGATGCCGAACGATGTCCTTCACACCGTTTTCCCCGATGCGTCGCCACCTGCTGGCCACTTCCGTGGCCGCCGGGGTCTCGGCGATGCTGCCCACCGCGCTGCATGCGGCCACCGGCGCGAGCGGCATACGCCCGTTCACCGCCCACATCCCCGATGAAGCCGTGGTCGATCTGCGTCGTCGTATCGTCGCGACGCGCTGGCCGGGCCGCGAGACCGTCGTCGACGAATCGCAGGGCGTGCGGCTCGAGCGCATGCAGGCGCTGCTGCGCTACTGGGGCACCGACTACGACTGGCGCAAGGGCGAGGCGCGCCTGAACGGTTTCCCGATGTTCATCACCGAAATCGACGGGCTCGACATTCATTTCATTCACGTGCGGTCGCGGCACGCAAACGCGATGCCGATGATCATGACGCACGGCTGGCCCGGCTCGATCTTCGAGCTGCTGAAGGCGATCGGCCCGCTGACCGACCCGACCGCGCATGGCGCGAGCGCGGACGATGCGTTCCACGTCGTCGTGCCGTCGCTGCCGGGCTTCGGTTTCTCGGGCCGGCCGACGAAGACCGGCTGGGGCTCCGACCACATCGCGCGAGCGTGGGGCGAGTTGATGGCGCGGCTCGGCTATACGCGTTTCGTGTCGCAGGGCGGCGACTGCGGCTCGGTGATCTCGCACCGGATGGCGATGCAGCGCGTGCAGGGCCTGGCCGGGATTCACGTGAACATGCCGGCGACGGTGCCGCCGGATATCGCGACGCTGCTCGAGATCGATGCGCCCGCGCCGGCTTCGTTGACGCCGAAGGAGAAGGCCGCGTACGAGAAGCTCGCGACGTTCTATCGCGACAATTGCGGCTACTCGGCGATGATGGTCACGCGGCCGCAGACGGTCGGCTATGCGCTTGCCGATTCGCCGTCCGGGCAGGCTGCGTGGATGTACGACAAGATCTCGCAGTGGACGTATAGCGGCGGCGTGCCCGAACGCTCGATTCCGCGCGACGAGATCCTCGACGACATCTCGCTGTACTGGCTGACGAACACCGCGACGTCGTCCGCGCAGATCTACTGGGAGGATCACTCGAACAACTTCAACGCGGTGGATATCTCGCTGCCGGCCGCGATCACGGTGTTTCCCGGCGAGATCTACCAGGCGCCGCGCAGCTGGGCCGAGCGCAGTTATCACAACCTGATCTACTTCAACGAAGTCGACAAGGGCGGGCACTTCGCGGCATGGGAAGAACCGGAACTGTTTGCGCGCGAAGTGCGTGCGGGGTTCCGGCCGTTGCGGCGCGCGTAAGCGGCGTAGTAAGCGCAGTGAATACGGGCCGGCCTGGTGCGCGGCCCGTTTTCGTTTCTGCCGCGCGGCCGCGCCGAAACGTCGTTTTTCTCGCGATTTTTGAATCGCTGTGTGTCGTGTTCGCACACGGATACGTTGAGATACAAAGCCTCCGGACGGTTCGGATATAAAACCGGTGAAGCAATTCACACGGCGGCGCGGCGCCATCCGCTGCCGCCGCGAACGACGACATCCGATTGCCCGCACGTGCCGCGGGCCTCTTTCTTAGCGATCGACAATGGAGAACGAGTCATGACCGATACCGTGAACACCCGCCGCCGCCTGCTCCTGGGCACCACGCTGGCAAGCCTGAGCCTGGCCGACCTCGGCTTCAGCGCGCTCGCGCATGCGCAGTCGGCGCCCGATGGATCGGCGGCGAAGCGCCCGGCCGGCGTCGCGTCGCTGGGTACGATCCACCAGATCGATGCGGGCGTGCTCAACGTCGGTTATGCGGATCTCGGCCCGAAGCAAGGCCCGGTCGTGTTCCTGCTGCACGGCTGGCCGTACGACATCTACAGCTACGCGGACGTCGCGCCGCTGCTCGTCGCGGCCGGCTATCGCGTGATCGTGCCGTACCTGCGCGGCTACGGCTCGACGACGTTCCGCTCGGCCGACACGGTGCGCAACGGCCAGCAGGCGGTGACGGCCGTCGACATCGTCGCGCTGATGGATGCGCTGAAGATCGACCACGCGATATTCGGCGGCTACGACTGGGGCGCGCGCACGGCCGACGTCATCGCGGCGCTGTGGCCGCAGCGCGTGAAGGCGCTGGTGTCGGTGAGCGGCTACCTGATCGGCAGCCAGGCGGCGAATGCCAAGCCGCTGCCGCCGCAGGCCGAACTGCAGTGGTGGTATCAGTTCTACTTCTCGACCGAGCGCGGCGAACTCGGCTACGCGCAGAACCGCGACGCGTTCAACAAGCTGATCTGGCAACTCGCGTCGCCGAAGTGGCAGTTCTCCGACGAGACCTACGCGCGCTCGGCCGCATCGTTCCGGAATCCCGATCACGTGGCCGTCGTGATCCACAACTATCGCTGGCGTCTCGGGCTCGCGCAGGGCGAAGCGAAATACGACGACATCGAGCGGCGTCTCGCGGCCGGGCCTTCGATCGCCGTGCCGACGATCACGATGGAAGGCGACGCGAACGGCGCGCCGCATCCGGCCCCGGCCGCGTACGCGAAGAAGTTCACCGGCAAGTACCAGCACCGGACCATTACCGGCGGCATCGGCCACAACCTGCCGCAGGAAGCGCCGCAGGCCTTCGCCGATGCGATCCTGCAAGTGGAGCATCTGTGATGCGGGCCCGCGTGGGGGGATGGCGGCGCGGCGCGCGCCGCGCGTTCGTCGCGGGCGTGCTGCTGGCCGGCGCGTGGTCGGCGAGCGGCCCGGCCGCGTTCGCGGAACAGTCGAAGCCGGCCGCGGCCGCATCGCCGATTTACGGCGTGACGATTCCGCCCGGCTACCGGAAGTGGGAAATGGTCGCGCCGGCCGAAGAGGCCGCACCGCTCGACGAGTTGCGCGTGGTGCTCGGCAATCCGGTTGCGATGCGTGCGCTCGAAAAGGCGACGCTGCCGTTCCCGGACGGCACGATCCTCGTGAAGCTCGCGTACAAGCGCAAGCAGTCCGACGAGTTCGCGCCCGCGACGGTGCCCGGCCAGGCGACGACCGTGCAGGTCATGGTGAAGGACTCGCGTCGCTATGCGGCGACGGGCGGCTGGGGGTTCGGGCGCTTCATCAACGGCGTGCCGGCCGATATCGGCCAGCATCAGACGTGCTTTGCGTGCCATCAGGCGCGGGTCAAGAACCACGATTACGTGTTCACGCGGCTCGCACCGTGACGTGACGCGTGAGCGTGAAGCGGATAGGAAGGCGTGCCCGGCGGGGCACGCCTTTTTTTCGTGGTGCATCGCGTAGCCGGTGTGTATCGCACTGTATCTGCTGCCGTTCCTGAAAAACTGGCATGCAGAAAGCCCGGTTCCGGAAACATGCCGGATACGTGCGCGGGTTCTACTGTCGACATGCAGCAAACGTTCGGTGCCAGGCGTTCGCACCGGATGCCCAGTGCTCGACACCTCAACTTCGTTCAAGGAGAACCTTCATGAAAGCCGCTCGAATCCTCGCCGTTGCCGTCCTCGCCATCGCCCCCGCGCTGTCGTTCGCCGATACCGGCCACAGCCTCACGCGTGCTGAAGTGCGCGCCGACCTCATCCGTCTCGAGAAGGCCGGCTACAACCCGGCCGGCAGCGAAGCGCACTACCCGGACGACATCGCCGCCGCGGAGAACGCCGTCGCGGCTGCCGAGCAGGTCGCGCGTTCCGACCAGAATGGCCCGTCGAAGTCGCAAGGCGACAACGTGGCCGATGCGGTGACGCCGGCCGGCCATCGCGGTGCCGCGCCGTCGCGCGCCGCACGCTACGCCGCCGACGACCTGTACGCGCATTCGTGATCGGGCGCCGCGCTTGCCGCATGCACGCGCGGCTGCTCGGGCAGCACTTTATTTCAACGACACGATAAGGAAGGGAGCATGACGATGGCCGGTTTGATGAAACGCGTTCTGGTATCCGCCGCGATGATCGGCGGACTGTTCGGTGCGGTCGCGGCGCAGGCCGCGCCGAAGGAAGACCTGAAGGGCACCAACGTCGTGCTCGTACACGGCGCATTTGCCGACGGGTCGAGCTGGAACCGCGTGATCCCGCTGCTCGAGGCGCGCGGGCTGCACGTGGTGTCGGTGCAGAACCCGCTGAGCTCGCTTGCCGACGACGCGGCCGCGACGAAGCGTACGATCGACGAACAGAAGGGGCCGGTCGTGCTGGTCGGCCACTCGTGGGCGGGCGTCGTGATTAGCGACGCGGGCAACGACGACAAGGTGAAGTCGCTCGTGTACGTCGCGGCGTTCGCGCCGGACAACGGCCAGTCGATCGCCGACGTCACGCAGGGGCTGCCGGCGCCGGCATGGGCTGGCGAACTGCGCAAGGACGCCGGCGGTTTCGCGCGGCTGTCGGACAAGGCGATCGCACAGGATTTCGCGCCGGATCTGCCGCCCGCGCAGCAGCGCATCGTTGCCGCGACCCAGGGGCCGTGGTATAGCGGGTGCATCTCGGAGAAGGTCGCGCAAGCCGCATGGCATGCGAAGCCGTCGACGTTCGTCGTCGCGACGCACGACCGGATGATCGATCCGACGCTGCAGGAAGCGATGGCGAAGCGGATCGGCGCGACGGTCGCGCGCGTGAACGCGAGCCACGTCGCGATGCTGAGCCAGCCGAAGGCCGTGGCCGACGCGATCATCGCCGCCGCCGAGCGCGCGAAGCAGGATACGCAGTGAGCGAATGCGGCGCCGCGCTTTCGTGACGAAGCGCGGCGCCGCGCGTGATTGTGATGTCTTTTCAGCAGGAGAAGTCATGACCGAACTCTGGCAACTGTCGGCGACCGAACTCGCGAAACGCGTGCGGCAGCGTGACGTGTCCGCGCGCGAAGTGGCGGACGCCGTGCTCGATCGTCTCGATGCGGTGAATCCGGCGATCAACGCGGTGGTCGAACACCGCCCCGACGACGTGCGGCGGCAGGCCGACGAAGTCGATCGCGCGATCGCGCGCGGCGACGATCCGGGGCCGCTCGCGGGCGTACCCGTCACCGTGAAGATCAACGTCGATCAGGCCGGCTTCGCGACGACCAACGGCACGCGCCTGCAGGAAAACCTGATCGCGCCCGCCGACAGCCCGGTGGTCGCCAACATCCGCAAGGCCGGCGGAGTGCTGCTCGGCCGCACCAATTCGCCGACGTTCGCATTGCGCTGGTTCACGTCGAATCGCGTGCATGGTCATACGCGCAATCCGCGCAATCCGTCGCTGACGCCGGGCGGATCGAGCGGCGGCGCGGCGGCGGCCGTAGCAGCCGGGATCGGACCGCTCGCGGTCGGCACCGACATCGGCGGCTCGGTGCGCTACCCGGCCTATGCGTGCGGCGTGCATGGAATCCGGCCGTCGCTCGGTCGCGTGCCGGCATTCAATGCGTCGTCGCCCGAGCGGGCGATCGGCGCGCAACTGATGTCGGCGGCCGGGCCGATCGCGCGCACGATCGACGATCTCTCGCTTGCGCTGCGAGCGTTCTCCGCACCGGACCCGCGCGATCCGTGGCACGTCGCGGTGCCGTTCGACGGGCGTGAGGTGCCGAGGCGCGCGGCGCTGTGCGTGCGTCCGCGCGGCCTGGAGGTCGTGCCCGAAGTCGAGACCGCGTTGCGCGATGCCGCGCGCCGGCTCGTCGATGCCGGCTGGACCGTCGACGAGATCGACGATACGCCGCCGATGCGCGAGGCCGCGCTGCTGCAGGAACAGCTGTGGCTCGGCGATGGCTTCGACGCGCTGGCGAACTCGGTCGAGCAGGATGGCGATCCGGGCGCGGCTGCGGTGATCGCCGCCGTGCGCGGCAAGGTGTGCGATCTGCCGGCCGACGTGATCAGCCGCGCGCTGGTCCGACGCACGACGTTGACGCGCGAGTGGCGGCTGTTTTTCGATGAATATCCGGTGTTGCTGCTGCCGGTTTCGTCGGAACTGCCGTTTCCGGACGATCTCGACCGGCAAGGGCCGGACGGGTTCGAGCGCGTATGGGAAGCGCAGCTCACGTTGCGCGCGCTGCCCGCGATGGGGCTGCCGGGGCTGGCCGTCACGACGTCGATCGTGAACGGCGTGCCGGTGGGCGTGCAGGTGGTCGCCACGCATCATCGCGAGGATCTGTGTCTGCTCGCGGGGCGCGATATCGAGGCGCGTGGCGCGCCGGTTACGGTGGTCGACCCGGTGGTGTGACGTACTGAAGAACACATGCATCGGCGAGGCGCGGTGGCTTCGTCGGTGCATCGCGTGATCCGTTCCATTTCGGACTCCATGACGACGCGCCGCATGCCGCGCCGATCGTCTCTCTCGCTTCCTTTCGAATCCCTTCGATGCACGACATCGAACGGCCCCCGTCCTCCATTTCCATCCCGCCAACGACCGCGCATCGATAGCGCGCGTCTGCTATTGCATTCCCCGCGGCGCTGATTAGGAAATGAATTTTTATTGGTTCTGCTTCCCCGACCGCACTCGCATAGTGGCGCTGACGGCTATAGACAGCACGCAAGCTGCAACAGCCGCATTCCCGGTGTCTTTGTTCATACGAATCTGAGAATACAAGGAAGTGTCATGACGGTTGAACTGGAAGAACGAACTGCCGCCCAGCAGGCGCTGGAAGACGCGCGCACAACGGCCGTGGCGGCCGGCACGCCCTACGCGGGCGGCGTTGCGCCGGAAGCCGCGTGGGCGTTGTTCACGGCGGGCGACGCAGTGCTGGTCGACGTGCGCACGGCCGAGGAACGGAAATTCGTCGGTTACGTGCCGGAGTCGCTGCACGTGCCGTGGGCGACCGGTACGAGCCTGACGCGCAACCCGCGCTTCGTGCGCGAACTGGAAGCGAAGACCGGCAAGGGTGCGGTCGTGCTGCTGCTGTGCCGCAGCGGCAACCGCTCGGCGCAGGCGGCCGAGGCTGCCACCAAGGGTGGTTTCACGCAGGTGTTCAATGTGCTCGAAGGCTTCGAGGGCGACCTCGACGAGCGGCAGCATCGCGGCGGCCACAACGGCTGGCGCTTTCGCGGCCTGCCGTGGGCGCAGGATTGATTCACGGCCGTTACGGGGAGAAAGCAGCATGGCCGCATTCGATATCGACGACATCGTTCAATCGCTGCAGACGGTGCGCCGCGCATGGCGCGAAAAACAGCGGCGCTCGCTCGAACCGGGCGGGCGCGATTTGCCGGCGCGCGAGGCGCTCGCGCAGATCGTCGGCGCGCTGAAGGGGGTGCTGTTCCCGATGCGGCTCGGGCCCCCCGACCTGCGGCAGGAAAGCGAGAACTTCCACGTGGCTCACGCGCTCGACGCGGCGCTGAACGCGCTGCTCACGCAGGTGACGCTCGAATTGCGTTACGCGGCGCGCCAGCGTAACGCCGACGGGCCGGTAGACAACCTCGGCGAAGTCGCGTCGAAGGCCGTGCAGGCGTTCGCCGCACGCTTGCCGGAGATTCGCCGCCTGCTCGACAGCGACGTGCTCGCGGCCTTCCACGGCGATCCGGCGGCGGGCAGCGTCGACGAGGTGCTGCTGTGCTATCCGGGCATCCTCGCGATGATCCACCACCGGCTCGCGCACGAGCTGTACGGGCTCGGCCTGCCGCTGCTCGCGCGGATCATCGCCGAGCAAGCGCATGCGGAAACCGGCATCGACATCCATCCGGGCGCGCGCATCGGCGCGGGGTTCTTCATCGACCACGGCACGGGCGTCGTGATCGGCGAGACGGCGATCATCGGCGAGCGCGTGCGCGTGTATCAGGCCGTCACGCTCGGCGCGAAGCGCTTCCCGCGCGATGCGGACGGCCATCTGGAGAAAGGGCTCGCGCGCCATCCGATCGTCGAGGACGACGTGGTGATCTATGCGGGCGCAACGATTCTCGGCCGCGTGACGATCGGGCGCGGCGCGGTGATCGGCGGCAACGTGTGGCTCACGCAGGACGTGCCGGCCGGCGAAAACGTCACGCAGGCCGTGCTGCGCAGCGAAGCGAACGCCGCGCCGCGCACGGCGGCGCGCGTCGCCTAGGAGGCGCGATGAGCGACCTCATCCATCACTTCGGCGCCACCGTGCGCAAGCTGCGCGAAGCGCGCACGTGGTCGCAGGAGCAACTGGCCGAGCACGCGGGGCTGAACCGCTCGTATGTCGGCGAGATCGAGCGCGGCGAGGCGATCGCATCGATCGTCACGGCCGACAAGATCGCGCGCGCATTCGACGTGTCGATCTCGACGCTACTGCCAAGCGCGTACGTCACCTGAGGCCGTCCCCCATCGTTTTCCCCTTTCGGGTGCACGACCTGACGGCTATAGCATGTTGAGCCGGCAGGGGCGTGCTTCCGATAATCACCCAGCGTCATAAGCAATCCCGTTTTTCATCTTAAGAACCCGGAGCCACACATGTCGACCGTTGCAAGCGGCACGGCCGCGCTGAGCGATCACGCCGCCCGCCAACTAGCGAACGCTACCAAGACCGTCCCGCAGCTTTCCACGATCACGCCGCGCTGGCTGACCCATCTGCTGCAATGGGTGCCGGTCGAGGCCGGCATCTACCGCCTGAACCAGGTGAAGAACCCGGAAGCGGTGCGCGCCGCGTGCACGCAGCTCGAGGACGAAAGCGTGCTGCCGCAGACCTTCGTGCCGTACGAGGAACAGCCGCGCGAATACTTCCTGAACGCGGTGAGCACGGTGCTCGACGTGCATACGCGGATCTCCGATCTTTACAGCAGTCCTCATGACCAGATCAAGGAACAGCTGCGCCTGACGATCGAGACGATCAAGGAACTGCAGGAAAGCCAGTTGATCAACAATCCCGATTACGGGCTGCTCGCGAACGTGACCGACGAACAGCGGATCTTCCCGCTGACGGGCGCGCCGACGCCGGACGATCTCGACGAGCTGCTGACGAAGGTGTGGAAGGAGCCGGCATTCTTCCTCACGCACCCGCTCGCGATCGCCGCGTTCGGCCGCGAATGCACGCGGCGCGGCGTGCCGCCGCCGACGGTCAGCCTGTTCGGCTCGCAGTTCCTCACGTGGCGCGGCATTCCGCTGATTCCGTCGGACAAGGTGCCGGTCGCGGACGGCAAGACCAAGATCCTGCTGCTGCGCGTCGGCGACAAGCGCCAGGGCGTCGTCGGCCTGTATCAGCCGGGCGTCGCGGGCGAGCAGGGGCCGGGCCTGTCGGTGCGCTTCATGGGGATCAACAACCAGGCGATCGCGTCGTACCTGATCTCGCTGTATTGCTCGCTCGCGATCCATTCTCCGGATGCGCTGGCTGTCCTCGATGACGTCGAAATCGCCAAGTTCCATGACTATCCCGACACCTACCGTTAATCCCGGCCTGGCCGGCGGCGACGCGCACGCGTTGCCGCATGCGCCGCTGCCGGCCGGCTTGCCCGACCCGGCGACGCTCGCGCGGCTCGCGTCCGAGTTCTTCGCGACGCCGCCCGGGCAGGCCACCGCGCCCGGGCTGTCGGCCGGCAGCGGTGCGGTTGGCGGCGTGCCGTCGGCCTTGCCGGCCGCGGCGCCGATTCTCGCGTCGGTGAGCAACCCGGTGCCGGGCGGCTCGCCGCTCGCGGGCCCGGGCGGCGCGGGCACCGGCGTGCCGGGTCTTGCGTTGCCGCAAGGCAAGGTACCGGGCGCGAACCTCGCGCCGTCCGCGCCGACGCACGTGCTGTCGCTCGGCAACCGCGCACCCGCGCTCGCGCCGCATGCGGCCGCGCAGAACGGGCTGCCCGACAACGCGGTGTCGATCGCGCCCGCGCTCGAACCGCGTGTCGGCGGCGCGGCGCTCGGCGTGCCGCAGGTGAATACGCCGGCACCGGAAAGCGCGGCGAAGACGTCGCCGTACTACTTCACCGACGGTTCGCTGCAAGGCTGGCAGGCGACGCCGCAGGACATCGTCGTGCCGTCGAACGGGCTGGCGTCGCCGGAAGCGTTCGGGTTGCCGGACGACGACGCGCTGCGCGAACTGCTCGCCGTGCATCGCGACGTGCCGGTGTCGCGTGCATCGGGCGCATCGGGCGCATCGGGCGCGGATGTGCCGCGGTATTTCATCGACGACGCGCACGCAGCCGAGCCGCAAAGCCAGCTGTATCGCGGCGCGCATCCGCCGTTCGACGTGAACGCGATCCGCCGCGATTTCCCGATCCTTCAGGAGCGCGTGAACGGCAAGCAGCTTGTCTGGTTCGACAACGCGGCGACGACGCACAAGCCGCAGGCCGTGATCGACCGCCTCGCATACTTCTACGCACACGAGAACTCGAACATCCACCGCGCGGCGCATGCACTGGCCGGCCGCGCGACGGATGCGTACGAGCATGCGCGGGAAACGGTGCAGCGCTTCATCGGCGCATCGTCGCCGGACGAGATCGTGTTCGTGCGCGGCACGACCGAGGCGATCAACCTGATCGCGAAGACGTGGGGCGTGCAGAACGTCGGCGAAGGTGACGAGATCGTCGTGTCGCATCTCGAGCATCACGCGAACATCGTGCCGTGGCAGCAGCTTGCCGCGGTCAAGGGCGCGAAGCTTCGTGTAATTCCGGTCGACGATTCGGGGCAGGTGCTGCTCGACGAATACCGGAAGCTGCTCAACGATCGCACGAAGATCGTGTCCGTCACGCAGGTGTCGAACGCGCTCGGTACGGTCGTGCCGGTGAAGGAGATCGTCGAGCTCGCGCATCGCGCGGGCGCGAAGGCGCTCGTCGACGGTGCGCAGTCGATCTCGCACATGCGTGTGGACGTGCAGGCGCTCGATGCGGATTTCTTCGTGTTCTCCGGACACAAGATTTACGGGCCGACCGGGATCGGCGTCGTGTACGGCAAGCGCGCGATCCTCGACGACATGCCGCCGTGGCAGGGGGGCGGCAACATGATCGCGGACGTGACGTTCGAGCGCACGGTGTTCCAGCCGCCGCCGAACCGCTTCGAAGCCGGCACCGGCAACATCGCGGATGCGGTGGGGCTCGGCGCGGCGCTCGACTATGTGAACCGCATCGGCATCGAGAACATCGCGCGCTACGAGCACGATCTGCTTGCGTATGCAACGAGCGTGCTCGCGCCGGTGCCGGGCGTGCGGCTCGTCGGTACCGCGCGCGACAAGGCGAGCGTGCTGTCGTTCGTGCTGAAGGGCTATGAAACCGAGGAGGTCGGGCAGGCGCTGAACGAAGAGGGCATCGCGGTGCGCTCGGGGCATCACTGCGCGCAACCGATCCTGCGGCGTTTCGGGCTCGAGGCCACGGTGCGGCCGTCGCTCGCGTTCTACAACACGTGCGATGAAGTCGATGCGCTGGTGAGCGTCGTCAGGAGACTGGCGGCGCGGCGTTGACGTTTTCGTTGCGCTGACGTCGATGTTGCCCGCTTGCGGCGGCCTTTGCGGGTCGCCGCAAGCGTTTTTATGCTACCCGGTTAGAAACGCACGACCGGCTTCTGCTCGACGCTGAAGCCGTCACGCAGCACACTGGCCGAATCCGCGAAATAACGGCGGATCTCCGACAGCAGATCGGTGTTGCCGCGCCGGCAGAACACCACGCCCGATCCTTCCTCCGTCAACAGCTCATCGATCAGCGATTCGGGTTGCCCGATATCGGCGAGATGGACGTTCTGCACGCCGTGCGCGAGCGCATCGAGCGCGTCGCGTACGCACGGCGCCGCGTCGGCGGCTGGATGTTCGGCGAGCCATTGCTCGAGTTCCGCGATGCCGTACAGACCGGCAAGCTCGCCGAGTTCGCGCAGCCATGCACTGTCGACCATCATCACCAGCGTGACGGCGCCCGTGCGTTGCGCGAACAGGCTGCCGAGCCGTTCCGGGCGCAACAGCCGGTCGTGGCCCGCGTCGTCCGGTGCGACCGGCATCACGACGGGCACCAGTCCATTGTCGAGAAACGCGTTCAACGCAGCGCTGTCGAATCGTGCGATCGCGCGTGTGCTCGCGTGGTCGGGTTCAGCGCTGGCAACCAGCAAGCCGCCGTCGTGACCGTCGACACCGATCGCCGGGGCGCCGTGGCTGCCGATCAGGCGCACCAGTTCATGATTGATGCCGGTCATGGCCGCATGCACGGTGTGGACCGATTGCGTGCCGGACGCGGTCGGGATGCTTTGGATCACGATCGGACGGATGCCGGTGAGTGCGAGCAGCGCGACATCCTGTGCGAAGGCGGAGCGCGCGTGGGCGTCGCTCGCGGCACCGCCGTCGACGATGACGACGGTCTGTCCGTGCAGCGCCTGCATGAAAGGCAGCGCGCGGGTCAGGCCGGCCACGCGTCGGGTGGGAGTATCAGGGTCTGGGAACATGGGAATCGGAAATGATGGAGGGAATGCCTGCCGTTGCACGATGTCGGGTCAAACAGTGCGTTGCATGAGCCGGTGAATCTCTTCGGGCGTTTGCGCATCGCGCGACGCCTGCCGGATCGCGCGTTCGCTGAACCATCGCGCGGCATCGGCGAGCAGTTCGAGGTGCATGCGGCCGTCCGCGTGCGGCAGCACCAGCACGATGAATTCATGCACGGGCTTGCGGTCCGGCGCGTTGAACGCGAACGGGTACCGCGCGCGAACGAACAGCGCGACGGCCGAGCCGAGCCCGTCGACGCGCGCATGCGGAATCGCGACGCCTTGCCCGAGGCCGGTCGAGCCGAGTTGCTCGCGCTTGATCAGTTCGGCGCGGATCCGGTCGGCGGATACGCCGCTGCCGCGCGCGACATGGCGCGCGATCAGGTCGAACAACTGGCTCGCGCTTTCCACGGGTACATCGAGCAGGATGTTGTCCGGCGGACAAGCGTTGGCGAGCCGGGGCGCGGACGGCGTGCTGCCGCGTCGGTGAGGGAGGGGGGATTGGCCGCCGACGGCGGCCTGCTGCGTTTGCATGCGGATTGCTCCGTGTCGGGATGACAGGGAAATCCTAGATAACCTCGCGTAAAGACGGTGTCAGATACGCGGTGGGCAAGCATTAAAATTTCGTATCGAGCGCCGACGGAGTCGCGCCCGATAGGGGCAACCTCAGGTGCCCGACAGTACGAACGGCAGCGTCGTCAGCACAAACACCGAAATGCCGACGACCGGCGCACCGAACGCGATTGCCGCGAACGCGACCGCGGCGCTCGCCAGTACGAGCGTTCTCGACACCCGGCGATGCCGGTCGTGCGCCGTCGCTCGCGCTTCGTGGAGGGTTTCGGTCCGCCTGCCGATCACGTGTTTCCAGAACGTCAAACCCAGCATCATTTCACGGCTCCTGTATGAAAGACGATCGCGACGGGGCATGCGATGCTGCGGAAGCGGAAGGCCCCGTGAATGAAATCAGTGATGCAAAACAACCGGCTAGAATCGGCGGATCGATGGCGCGTCGTTACGCGGCCTGTGTCGATGCACGTGCTCGAACGCATACATTGCGATGCGTGACGACCACATCGACATCGCGTTCAAGCGTGCACGGAAAGGACTACGGCGCGCATCGTCCGCCTGTCGGCAGGACGGTGACTCGGGAAGGTGACGCAGGCGTCCGGCCTGTCAGGCAGAAAAGCAACTCGGAGGACGAGGACTTCGGATGCGCATGGCGCGTGCTCGGCGGTGGATGGCGGACCCATTCTAGTGAACGGATGCGCGGGCGCAAGTAAAAAGGTCGTAAAGGCGTGTGAGTCGCGCGTTACGTGCACTGCGAAAGATGCGCGCTGGTGTGGCAGGGTGCGTATCAGAACGTTTGGTTTGCGCCAACTGCTCCGCAGACGGTCGATCCTAAAGAAAAACGCGTGACGACTTCCGTCGCCACGCGTTTCCCGTGACTACATGACCGCGCGCATACCGACAAACCGGCGCGCACGCCGCCGCGTCGTCAGAAATCGAACCCCGGCCCGCCCGCGCCCGGGCCGCCGGGCGCAGCGGCCGGCGCCGCATCCTTCGGCGCTTCGAACACGGTCGCATCGGTCGTCAGCAGCAGCCCGGCCACCGACGCCGCATTCTGCAGCGCGGTGCGCGTGACCTTGGTCGGATCGAGCACGCCCGATTCGACGAGGTCGCCGTACTCGCCCGTCTGCGCGTTGTAGCCGAAGTTGCCCGCGCCTTCCGCGACCTTCGCGACGACGACGCTCGCCTCCTCGCCCGCATTCGTGACGATCTGGCGCAGCGGTTCTTCCAGCGCGCGCAGCACGATCTTGATGCCCGCGTCCTGATCGGCGTTCGCGCCCTTCAGTTCGCGAATCGCCTGCCGTACGCGGATCAGCGCGACGC
This sequence comes from Burkholderia sp. CpTa8-5, assembly GCF_017815045.1. Classification (NCBI taxonomy): domain Bacteria; kingdom Pseudomonadati; phylum Pseudomonadota; class Betaproteobacteria; order Burkholderiales; family Burkholderiaceae; genus Burkholderia; species Burkholderia sp. CpTa8-5. Next base: position 173,823 of record NZ_JAGIQD010000002.1, read on the forward strand.
CGCCGCCCGGCACGATGCCTTCCTCGACGGCCGCGCGCGTCGCGTGCAGCGCGTCGTCGACGCGATCTTTCTTCTCCTTCACCTCGATTTCGGTCGCGCCGCCGACCTTGATCACCGCCACGCCGCCCGCGAGCTTCGCGACGCGTTCCTGCAGCTTCTCGCGATCGTAGTCGGACGTCGCCTCTTCGATCTGCACGCGGATCTGCTTCACGCGCGCCTCGATGTTCTTCGCATCGCCCGCGCCGTCGATCACCGTGGTGTTTTCCTTGCCGACTTCGATGCGCTTCGCCTGGCCGAGCTCGGCGAGCGTGGCCTTCTCAAGCGTCAGGCCCGTTTCCTCGGCGATCACCTGGCCGCCGGTGAGGATCGCGATGTCCTCGAGCAGCGCCTTGCGGCGATCGCCGAAGCCCGGTGCCTTGACCGCCACCGTCTTCAGGATCCCGCGGATGTTGTTCACGACGAGCGTCGCGAGCGCTTCGCCTTCGACGTCTTCCGCGATGATCAGCAGCGGCCGGCCCGACTTCGCGACCTGTTCGAGCACCGGCAGCAGATCGCGGATGTTCGAAATCTTCTTGTCGTGCAGCAGGATGTACGGGTTTTCGATCTCGGCGATCTGCTTGTCCGGATTGTTGATGAAATACGGCGACAGGTAGCCGCGATCGAACTGCAGCCCCTCGACGACGTCGAGCTCGTCGGCGAGCGACTTGCCGTCCTCGACGGTGATCACGCCTTCCTTGCCGACGCGGTCGATCGCCTCGGCGATACGCTGGCCGATCGATTCCTCGCCGTTCGCGGAGATCGTCGCGACCTGCGCGATTTCCTTGCTCGTGGTGGTCGGCTTGCTGATCTTCTTCAATTCGTCGACGGCCGACGCGACGGCCTTGTCGATGCCGCGCTTCAGGTCGAGCGGATTGAGCCCGGCCGCGACGTACTTCTGGCCTTCACGGACGATCGCCTGCGCGAGCACGGTAGCCGTCGTCGTGCCGTCGCCGGCCGCGTCGCTGGTGCGCGACGCGACTTCCTTCACGAGCTGCGCACCGATGTTCTGCAGCTTGTCCGCGAGTTCGATTTCCTTCGCGACCGACACGCCGTCCTTCGTGACGACGGGCGCGCCGAAGCTGCGTTCGAGCACGACGTTGCGGCCCTTCGGCCCGAGCGTGACCTTGACCGCGTTCGCGAGAATGTTCACGCCTTCGGTCAACTTCGATCGTGCGATGTCGCTGAAAATGATTTCCTTGGCTGCCATGATTGCGCTCCGTTATTGATTGACGACCGCGACGATGTCTTCTTCGCGCAGCACGAGAAACTCGTTGCCGTCCACCTTGACGGCTTGCCCCGCGTACTTGCCGAACAGCACGCGCTCGCCGACCTGCAGGTCGGGCACGATGCGCTGGCCGTCGGTATCCTTGCGGCCGGGGCCGACGGCGATCACTTCGCCCTGATCGGGTTTCTCGGCGGCGCTATCGGGAATCACGATGCCCGATGCGGTGGTGGTTTCCTGGTCGAGTCGCTTCACGATCACGCGGTCGTGCAAGGGGCGTAGGCTCATCTTTTCGTCCTGTGCTGTTCTGTCGAAATTGGCTGGCACTCTTTAACAGAGAGTGCTGACGAGTATAAAAACGCGCGGCGGTGCGATCCAATAACGGATTCGGAAAAGCATTTGCGCGAATGCGCTTTGGACGGGAAGACGGGGAGCGGAGAGGGAGGAGGCGGAAGAAGGCGGCGTGTGCCGCCTTCAGGCGTCACGATGCGACGCGAATCACGACCTTGCCGAAGTGCTGCCCCGATTGCAGGTATGCATACGCTTGCGGCGCCTCGTCGAAGCCGAACACGCGATCGACCACCGGCTTGATCCGTTTCGCGTCGACGAGCCGCACGACGTCGTCGAGCATCGCGCGGCTGCCGACCATGAAGCCGTGCAGACGCCGGAAGCCGCCGATCAGCGGCAGCAGCCCGAGTTCGGGCCCGTCGAAGCTGCTGAGCCCGCCGATCACCGACACGATGCCGCCTGTTTTCGTCGCGGCGAGCGAGCGCGGCAGCGTATCGCGTCCGCCGACTTCGACGACGAGATCCGCGCCCGCACCGCCGGTGAGGCGCAATACTTCGTGTTGCCATTCGGGCGTCGTCCGATAGTTGATCGTTGCGTCCGCACCGAGTGCACGAGCGCGTTCGAGCTTCGCGTCGCTCGACGACGTGACGATCGTGCGCAACCCGGCGGCCTGCGCGAGCTGTAGCGCGATGATCGATACGCCACCCGTGCCGAGCAGCACGACGGTCGCGCCCGGCGACAGTCCGCCGTCGACGAACAGCGCGTTCCACGCGGTGACGCCCGCGCACGACAGCGTCGCGGCTTCGTCGTAGTCGAGATGCGCGGGGATCGCGACCAGCGCGGCCTCGTCGGACACGAAGCGTTCGGCGAGCACGCCGTCGAATTGCGCGCCGGGCGAACCCGACACTTTGTGCGGTGTCGGCGGCCCGTCGATCCACCGCGGGAAGTACGTATTGATCACGCGGTCGCCCGGCTTGAAGCGCGTGACGTCGCGGCCCGTCTCGACCACTTCTCCGGCGCCGTCGGCGACCGGGATCAGCGCGTCGGTGCCGATACCGAGATAGTCGCCGCGCGCGAACATCAGGTCGCGATAGTTCAGCGCGGCCGAATGGATCCTGACGACGACGCCGGTCGGCCCGACCGCGCGCGGTGTCGCGTCGATGCGCCGGAGCCCGGCAATGCCGTCGCCCGGTTTGATTTGCCATGCATGCATGTCGACTCCTTTTCGAGATAGTCAGGACTATCATAGTGTTGCGCAGGTGGACGCATTGGCGAGAATTCGGCCGACGATTGTCGCCAGCACGGACACAACCCTGTCATCGCACCGGAGCGGAGCGGCATGGATGAACGGCTGAGAGGCGTCGCCGAATTTGTCGACGTGGTGGAATCGGGCAGCTTCGCGGCGGCGGCGCTGCGCCTCGGCATGACGCGCTCGGCCGTCGCGAAGATCGTCGCGCGGCTCGAACTGCGTCTCGGCGCGCGGCTGCTGCAGCGCACGACGCGCCAGCTCGGCCTGACCGACGAAGGGCTCGTCTATTACGAGCAATGCCGGCGGCTGCTGGCCGAACTCGGCGAAACGGAGGCCGCGCTCGACGCGGGGCGCCGCGAGCCGGCCGGGCGCGTGCGCGTCAGCGTGCCGGTGCTGTTCGGGCGGCAGTGCGTGGCGCCCGTGGTGCGGCGTCTCGTCGAGCGCCACCCGCGGCTCGAAATCGACATGTCGTTCAGCGACCGCGTGGCCGACCTCGTCAACGACGGCTTCGACCTGGCGGTGCGCATCGGCGAGTTGGCCGATACGAACGCGCTGGTCGGCCGCAAGCTGGGCGTGCAGCGCATGGGCATCTGCGCATCGCCCGCGTATCTCGCGCGTCACGGCCGGCCGTCGGGGCTCGACGAACTCGCGTCGCACGTCGGCATCGCGTATTCGCGCGGTGGACAACCGACGCCATGGCGGGTCATCGGCGCGGACGGCGCGGTGCACGACCATCGCGCGGCCGGCCGGCTGCGGTTCGACGACCTGCAGGCGATCGCCGATGCGGCTGCCGCCGGCGCGGGCCTTGCGTGGCTGCCGTGCTGGCTGATGGCGCCGTACGTGCGCGACGGCCGCCTCGCGCTCGTGATGGACAGCGACAGCGTGTCGGGCGCCGAAGTGTTCGCGGTGCGACCGGCGGCGCGTCACGTGCCGTCGAAGGTGCGGGTCGTCGTCGATGCGCTGGTCGACGAGATTCCGAACATGCTGGCGTCGGACGACGCGAACGGCGAGCGCGGATGACGGCGAGCGGTTCTCCGATGACGACGTGACAATCTGGTTGGATGCGTGTCGCACTCTCGTGCGTCTCGCATAGTCAGCCTGAACCCAGTGAGGAAAAACCGGTAAGCCGCTTTTTTCGGGCGACTAGCGCTTGCGTCGTCGCGGATCGATACCGTTTTGTTCGAGCAGCTTGCGCAGCCGCGAGTTTTCGATCCACAGTGAAGCGAACGCGGTCACCGTCATCAGAAGCGGAAACCATTCGCCTGTCGCGCTGATGATCGCCCAGCCTGCGGCCGTGACGATCAGTGCCGTGACGATGAGAAGCAATCGGTCTGCAAGCCAATTCATTGCGCACCCCGAATCGCAGTGTTCGCCTTCAGGCCGAGATAGCTGTACGGGCGCGGCGCGAGCACTTTCTCGGGATAAGTCGCGCAATTCTTACATGTCCCTTTCCAAAAATTGACCGGCAACTCTAGCAGGTTGTCGAGCAGATCGATCGAGTTTAGATCGGGTGATTGCGCCGGCGATATCCCGCCCATGGTGCCGGGTAGCGCTGACGCTGGCATGCCGATCGGTCGCGGTAACCTTCGCGATTGCCGCGATCGGTGTAGTTTTGCAGCTCTTGTTGGCCGTCTCGAGACTTTTTCTAACGTTTCCACGCCAAGGATGGCGAGGGTATGGAGCGCATTGGTGCGCTACGGCGACGCGTCGCGTGTGTCGGCGCTGTTTTCCTGATACCACCCGCCACCGCGTTGATCGCGCTCGTCGTGGTCAGCGAGACGAGCGGCGGGCTCGCGTGGTGAGGCATGGCGCTTGCGGCCGCCGGTCTGTATCGGGTGATGCGGTATTGAGCGCACGACAGGGACTACCTGGGGCAGGTAACAGAATTTAAAGATTTCCGACGCTGGGAGCACATACGTACATCCGGAATGCGGGCGTCTGCGCGGCGCCAAACAGCGAGCCGCAGCGCCTCGGCGGCATGTCTCGGGGAAACAATGCGAGCCGTCAGTCCCGACGCGCGCAGGTTTTTGCGTGTTCCATGAAAACCGCGAGCTTGTGACATCGTGTTGCGAAAAGTAGATTCGCCCGACGGTAACGCCGGGGTTTCGAATGGCTTCAATCGCAATCGAATTGGGTTCGGGAAAGCGCGCGACACTGACGCGCGCGGGACGTGGAACGTTGTTGGCCAGTCAGCGCGCCGCAATCTCCGAACTGATGCTGCACTGGCCGAAGTATGCAGGCCTGACGACGAATGCGGTGATGTACGTGCGGCAATTGGGCCTTGGTACCGTTCGTGGTGCACCGCTCGATTTGCTCAGGTCCGCCATCGGGGATGGGCGGGTCGTCGTCGAGATTGAGCGCGTGGCGGTGAATGGCGGCGCTTCGGGTGGTCGGCGGTCCCTGCCCCCTCTCCCTCGTGGGAACCGGTTCGGTAGAGTGGCACCCATGGCGTTGCGGTCTGCGGACACGCCAATCCCGAGTTGGGCACGGCCAAGCGATGTATCGGCTGATGAGTTGATACGATACCTGGAGAGCATCATAGCTGGCACAGGCAGTGGTATTGCCGGCATCGCGCCCGTACGGGTTGATAGTGCGCTGCTCAGCGACGCGACACCGTTCTCGCTCGACGACTCACCGTGGGGCGACGCTATGACCACGGCGGCTGTCGACGCGTTTCAAGAGGCACAGTGTTTCGCACGATACGAAATCGACATGGAAATGTGTGCGGCCGCTGGCGCGATGTATAAAGACCCCAGAACCTACGCATTGTGCAGGCAACGTGCTTTCGAAAAAATTTCAGACCTGTAGAGGACGGTGACATGAGCAAACCGAGACGCGCCACCATCGTGTTTTACGACGAGGAGACCGAACAGGTTACGCTGTGCACGGTGTTTCGCCGCGACGTGCAGGCCGTCCTTGACCGCGAAATGAATGCAGGTGTCGCCATCACGATTCCGCCGCATGCAGAACCGAATGACGGGTGCCCGATTACCGATGAGGACGCGCGGCGATTGGGCGGCATGGCGCTGCTGATGCAGGCGGGTGTACATCCGGAATTGCGCGAACGGCTCAAGTTCGCAGAGTCGGGTTCCATCGACTGGTCCCCCGTTCAGCGCCCGGACACCGACTGAGAATTGGGGTGGGGCGCCTGCATCATGCCGTCGTGATGGTCTACGACGAGAAGAAGGGCGGACGTCCCCGTAAAAGGCGCGGTGCCGGACAAACGTGCGCCGCAATCGCGATTCGCCCGAAGCTGATGCGACGTGATTCAACCTGACGCGGCGAATCAATCGTCGTGCGAGTTGCGGAATACTGGCCTCCTTACATATTCCCCCACCCCGTTAGCATGTGACGAATCCGACTTTGGGTGTTGCGCGCGCGACGCTAAGATCGCCGCTCCCGTAGATCGAGCGTCAACAAGAATGAAAAAGTCCGCGTCGCCGTTGCATGCTTTTCGTTTCCGTGTCGTCTGCGCCGCGATTGCCGGCGCGGTGTCGCTCGCGTCGTGCGGCGGCGTCGACAGCAGTCCGCCGCCGCAGGCCAGCGCGACGCCCGCGGCCAAGCGCCCGAACATCCTGTACATCATGGCCGACGATCTCGGCTATTCCGACATCCATGCGTTCGGCGGCGAAATCAACACGCCGAACCTCGACGCGCTCGTCGCGTCGGGCCGCATCCTGTCGAACCACCACACGGGCACTGTTTGCGCGATCACGCGCGCGATGCTGGTGTCGGGCACCGATCACCATCTCGTCGGCGAGGGCACGATGGGCGTGCCGACCGACGAGCGGCGCGGGCTGCCCGGCTACGAGGGCTACCTGAACGATCGCGCGCTGTCGTTCGCGCAATTGCTGAAGGACGCCGGTTATCACACGTATATCGCGGGCAAGTGGCACATCGGCTCGGGCATCGTCGGCAGTGCGACGGGCAGCGGGCAGACACCCGACCAGTGGGGCTTCGAGCGCAGCTACGTGCTGCTCGGCGGCGCGGCGACGAACCACTTCGCGCACGAGCCGGCCGGCTCGTCGAACTACACGGAAGACGGTCGTTACGTGCAGCCGGGCCAGCCCGGGCAACCGGGGGGCACGGGCGGCAGCCCTGCCGTGTTCTATTCGACCGATTTCTATACGCGGAAGCTGATCTCGTACATCGATGCGAACAAGCAGGACGGCAAGCCGTTCTTCGCGTACGCGGCCTACACGTCGCCGCACTGGCCGCTGCAGGTGCCCGATCCGTGGCTGCACAAGTACGCGGGCGTGTACGACGCCGGCTACGATGCGATCCGCAACGCGCGGATCGCGCGACAGAAGGCGCTCGGCCTGATTCCCGCCGATTTCAAGCCGTTCGACGGGCTACCGGAGACGACGGCGGCATCGCCCGCGACCGCGAACAACGGCACGGCCAGCGCAAGGTACATCAGCGCGGTGCATTCGGCCGCGGACGGCTACAGCGACTACGGCTCCGGCAAGGTCGACAAGCTGTGGTCGAGCCTGTCGCCGGCCGAGCGCAAGGCTCAGGCGCGCTACATGGAAATCTACGCGGGGATGGTCGAGAACCTCGACTACAACATCGGACTCCTGATCCAGCATCTGAAGGACATCGGCGAATACGACAACACGTTCATCATGTTCCAGTCGGACAACGGCGCGGAAGGCTGGCCGATCGATTCCGGCGCGGACCCGACGGCGACCGATACCGCGAACGGACAGGACCCGATCTACTCGACGCTCGGCACCGACAACGGCAAGCAGAACGCACAGCGCCTGCAGTACGGGCTGCGCTGGGCCGAAGTGAGCGCGGCGCCGTTCCGGCTCACGAAGGGCTATTCGGGCGAAGGCGGCGTGTCGACGCCGACGATCGTGCACCTGCCGGGCCAGTCGCAACCGTTGCCGACGCTGCGCGCGTTCACGCACGTGACCGACAACACGGCGACGTTCCTCGCGGTTGCGGGCGTCACGCCGCCGTCGCAACCGGCGCCGCCGCTGGTCAACACGCTGACGGGCGTCGAGCAGAACAAGGGCAAGGTCATTTACAACAACCGCTACGTGTATCCGGTGACGGGCCAGTCGCTGCTGCCGGTGCTCACCGGTTCGACGACGGGCGAAGTGCATACGACGCCGTTCGGCGACGAAGCATACGGCCGCGCGTATCTGCGCAGCGCCGACGGTCGCTGGAAGGCATTGTGGACCGAGCCGCCGCTCGGCCCGCTCGACGGTCACTGGCAGCTTTACGATCTCGCGGCGGACCGTGGCGAGACGACCGACGTGTCGGCGCAGAACCCGTCGGTGATCGGCACGCTGGTTGATCAGTGGAAGACCTACATGAGCAACGTCGGTGGCGTCGAGCCGCTGCGTCCGCGCGGCTACTACTGATCGCGAGGCGACACGATGCGGTTGCGTTTCTGGACGATCGGCGCGGCGCTGGCCGCCACGCTGTTCGCCGCCGCGTTCGCGGTGGGTTATGCGAATCCGGCGGTGCCGGCAGGCGGCGCGTTCGACGATCTGAATCGCGGCCGCGCGCTCGCGCCGCTCGGTTCGGAGCGCGAGTGCAAGCGCTATTCGGGGCTGCCGGCGAAGTGGCGCGACGATCCGAAGGCGGGCATGGTGCACTTGCGCGGCGGCGCGTTCGTGTTCGGCAGCACGCGCGGCTATGCGGACGAGCGTCCGGCCGGCGACGGCACGACGCGCGTCGGCGGCTTCTGGATCGACCAGACCGACGTGACGATCGCGCAGTTCGCAGCCTTCGTGCAGGCGACCGGTTACGTGACCGAGGCCGAGCAGCAGGGCGGGGCGGCGGTGTTCCATGTGCCGACGCGCGACGAGATGAATGCACGCGACCTCGCGTGGTGGTCGTGGGTGAAGGGCGCGTCGTGGCGGCATCCGCGCGGGCCCGGCAGCGACGTGGACGGGCTCGGCAACCTGCCGGTGACGCTCGTCACGCAGCGCGATGCGCTCGCGTATGCGCACTGGCTCGGCCGCGACCTGCCGAACGAGGCCGAATGGGAATACGCGGGCAAGGCCGGCCGCGACGACGCGTCGCTCGATGCGGCGCCGCGCGACGCGAACGGCAAGCCGGCCGCGAACTACTGGCAGGGCGCGTTTCCGGTGCTCGACTCGGCCGAGGACGGTCACGCGGGGCTGGCGCCCGTCGGCTGCTATGCGGCGAACGGCTTTCGTCTTTACGACATGATCGGCAACGCATGGGAATGGACGAAGGATGCGTACACGGGCCCGCATCAGTCGCATACGAACGGCGACACCGCAGCCGTCGCACCGTCGACGCGCCGGCACGATACGCCGATGGTCATCAAGGGCGGCTCGTTCCTGTGTTCGCGCGATTACTGCGTGCGCTATCGCGCGTCGTCGCGCGAACAGCAGGAAGCGGATCTCGGCGCATCGCATATCGGGTTTCGCACGATCCTGAGGGACGCGTCGTGACCGCGGGCATCGGGCGATTCGTTTCGGCGTGGCTGCTGGCTGCCTGCGCGGTGATGCAGCAGGGTTCGGCGATGGCTGCCGAAGCCGCCGCACGTGCCGCACCGGCAGTGCGCGTCGGCGTCACGCGCGGCGTGCATGCGCAGATCCTCGGCGAAGTGAAGAAGGTGGCCGCCGCGCGCGGGCTGGGCGTCGACGTCGTCGAATTCGACGATGCGTCGCGCATCGACACGGCGCTGGCCGACGGGCGGATCGACGCGGCCAGCTTCGAGGATGCGCAGCGCCTGAGCGCCACGCGCGCGGCGAAAGGCTATGCGCTGACCGCCGTCGCGCCGACGGTCACGCTGCCGATGGCATTCTATTCGCGCAAGCTGAAGAACCTGAACGAACTGCAACCGGGCGCGACGGTCGCGCTGCCCGCCGATCCGCGCGGGATGGCGCGCGCGCTCGTGCTGCTGCAGAACGACACGCTGGTGACGCTGCGCGAAAAAGCCGGCCTGCATGCGACGCTGCGCGACGTGACGGGCAACCGGCTCGCGCTGAAATTCGCCACGCTGCGCCGCGACCGGCTTTACGCGGCGCTCGACACGGCCGCATTCGTCGCGATCGACAGCGACGACGCGGCCCGCGCCGGGCTGCAGCCCGCGCGCGACAGCATCAGCCTCGAGGACGCCCGCTCGCCGTATGCGAACGTGCTCACGGTGCGCGACGCCGATCGTGCGAAGCCGTGGGTCGCGCAGCTCGTCGCCGCGTATCACTCGGACGACGTCGCGCGCTTCATCCTCACGCGCTACCAGGATTCGGTGCGGCGGCCGTGGTAGACACCTACCTGCTCGTGTGCAACGCGTGCGGACGCTGCTGCAACAGCGCGCCGACGCTGTCGTTGCGCGAACTGTTCCGGCATCGGCACCGCTTCGTCGGCGCGTTGACGATTCGTCGCGTGCCGAAGCGACGGATCGGCGAACGCTGGCAGGCGGGCGGGCGCGAGCACACGCTCGATGCGGACGACGTCGCGGCCGCCGATGCGCTGGCGGACCGGCTGTTTCATCGCGGCGGCGGCGTGCACGGCGAATGGCTCGCGCTGACGCTGCAAGGCTACGACTATTCGTCGCTCGGCCGTTGCGCGGCGCTCGCCGACGACGGCCGCTGCGGCGTGCACGCGAACAAGCCGTCGATCTGCCGCGCGGTGCCGCTCGATCCGATGCTGCCCGACCGGTTGCAGGCCCGCGTGCTTGCGGCACGACACGACGATGCGGCGTGGCTCGGCGCGAACTGCATCGTCGAGGCCGGGAGCGTGCAATCCACAAACGAATCGTCGTTCCCGATTCCGCTGGTGACGGCCGGGCAGGTCGCGGATCGTGCGGCGCTCGACGCGTATCGCGATGCGCTCGTGTTCGAGCGCGCGGTGTGGCGCGACGCCGTATTCGCGTCGCTGACCGACGGCGGGCAGGACCTGCGCGATGCGCTGTCGCGGCTGGCGCCCGGCGGCTACCTGACCGTGTCGATCGTGCCGGTCCTGCTCGTCGTCGCTCAGGTATCCGCGCATTGCCGCGCGCTGTGCGTCGACTTCATCGACGCGCAGTTGGCGTTGATCGGCGCGAACGTCGAAGCGGCGCTCGCGCGTCGACGGTCCGACGACCGGCCGGCGACGCACGAATTGCGTGGCTTCGCGCAGGCGCTGGAGCGGGCGCGACAAGCGCTCGCAGCCATGCCGTCACCCACTGCCGCCACGCGCGACGATGCGTCATGCATCGACGCGTGGCTCGACGATCGCGCCGCCGCCGCTCCGCTCGCCGCTTGACGACGATCGCGGCACGCCGTGCGTGCCTTACACTTGGCGTTCTTTCATCGTGGCAGAGTGAGCGGGCATGTACGCGTCGACCTTCATTTTTCGTGCCGGGCAGTACGACGACGAATTCCACCGGCTCGACCGGCAGATCGCCGACATGGCGCGCGCGACGCCCGGTTATCTCGGCGAGGAAACGTGGGAGAACGCGGAAGCCGGCTTGATCCAGAATATCTACTACTGGGAATCCGAGGCGGCGCTGCGGCAGTTGATCCAGCATCCCGCGCATCTCGAAGCCAAGGCGAAGCAGGCGCGCTGGCTGGACGGGTATCGTGTCGTGATTTCGCAGGTGCTTCGCGAGTACGGCGACGGCAAGCTGACGCCGCCGCGTGCGGAGCCCTCCGCGTAACGGTCGCCGGTCACGCGGTCGCGCCGGTCTCTCCCGGCGTGGCCGGTTCGCGCGCCGCGCGCTCCCAGATCGGGAACGTCGCGTTCTGGATCGACGTCTGCGCGTCGATGACCTTGCGGTGGTCGATGCCGGGCAGGTCGAGCAATCGGTCGACCGCCGCCTTCGCGCCTTCGGCATCCTGCGGAAAGGCACACGCGAACTGCTTGTTCGTATCGAACAGGATCCACCAGACATCCGACACGAACGGCCCCTGGTCGTTGGTTTCGATCAGGATCGCGCCGAGGTCGGACAGCGCGATGCCGCGTGTCGTCCCGGTCTGATCGGTCGACGCGATGCGCGTATCGGTTGCCGTCACGGTCCAGCCGCGCTGCCGGGCAGGCGGACGCGTCGATGCCGGCGCGGCATTCGGCCGGGCCAGGCCGCCGGTGCCGGTGACAGCACCGTTCGGTACGACCCCATCCACGGCGCCGACGGCACCGCTTCGCGTCACGTCATCCTGCCGCTCGCGCCCGTCGATCCACGGCAGCGCGGCGGCGCCCACCATCGCCGCGATCCACCAGTAGTACCCGGCCCCGAACGTGCGGATCGTTTCGTAGTTCGCATCGGTCGGGATCGTATGCCAGCCGAGCGCAAAGACGACGACCACGGCCAGTAGCGCCGACACGGTACGGCTCGGCCTGAGCAGCGCGACGACGAGCAGCGGGTTGCCGAGCCACGCGAATTGCAGGTCGAGGATCGCGAGCGGCCCGAGCGCGAGCACGGTGTAGCCGTGCAACCAGCTTACCGCGCCGACCGCATTCGGCGGTTCGGCCGCGACGGGCAGCAGCAGCGACGCGACATACAGCGCGACGATCACGACGCGCGCGAGGTTCAGGCGGGACGAAGTGGAGCGGATCTGCATGTTGCCTTCTCGTGGTGCACGATCATGCGAAGCGACGAATGCCGGACGGCCGGGCGGTCATTCACGATGCGCGGCGCCGATGTGGCGACGCGCCGATCGCGATTGTGGGCGATTCGCGCGGCGATGTCGAACGTGCGTCAGCCAGCGCGTCGGGGTCAAAGCGCTTCGACCAGCAAGCGCGTGCTCTTTTCGCAATACTCGTGACACGCCGCCCGCGCGGCGATCGACGCACCGTGCACGAACCGCGGCGCGTCCGTTCGCCGCGACATCGACACGACGATCGACGGCGGCGACGGCTGCAGCGGCAGCTCGACGACTTCGCCGCTTTCGATCAGCGCATCGACGAACAGCACCGGAATCGCGGCGACGCCGAAACCGTCGCGCACCAGTTGCACGATCACCGAGATCGATGGCGACCCGGTGATGCGCGTCTCCGACAGCGGCACGCCGTGCGCATGCGCGAGCGTGCGGACGATGTCTTCCAGCGCGCGATGGGGCGCGGTGCCGCGCCCGTAGGTGAGGATCGGCTGGCGCAGCACCTGCCGCGCGAGGCCGGTGCGCGTGTTCGGCAGCAGCCCGGCGCGCGCGATCCAGCGCACCGGGTAGTTCGCGAGCGCGTCGCACACGACCGACGCCTCGTCGCTGCCTTCCACGCGAATGATCAGGTCGAGTTCTCCGGCCATCAGTCGGCGCTGCAGCACGACGCTGACGTCGACGGTCAGGTCGATTTCCAGTTGCGGGTAGTCGGCCGCGAGCCGCCGCATGTAATGCGGCAGCCAGCTGTGCACGACCGTCTCGATCACGCCGAGCCGCAGCTTGCCGCGCAGCGCGCGCTCGCCGGACGCGGCGGCCTGCAGTTCCTGCGTCGCCTCGACGACGGCCTTCGCATAGCCGAGCAGGTATTCGCCGTTCGGCGTGAGCCGGAACGCGCGGCTGTCGCGATCGACGAGTACGGTATGCAGTTCGTCCTCGAGCGCCTTCAGGCGCTGCGAGATCGCGGCCGGCGTCGCGTGCAGCGCGGCCGCGGTCGTGCGGAAGTTGCGCAGCTTCGCGAGCATGACGAAGGTTTCGAGAAAACGCGTGTTCATGGCAGTCGGGCGAGCAATGGATGCGCAGCTTGCCGGCGACGAAAAGTGAACGGGACCGGGGAAAACCCGCAGACCCGTTAAGAAATTCTATACAACGGGCGCAAAAAAACTCGTTGGCGACAAAATTTTTTCCTTTCTATTCTTCGCCATATCCGATGACACACCACCGTCATCGCCCCGCCATCCCGATCTGCGACCGACCATGATGACGCCTTCCGAATTCCGCCAGTCCGTGCGCCGCGGCGCGTTCCGCGGCCCGACCGCCGGCCATTGCGGCCCGTTTGCCCAGGCGAACCTCGCGATCCTGCCCGACGCGTATGCGCACGATTTCCTGCGCTTCTGCCAGGCGAACCCGAAGGCCTGCCCGCTGCTGGGCGTCGGCGAACCGGGTGCGTTCCGGATCGCCGCGCTCGGCGAGGATCTCGACATCCGCACCGACGTGCCGAGCTACAACGTATATAGGGACGGCCGCCTGACCGAGCAGGTCGAATCGCTCGAAGCGCTGTGGCGCGACGATTTCGTCGTATTTGCGATCGGCTGCTCGTTCTCGTTCGAGGACATGCTCGCCCGCGAAGGGATCGGGTTGCGCCACGTCGAGGAGGGGCGCAACGTGCCGATGTACCGCACGTCGATCGCGAACCGCCGCGCGGGGATTTTCGGCGGCCAGCTGGTCGTGTCGATGCGGCCGCTGCGCGGCGCCGACGCGATCCGCGCGGTGCAGATCACGAGCCGGTTTCCGGGCGTGCACGGCGCGCCGATCCATATCGGCCATCCGCGGGAACTCGGCATCGAGGATCTGGACGCGCCCGAATTCGGCGACGCGGTGACGATCCGCGACGGCGAGCTGCCGGTGTTCTGGGCGTGCGGCGTGACGCCGCAAACCGCGCTGATGGACGCGAAGCTGCCGATCGCGATCGCGCATACGCCCGGCCACATGCTGATGACCGACATCACGAACGCGTCGCTGGCCGTGTTCTGAACCGCCGGCCCCGCACGCGACACACCTACGACAGACACACAGCACCACACGCCATTTGATCGGCGCACAACGACAGGAGTACCACCATGGAAAGCAAGACCCTCGCGGCGCCCGCCGCCGAGCCCGCGAGCCGCGAGCGCAGCGGCCTGTTCTCGTGGTACGCGGATGCGCAACCGCGCGAACGCCGCGCGTTCTGGAGCTGCAAGGTCGGCTACATGCTCGACGGGATGGACACGCAGATGCTGTCGTTCGTGATCCCGACGCTCGTCGCGACCTGGGGCATCTCGTTGGCCGACGCAGGCTTCATCGGCACGATCACGCTGCTCGCGTCGGCGCTCGGCGGCTGGATCGCCGGCATCCTGTCCGACCGGATCGGCCGCGTACGCACGCTGCAGCTCACGGTGATGTGGTTCGCGGTGTTCACCGCGCTGTGCGGGCTCGCGCAGAACTATCACCAACTGGTCGCGGCGCGCGCGCTGATGGGCTTCGGCTTCGGCGGCGAATGGACGGCCGGCGCGGTGCTGATCGGCGAAGTGATCCGCGCGCGCGACCGCGGCAGGGCGGTCGGCCTCGTGCAGTCGGGCTGGGCGATCGGCTGGGGGCTGTGCGCGCTGCTGTATGCGCTGCTGTTCTCGGTGCTGCCGGCCGAGCAGGCGTGGCGCGCGCTGTTCCTCGTCGGCCTCGCGCCCGCGCTGCTGGTGGTCGCGATCCGCCGCTACGTGAAGGAGCCGGACGTCTACGAGAAGGAGAAGGCCGCGCAGGCGAAGGTGGCCGATGCGCCGCGCCTCACCGAGATCTTCGCGCCGAAGCTGATCACGACGACGCTGCGCGCGGCGCTGCTGACGACCGGCGCGCAGGGCGGCTACTACGCGATCACGACGTGGCTGCCGACCTTCCTGAAGACCGAGCGGCACCTGACGGTGATGGGCACCGGCGGCTATCTCGCGATGATCATCTTCGGTTCGTGGGTCGGCTACCTGACGAGCGCATACCTGACCGACCGCCTCGGCCGCAAGCCGAACTTCATCCTGTTCGCGGTCGGCTCGATGGTGATCGCGTTCGCGTACACGTCGCTGAACCTGACCAACGCGTCGATGCTGTGGCTCGGCTTCCCGCTCGGCTTCTTCGCATCGGGCATCTTCTCGGGGATGGGCGCGTTCCTCACCGAGTTGTTCCCGACCCGCGTGCGCGGCTCCGGCCAGGGCTTTTGCTACAACGTGGGCCGCGCGATCGGCGCGCTGTTCCCGTTCCTGATCGGCGCGCTGTCCAAGCAGTACGGGCTCGGCACGAGCATCGGCATCTTCGCGGTCGCCGCGTACGGCGTGGTGATCGTCGCCGCGCTGACACTGCCCGAGACCCGCGGCCGCGAACTCGACGCTGCCTGACCGACGGCAGCGGCGGGGCCGTCGGCCCCGCGCTTTTTTCCCCTTTCATCGACACCGTGACACGGCGTGCGACGCGCGCCGTGCGGCGGCGTTCGTCCCTCGATTCAACGACGCATCGACCGACATCATGACTGACCGACACCTTTCCTCCGTTCCCTCCGACGCCGCGCGCTGGCAATTCTGGATCGACCGCGGCGGCACGTTCACCGACATCGTCGCGCGGCGGCCCGACGGCACGCTCGTCACGCACAAGCTGCTGTCGGAGAACCCCGAGCAGTACCAAGACGCGGCCGTGGCCGGCATCCGCCACCTGCTCGGCCTCGCGGCCGGCGAGCCGATCACGCCCGCGCAGGTCGACATGGTGAAGATGGGCACGACGGTCGCGACCAACGCGCTGCTCGAACGCAAGGGCGAACGCACCGCGCTCGCGACGACGCGCGGTTTTCGCGACGTGCTGCGTATCGCGTACCAGAACCGGCCGCGCCTGTTCGATCTCGACATCGCGCTGCCCGACGCGCTGTACGAGACGGTCGTCGAGATCGACGAGCGCGTCGGCGCGCACGGCGACGTGGTCGTGCCGCTCGATGTTCAGGGTGCCGAAGCGTCGTTGCGTCGCGTGTTCGACAGCGGCGTGCGTGCGCTCGCGATCGTGCTGATCCACGGCTATCGCCATACCGCGCACGAACGGATGCTGGCGGCGCTCGCGCGCCGCATCGGCTTCACGCAGGTGTCGGTGTCGCACGAGGTGTCGCCGCTGATGAAGATGGTGTCGCGCGGCGATACGACCGTGGTCGACGCATACCTGTCGCCGATCCTGCGCCGCTACGTCGAGCAGGTCGCGCACGAGATGCCCGGCGTGAACCTGCAGTTCATGCAGAGCAGCGGCGGCCTCACGCGCGCCGACGCGTTCCAGGGCAAGGATGCGATCCTGTCGGGCCCGGCCGGCGGCATCGTCGGGATGGTGCGCGCGGCGCGGGCGGCCGGCTTCGAGCAGGTGATCGGCTTCGACATGGGCGGCACGTCGACCGACGTGTCGCACTACAACGGCGAATTCGAGCGCGTGTTCGAGACGCAGGTGGCCGGCGTGCGGATGCGTGCGCCGATGATGAGCATCCACACGGTCGCGGCCGGCGGCGGCTCGGTGCTCGGCTTCGACGGCGCGCGGCTGCGCGTCGGACCCGAATCGGCCGGCGCGAACCCGGGGCCGGCCGCGTACCGGCGCGGCGGCCCGCTGACGGTGACCGACTGCAACGTGATGCTCGGCAAGATCCAGCCCGATCATTTCCCGCGCGTGTTCGGCCCGCATGCGGACCAGCCGCTCGATCGCGACGGCGTGGTCGCGAAGTTCGCGGCGCTCGCCGACGAGATCCACGCGGCGACCGGCCGGCGCGAGACGCCCGAGGCGCTCGCCGAAGGATTCCTGGAGATCGCGATCGGCAGCATGGCGAACGCGATCAAGAAGATCTCCGTGCAGCGCGGCCACGACGTGTCGCGCTACGTGCTGACGACGTTCGGTGGCGCGGGCGGCCAGCACGCGTGCGGCGTGGCCGATGCGCTCGGGATGACGCAAGTGTTCGCGCATCCGCTCGCGGGCGTGCTGTCCGCATACGGGATGGGCCTCGCCGACCAGACCGCGATGCGCGAGCGCGCGGTGGAAGCCGTGTTGTCCGACGAATCGCTGCCGGCGCTGAACGCGGCGCTCGACCGGCTGGCCGACGAGGCCATCGGCGCGCTGCTCGAACAGGGTGTGCCGCCGGAGCGGATCACGACCGAGCGACGTGTGCACCTGCGCTACCAGGGCACCGATTCGGCGCTCGACGTGCCGGCCGGCTCGGTCGCGGCGATGCAGCAGGCGTTCGAAACCGCATATCGGCAGCGCTACGCGTTCCTGATGCCCGGCACGCCGCTCGTCGCCGAGCTGGCGTCGGTCGAGGCGATCGGCCGCTCGGACGCGCCGGTCGACATCGCGCCGCTCGCACCGCGCGAGGCGGGCGCGGCGCCGCAAGCGCACGCGGCCGTGCGTTTTTATTCCGGCGGCCAGTGGCACGACGCGGCGCTGGTCGTGCGCGACACGCTGCGCGCCGGCGACGCGATCGACGGCCCCGCGATCGTCGCGGAGCAGAACGGCACGACCGTCGTCGAACCTGGTTGGCGCGCGGAGATGACCCCACAGGGCAATCTCGTGCTGACGCGCACGACGCCGCTGCCGACGCGCCGCTCGCTCGGCACCGACGCCGATCCGGTGCGGCTCGAGATCTTCAACAACCTGTTCATGTCGATCGCCGAGCAGATGGGGCTGCGGCTGCAGAACACCGCGTACTCGGTGAACATCAAGGAGCGGCTCGACTTCTCGTGCGCGATCTTCGACGGCGACGGCAACCTGATCGCGAACGCGCCGCACATGCCCGTGCATCTCGGCTCGATGGGCGAGAGCATCCGCACGGTGATCGAGCGCAACCGCGGCCGCATGCGCGACGGCGACGTGTTCATGCTGAACGACCCGTACCACGGCGGCACGCACCTGCCGGACGTGACGGTCATCACGCCGGTGTTCGCGGACGGCGCCGACGCGCCGCTGTTCTACGTCGGCTCGCGCGGCCACCATGCGGATATCGGCGGCACGACGCCGGGCTCGATGCCGCCCGATTCGACCCATATCGACGAGGAAGGCGTGCTGATCGACAACTGGCAGCTCGTGTCGGCCGGCGTGCTGCGCGATGCCGAGACGCGCGCGCTGCTGGCATCCGGCCGCTATCCGGCGCGCAACGTCGAGCAGAACATGGCCGACCTGCGCGCGCAGGTCGCCGCGAACCAGAAGGGCGTCGACGAGCTGCGCCGGATGGTCGCGCAGTTCGGCCGCGACGTCGTGCTCGCGTTCATGACGCACGTGCAGGACAACGCCGAAGAAGCGGTGCGGCGCGTGATCGGCGCGCTGCAGGACGGCGCTTACCGCTATCCGCTCGACAACGGCGCGGAGATTCGCGTCGCGATCCGCGTGGATCGCGCGGCGCGGTGCGCAGAGATCGATTTCACCGGCACGTCCGCGCAGCTCGACAACAACTTCAACGCGCCGAAGGCCGTCTGCATGGCGGCGGTGCTGTACGTGTTCCGCACGCTCGTCGGCGACGACATTCCGCTGAACGCCGGCTGCCTGAAGCCGCTGACCGTGATCGTGCCGGCCCGCTCGATGCTGAACCCCGACTACCCGGCGGCCGTCGTGTCGGGCAACGTCGAGACGTCGTCGGCGATCACCAACGCGCTGTACGGCGCGCTCGGCTGCGTCGCATCGAGCCAGGGAACGATGAACAACTTCACATTCGGTAACGATCGAGTCCAGTACTACGAGACGATCGCGGGCGGCAGCGGCGCGGGCGACGGCTTCGCGGGCGTCGCCGCGGTGCAGACGCACATGACGAACTCGCGGCTCACCGATCCCGAGGTGCTCGAATGGCGCTACCCGGTGCGGCTCGATTCGCACCGGATCCGCGCGGGCTCGGGCGGCGGTGGGCGCTGGCGCGGCGGCGACGGCGCGGTGCGGCGGATCCGCTTCCTCGAGCCGATGACCGCGTCGATCCTGTCGAACAACCGGGTCCACGCGCCGTTCGGCGCGGCGGGCGGCGAAGCCGGCGCGCTCGGCCGCAACACGATCGAGCGGGCGGATGGCACGGTCGAGGCGCTCGACCACATCGGCCGCGCGCAGATGGCGCCCGGCGACGTGTTCGTCGTCGAAACGCCGGGCGGCGGCGGCTACGGCGCGGCAGGCTGAGCCCGCGCATCCGGCGCGGATGCGCCGCGCCGGGTGCGACGGGGGCGGGCGGAGGATATTGCAACGAACTGTGGAATAAAGCCGCGTATTCGCGCACGAACGGAATCAAAAACCACGGGAAACTGCGGATCACGGGATCCGATTCGACCCTGCCGCCACGGGCTCCCGAAAGATCGGGCCCCATATCGATGGACCGGCCCCGAACGCCCGCCCGGCGGGGCTTTGCGGCCTGGCACGCCGCTCCCGATGCGCCCCGCCCCGTGCGCGCATTCGCCAACCGCCAATCATGAAAACTCCGGCTTGCCAATCGAGTCCCGATTCCTTGACACACTTCTCTAAATGTGAGTGCCAATCTTCATTGTCATTTGATAAGATGGCTCTCATCATTCCGTAAGGCAGAACCTGCGCGCATCACGCGCGAACGCCGGTCGCATCAGCTGCAAACAAGTACGGGACGAGGCCGCTGTCACGGCAATCACGGCCGCCCTGCGGGGCACGTGCATCGCGGCCCGGGAAGGCGGTGGGGTCACTCGCCTCCGTCTACACTGTGCGTTTTTTTTGGATCGGGGCGTGTCCATGGATGACGAAAACGATAGCGCGGTGCTCGAGGCGCACGTCGGTACGCGCAGCCCCTGCTGGCGTCTCGGCAGCGACAGCAATGCACTCGAACTGGCCGCGGTCCGCGGGCTGACCAACGTCGCGGTCGCGCTGACGGTCGAACAGGCCGGGCGCATCCGCGCGCTGACCGGCGTCACGTCGCACCTCGTGCTCGACATCGTGCTGTTCGGCAGCACGGTCAGCCTCCACCTCGTCGGCAGGAAGGTCAATACGGTCGACTGGGCCGGCACGGCGTCCGCCTATTCCGATACCGAGTCCGTCGCCGGCGACCTGTCGCACGGGCTCGCGTTCGCCGAGCAGGTCGTGTCGGAAGTGAATTCGCTCGTCGTGATCCTCGATCGCAACGGGATGGTGCAGCGCTTCAACCGCCTGTGCGAGGAAGTGACCGGCAAGCGCGAGGTCGACGTGATCGGCCGCAGCGCGTTCGAGCTGTTCATGAGCCCGGAGCAGGGCGCGCAGTCGCGCACCAACATCACGGGCTTTTTCGCGAGCAACCAGTCGTTCGCGGTCGAGCGCTACATCAATACGGTCAACGGGCCGCGCCTGTTTCAGTTCCGCAACAAGTTCGTGCAGAGCGGCAGCGGCGTCGAAGAGCAGTTCCTGATCTGCTCGGGCATCGACATCACCGAGGAGCGCAACGCGCAGCAGCGGCTCACCGAGCTCGCGAACACCGACGTGCTCACCGGGTTGCCGAACCGCCATGCGATCAGCGAGCGCATCCACGCGGCGATCGCGCAGGAGGACGCCAATACGCGCGGCCAGGTCGGCATCCTGTTCCTCGATCTCGACAACTTCAAGCGCGTCAACGATCACTACGGGCACATCACCGGCGACCGCCTGCTGCAGGACGTATCGGCGATCATCAACGGCTGCCTGCCGTCGGGCGCGACGCTCGCGCGGCTCGGCGGCGACGAATTCCTCGTGCTGTTCGAACACGGCACGCGCCCGCTGCTCGAAGCGACCGCGCAGATCATCCTCGAACGGCTGCGCACGCCGATCCATCTCGGGCTGATGGAGGTCTACACGAGCTGCTCGATCGGCATCGCGATGTACCCGCAGCACGGCGATTCGCTCGAGACGCTGATCCGCTGCGCCGACACCGCGATGTACGTCGCGAAGGAGGAAGGCAAGCATACGTATCGCGTGTTCTCGCTCGAGATGAACCAGAAGGTCGCGAAGTACATGTGGCTCGACACGAACCTGCGCAAGGCGCTCGAGGAAGAGCAGTTCGTGCTGTACTACCAGCCGGTCGTCGACATCGCGACGGGCGACGTGCACGGCGTCGAGGCGCTGATCCGCTGGCAGTCGCCCGATCGCGGGCTCGTCGCGCCGATCGAGTTCATCCGTTTCGCGGAAGAGTCGGGGCTGATCGCGCCGCTCGGGCGCTGGGTGATGCGCACCGCGGCCGCGCAGGCCGCCGCGTGGAAAGCGAAGGGGCTCGGCATCCGGATCGCGGTGAACGTGTCCGCTCGGCAGTTGCAGGACATGAACATCGTCCATCAGTTCGCGTCGATTCTCGATGGCGCGGGGCTGAAGCCCGGCCTGCTCGACATCGAGCTGACCGAGAGCTGCTTCATCGAGGACGAGGAGGCGGCCATCGGGCTGATGCGGCAGTTCCGCCAGCTCGGCGCGGAGATCCATCTCGACGATTTCGGCACCGGCTATTCGTCGCTGTCGCAGTTGTCGCGTCTGCCGCTCGACGCGATCAAGCTCGATCGCACCTTCATCACGGCCATCGACCGCAACCCGCGCTCGCAGGCGCTGGTGCACTCGGTCGTGTCGCTCGCGAAGGCGCTGAATTTCGCGGTGGTCGCCGAAGGCGTCGAAACGCATGCGGAAGCCGAATTCCTCAAGCAGCTCGACGTCGATCACGCGCAGGGCTACTACTACGCGCGGCCGATGCCGGCGCAGGCGTTCGAGGCGTGGCTCGCGGAGACGAGAAAGCTCAGGCTGATCGCCTGAGCGTCGTTCCGGAAAAAGGCGCCGCCGGCCGTCGGCGGCGCCCGTCGCATTACACCGTGCGCAACTTCGACACGCGCCGGTTCTGCAGCATCACCAGGCGTTCCATGTACGCGAGGTCCTTCGGCTCGATCGTGAACGCCGCATGCACCCACGCTTCCGTGATGTCCATCAGCTCCGAGCGCGACAGCTGGAACACGCGATCGCGGGCGCGCAGCATCGCGCGGATGCCGTTCAGCTTCGGCTTTGCCACGTCGATGAAGGTGCGCGTCGCCAGATACGCATCACCTGCTTCGAACGTCTCGTCGATCAGCCCCTGGTCTTCGTACCACTCGGCCGCATGCGCTTCGCCGGTCGCGATCAGCGATTCCGCGAGGCCGCGGTTCGCCTTGCGCGCGACCAGCGAATAGCCGCCCATGCCCGGGAACAGGTTGAACGCGATCTCGGGGAACCCGAGTTTCACGCCCTTCTGCGCGAGCACGTAGTGATGCGCGAGCGCGGCCTCGAAGCCGCCGCCGAGCGCGCTGCCCTCGACCATCGCGATCGAGATCGCGCCGGTGCCGAAGCCGGTGTAGATCTCGTACACGCCGTCGATGCACGAGCGCGCGTAGGCCATCAGTTGATCGCGCCGGCCGCTGCGGATCGCGTCGACGAAGAAGCTCAGGTCGCCGCCGACGTTGAACAGCTCGGGGACGAGCGAGCCCGTCACCCAGAAGTCGAACGTGAGGCCCGAGTCGCGTGCGACGCGCGCGAGCTGGATGATGTCGGTGACGAGTTGCTGGTTGAAACACGGCCGCGGCTCCGATCGCAGCATCATCCACATGACATTGCGGCCTTCTTCGTAGAAGGCGGTCAGTTGCGAGAGTTCGCCGGCTTCGTAAAACGGGCGGCATGCCGGATGAGATTGGAGTTGCATGGTATGTCCTCGTGAGATGTGGTTTTTAAAGCGCGCCGCGCCAGGCGCCATGCGGGAATCGGGTCGCCTGCATGGCGCCCGGCGCGAGGCATCGCCATTGTTGCGCGCGCACAAATGTCGAATTGCGGGGAAAAACGCACGACCGGGACGCCGGCGCGGATCGCGTTCGGGCGAAGCGGCGGGGACGACGGACGGCGGAACGAGGGGCCGACGTCGGCGGGGCGGAGGGGGCTGGCGCGGAGCGGGCGCGGCGGCGATGACGCGGCCGGCGTCGCCGGTCGCTTACGCGCCGGAAAGCGCGTCGGGACGCCGATCGGCCGTAGCGGGTCGGGCCGATCGAAGTACGGATGGCTTGTCGCGCCGTGAGCGTGAGGGATAGCGCGGCTCGCATGGCCGCGCGGTGTCGATCGGTTTCGGACGCCGCCGCTCGAGATGCCGCGCCGTCGGCAAGATGCCGAAGCCGATCACGCCGCCCGCGACACGAACGCAATCACACGGTCAACGGATCTCGAAGGCGCCGTCGCTCGGCATCACGTTTCCTTCCCGACGGCGCGGCTTGACGCTCGCCGGCACGGCGCCCACACTGGGCCGCACGATGGCCACGCGCGCGGGTGGCGCGGGCGGCCGTCATGTGCGCGTCATGCAGGCACGGCTGCCGCACCGGCGCGCGGCGCTGGCGTCCGGCAACGAACGCGCGGAGAACTTCGACGTGGTGCGTTTTCCTTCCCGATGGACCGGCTGCCTGTTCGCGTGCGCCGTGGCGCTCGGCGCGGGTACGGCCGTGGCCGATATGCGCGACACGGGCGGCATGGGCGACATGAGCGACTCGCGCGCGGCGGCCGATGCAGCAGCGCCCGTCACGCTCGTCAGCGACGTCCACGAGTTCGTGATCCAGCACGACGGTTCGCTCGACGAGCACGACGATTCGACGCTGCGCGCGAACGACGCGAACGGCATCGACGCGGTCGCGCAGCGCTACGTGTGGTTCGACAGGAATCTCGAGAAGGTCGAGCTGGTCGCGGCCGAGACGATCGACCGCGACGGCGTCGCGCATCCGGTCGGTGCGGACGGCATCCGCGACGTGCAGGAGCCGCGCTCGGCCGGCGCGCCGACGTTCCAGGACGGGCTGCTGCGCACCGTCGTGTTTCCCGGCGTCGAGGCCGGGTCGAGCACGCGCGTCGCGTTCCGCAAGACCCGCACGAAGCCGGTCAATCGCGGCTATTTCGGCTATACCGTCGAGCCGTCGCGCGAGCCGGTCGACAGCCAGCGGCTGATCTTCGACCTGCCGGCCGACATGCCGCTGTATGCGGATGCGCGCGGCTACGTCGCGCTGCCGCCCGTCACGGCGAACGGCCGCACGCGCTACGAATTCGACTACCGGCACGGCGCGTACGACCGCATCGAGAGCGGCGCGGTCGGCTATCCGACCTACGGCGACCGGCTCGTCGTGTCGACGCTGCCCGACTACGCGGCGTTCGCCGCACGCTACCGCAACGCGGCCGTCGACCCGAGCGCGAACGATCCGGCCGTCGTGCAACTGGCGCGCGCGCTCACCGCGAATGCCGTCGATCCGCGCGACAGGGCGCGCATCCTGTACGACTGGGTGCAGGCGAACGTGCGCTACGTCGGGCTGTTTCTCGGCGAAACGGCCGCCGCGCCGCATCGCGTGACCGACATCCTGCGCAACCGCTACGGCGACTGCAAGGATCACGTCGCGCTGTTCGGCGCGTTGCTCGCGGCGGTCGGCATTCGCAGCGAACCGGTGCTGATCAATCTCGGCGCCGTGTACACGCTGCCGTCGGTGCCCGGCTACGGCGGCGGCGCGATCAACCATGCGATCACGTGGCTGCCCGATCTCCGGCTCTACGCGGATACGACGACGGCTGGCATCGCGTTCGGCTACCTGCCGCCGATCGTGATGGACCGCCCGGCGCTGCTCGTCGATACCGGCGTGCTGTCGCGCACGCCGGCCACGCAGCCGCGCGGCCGCACCGCGCGAATCGCGATCGATGCCGCGCAGCCGGGCGCCGCGCGTGTTCAGGCTTATGTGCAGGATGACGGCTGGACCGCCGAACTCGAACGCAACCTGTTTCGCCGCGCGTCGCGCGACCGCCTCGCGCAACTGGCGAACGAGCGCTTGCGGCAAAGCGGCCTGCGCGGCCGCGCGCAACTGTCGACCAGCGACCGGCGCGTGACCGGCGGGCCGTTCGACGTGACCGTGACCGGCACGCTCGATCGTTTCGTGTGGCCGGACGGTACGACCGCGTTGCCCGCGCTGTCGAGCCTGACGGGCGGTATCGCGACGCAGGTCGAAACCTGGCTGGCCGAGCCCGTGCGCACGCAGCCGTGGGGCTGCGTCGGCGGCACGTTCGACGAGACCGGCCAGATCGTGCTGCCGGCGGGCGTGGTCCTGACCGACCTGCCGGCCGATGCGGCCGTGCACGACCGCTTCGTCGATTTCACGTCGCATTACGTGTTCGATGCGGCCGCGCGCGTCGTGCAGGTCACGCGGCGGATGAGCGCGGATTTCGGCCGTCAGGTATGCACGCCGGACGAGTTCGTGGCGCTGCGCGCGTCGCTCGAGCGCATCGAGCGCGACACGCAGGCGCAGATCGTCGTGCGGGCGAAGCCGCGTTGAACGGCGCGGGCACGGCATTCGCTCCGAACGGGCGAATCACCGGAATCGCCGACGCGCAGGAGGGACATCATGACGGAACGGGATCACGAGATCGCCGAACTCTCGAAGGAATTGCTGGGCAGGATCGTGCAGGGCACGGTCGCGACCGGCGCGGCAGTCGATGTGGAGCAGTGCGCGGCGCTCGCCGTGCAGTGCGCGACGGCGCTGGTCGATCGGCTCGACGCGTTGAAGTGATGCAGGGCGGCCCGGCGTCGGCGCCGCGCGCCGGGCGTTACGCTTCGGCGCGCACGTCGCCGTCCGCGCGCACGGCGCCCGGCGGCTTGCCGACCACGCGCTTGAACGCGCGGCTGAACGCGGCGAGCGAACCGTAGCCGAGCCGGTACGCGACCGCTTCGATCGTCTCGCGGTCGCGCGCGATCCACTGCGCGGCGAGCCGCATCCGCAGCTCGGTCAGGTAGCGCACGGGCGTCATCCCGGTCGCCGCGAGGAAGCGCTCGGCGAACACCGAGCGCGACACGCCCGCTTCGGTCGCGAGTTCCGCGACGCTCCAGTTGCGGCCCGGGTCGCGATGCAGCGCGACGATCGCGCGGCCGAGCTTCGGCTCGCGCAGTGCCTGCACCCAGCCGGTCGCGTCGCCGCATCCGCACTCGACCCAGCCGCGCACGATGAACGCCGCGACCACGTCCGCCAGCCGCGCGAGGATGCCCGCGAAGCCCGCGCGCGCCGTGCACGCTTCGCGCTCCATCGCATCGAGCATCGGGCGGATTTCCGGGTAGCGCGCGAGCAGCGTGCCCACGTGCATGAACGCGGGCATCGTGCCGACCAGCGGCTGCATGCCGCCGAGGTCGAGTTCCATGCAGGCGCTGAAGATCAGCGCATCGCCGGCGCCGGGTTCCTTCGTCGCGCAGCTCGTGGGCGACACGCCGGCCGACGCCACCGACGCGACCGTATCGCAGATCTTCGCGACCTCGAAGCCGTCGATCTCGCGGCACGGCACATCCGGATCGGACACCAGCGCGTGCATGCCGCCGTGCGGCAACAGGATCGCGTCGCCGGCCTCGAGCCGCATCGTCTCGCCCGTCGCGTCGCGCAGCAGCACGGGTCCGCGCACGATGAAATGGAACTGCGCGCGGCCCGTCCCGTGGCCGAAACTCAGCCCGAACGGCCGCGCGACCTGGATCCGGCGGTACTGGACGCCGCTCAGGCGCATCCCCAGCAGCAGCTCGCTGACGAGGTCGTGCGCGTCGGGGATCGGGGGAAGCAGCGGCTCGGACATGGCGAGATTCGGACGAACGATCAATAACAACGGATTGTATGTCATAGACCGTCCTGCCGCTGTTCCTTACGATAGCCCCTCATCAGTACTTTCCCTAACCGACACGGAATCCCGCATGAATCCCGGAATCTCCTCGGCCGCCTCGACGGCGGCCCCCCGCGAACCGGCCTGGGGCGCGGTATTCGCGATGGCGCTCGGCGTGTTCGGGCTGGTCACGGCCGAATTCCTGCCGGCGAGCCTGCTGACGCCGATGGCCGACAGCCTCGGCGTGACCGAAGGCGTGGCCGGGCAAGCCGTCACGGCCACGGCCACGGTCGCGCTCGTCACGAGCCTGCTGATCTCGGCGCTCACGCGCACGATCGACCGGCGGCGCGTGCTGCTCGTGTTCTCGGTGCTGCTCGTCGCATCGAACCTCGCCGTCGCGTTCGCGCCGAACCTGGGCGTGCTGCTGTTCGGCCGCGTCGTGCTCGGCATCGCGCTCGGCGGCTTCTGGACGATGGCGACCGCCACCGCGATGCGGCTCGTGCCGACGGCGATGGTGCCGCGCGCGCTGTCGATCATCTTCAGCGGCGTGGCGGTCGCGACGATCGCGTCCGCGCCGATGGGCAGCTACTTCGGCCACCTGATCGGCTGGCGCAACGTGTTCCTGATCGCGGCCGTGATCGGCGGCATCGCGTTCGTGTCGCAGATCCTCACGCTGCCGTCGATGCCGCCGAGCGGCACGACGCGGCTGCGCACGCTGATCGACGTGCTGCGCCGGCCGACCGTCGGCCTCGGGATGTTCGCGACGATCCTCGTGTTCACCGGACATTTCGCGTTCTTCACGTATCTGCGGCCGTTCCTCGAACAGGTGGCGGGCGTCGGCGTGAACGGACTGTCGGCGATCCTGCTCGGCTACGGCATCGCGAACTTCGTCGGCACGTCGCTCGCGGGCCGCGTGCTCGAACACCGGCTGCGGCCGATGCTGATCGGCATGCCCGCGTTGATGGTCGTGCTCGGCATCGCGCTCGTCGTGCTCGGCCGCGCGCCGATGATCGACGCGGTATTGGTCGCGTTGTGGGGGATGGCGTTCGGCGGCGTGCCGGTCGCATGGTCGACGTGGGTGACGCGCACCGTGCCCGACGAAGCCGAGAGCGCGGGCGGGTTGATCGTCGCGGCGATCCAGCTTGCGATCGCGACGGGCGCGGCCGTCGGCGGCGTCGTGTTCGACGCGAACGGCGCGGCAGGCGTGTTCGTCGGCGCGGCGATCGTGCTCGCGGTGGCGGTCGCGACGATCGTGACCGGCGTGCCGAAGCGGGTCGGCGTGGTCGCGTCCTGACCGTCTGGCGGCCTAGCGGCCCGGCGGCTCGTGTCGCACGGGCTACCGGGCGATCGGCCGCACGTCAGGCGGCGCCGGCGTCCGCGATGCGGTCGAGTGCCGCGAGCGCGTCGGCCGGCAGATCGAGATCGGCCGCCGCGAGATTCTCGCGCAGATGCGCGACCGACGACGTGCCGGGAATCAGCAGAAGATTCGGCGCGCGGCGCAGCAGCCACGCGAGCGCGACCTGCATCGGCGTCGCGCCGATCCGGGCCGCGACGCCGGACAGCGTCGACGACTGCAGCGGCGAGAAGCCGCCGAGCGGAAAGTACGGCACGTACGCGATGCCGTCACGGGCCAGCGCGTCGATCAGCGCATCGTCGCCGCGATGCGCGATGTTGTAGTGGTTCTGCACGCAGACGATGTCGCAGATCCGCCGGCCTTGCGCGACCTGTGCGGGCGTGACGTTGCTCAGGCCGATGTGCCGGACGAGCCCGCGCCGCTGCAGCTCGGCGAGCGTGGTCAGCGGCGCTTCGATCGATCCTTCGGCCGGCCCGTGCGTGTCGAACATGATGCGCAGGTTGACGATGTCGAGCACGTCGAGCCCCAGGTTGCGCAGGTTGTCGTGCACGGCCCGTTCGAGTTCGTCGGGCGCGAAGGCGGGCAGCCACGATGCGTCGTCGCCGCGCCGCGCACCGATCTTGGTGACGATCACGAGATCGTCGCGGTACGGATGCAATGCGTCGCGAATCAACTGGTTCGTCACATGCGGGCCGTAGAAGTCGCTGGTGTCGAGATGGTCGACGCCGGATTCCACGGCTTCGCGCAACACGTTCAATGCGGCCTCGCGATCTTTCGGCGGGCCGAATACACCGGGGCCCGCCAGCTGCATCGCGCCGTAGCCGATCCGTTTGACGTGGCGATCGCCGAGCCTGAAGGTGGCGGTGTGGCGAATATCGGGCATGACCTTGCTCCTGTCGAAGAGATGAATGCGTTCAGCATAAGGACGAGTCGGCTGCGCGATAAGCGGGCATAATTCGCACGGGTTGTACGAAAAGGCGAACAATGCAAACCGATCTCGGCGATCTGAACGCATTCATGGCCGTCGCACGCGCGAGCGGCTTCCGCGACGCCGCTCGCGTGACGGGCCTCAGCGCGTCGGGGCTGAGCGAGGCCGTGCGCCGGCTGGAAGCGCGGCTCGGCGTGCGGCTGCTGCATCGCACGACGCGCAGCGTCGTGCCCACCGAAGCCGGCGAGCGCCTGCTCGCACGGCTCGGGCCCGCGCTGACCGAAGTGGCGGCGGCGCTCGACGGTATCGACGAATTCCGCGGCCGACCGGCCGGCACGCTGAAGCTCAACGTGCCGGTCAGCGCATCGCGGCTCGTGCTGCCGGCGATCGTGCCGCGCTTTCTCGATGCGTATCCGGACATCCGGCTGGAAGTGACGGCCGACGAAAGTTTCGTCGACGTGCTGGCGGCCGGATGCGACGCGGGCATCCGCTACGACGAACGGCTCGAACAGGACATGATCGCGGTGCCGATCGGCCCGCGCATCCAGCGGTTCGCGACCGCGGCGGCGCCCGGCTATCTCGACCGGCACGGCCGGCCGCAGCATCCGCGCGACCTGCTCGACCATCGGTGCCTGCGCGGGCGTTTCGCCAGCGGCGCGATGCCGCCGTGGGAGTTCGAGCGCGACGGCGAGGTCGTGCGGGTCGAGCCGGCCGCGGGGCCGTTGCTGGTCCAGATCGGCGGGGCGACGGAGTTGATGGTCGATGCGGCGATCGCCGGGACGGGCATCGTGCATCTGTTCGAAGACTGGCTGCGCCCGCATGTCGACAGCGGCGCGCTCGAACCTGTGCTCGAACCGTGGTGGCGACCGTTCTCGGGGCCTTTCCTGTATTACCCGGGGCGGCGTCTCGTGCCGCCGGCACTGCGCGCGTTCATCGATTTCATCAAGGCATCCTGAGCGCCGATCAGCGCGCCGGGGCGTGTGCGTCGAGCAGGCGCCGCGCGTCGTCGTCGCTCATGCGGCCGACCCACGCGCTGCGGCAAACGCGCGACAACCGAAGCGCGGAAGCGGGCGCCGATGACACGGAAGGTCGTCGTTTGATGGGCAGCAGGCACCCGCCGCCCCGTGAAGCCGTTACCCGCCTTGCTTGACCAGCGCCGCCAGCGCTTTCATCGCCTGCAGGTACGGATACGGCCCGTGGCTGATGCGCGCCACGCCGTACTCGGCGAGTTCCGCGATCGTCGGCGCTTCCGACACGCGCATCACGTTCACCGGCAGCGGCGACGCGGCCGTCAGTGCGCGAATCAGCGCCGGCGAGCGCAGGCCCGGCACGAACAGGCCGTCGGCGCCGGCGGCCGCATACGCGCGGGCGCGCGCCAGCGTCGCGTCGAGCAAGCGTTCGTCGTGCGTATCGGCTGCTGCCGTGAAGAACACGTCGGTGCGCGCGTTGATGAAGTAATCGGCGCCCGCGCGATCGGCCGCCCGCCGGGCTGCCGCGAGGCGGGCCGCCGCCTCGTCGACGTCGCGCAGTTCGCCCGTGGCCGGAAAGCTGTCTTCGAGATTGCAGCCGATCGCGCCGGCCTGGATGCTCAGCGTGATCGTGTCGCCGACATCCTCCGGCCGTTCGCCGTACCCGCTTTCGAGATCGACGGTGACGGGCAGGTCCGTCGCGCGCACGATCCGCTCCAGCACGTCCATCATCAGTGCGCGCGGCATCTGCTCGCCGTCGGCGAAACCGTTGGCCGCCGCGACCGACCAACTGCCGGTGGCCAATGCGACGGCGCCCGCGTCGGCCGCCGTGCGCGCACTGCCGGCATCCCACACGT
Organism: Burkholderia sp. CpTa8-5; assembly: GCF_017815045.1. Classification (NCBI taxonomy): domain Bacteria; kingdom Pseudomonadati; phylum Pseudomonadota; class Betaproteobacteria; order Burkholderiales; family Burkholderiaceae; genus Burkholderia; species Burkholderia sp. CpTa8-5. The sequence goes on from NZ_JAGIQD010000002.1 coordinate 204,907, forward strand.
TGAACAGCGCGAGCGGCTGGCCCGCGCGGTGAAGCGACCGGAAAATCGCGCCTTTCTCGTTGTTGCCCATACTCGTCTCCTGATGGATGCCGGACCGATTGTCGTGCCGAGCGATATTGCCACCGAATCGGGCGGTGCGACCGGCTTGCGCAATGTCTGCTGACAGCGCGTGACAGGAAGTGCGCATGACGACCGCAGCGCGATCCGCAGGCCGCTTCAGTCGCGCGACTCCGGATCGATCGACAGCGTGCGCAGCTGGCCGCGCAACTGGTCGACTTCGCCCGGCGCGAACGGCCGCTCGATCTCGGCGTGCGCCTGTTGCCACAGCGGGAACGCTTCGGCCAGCAGGTCGTGCCCGGCCGGCGTCAGCGAGAGCAGGCGGCTGCGTCCGTCGTCGGGATCCTGGACGATCGTGACGAGGCCGCGCCGCTCGAGCGGCTTGAGCGCGGCCGTGAGCGTGGTGCGGTCCATCGCGAGCAGCGACGCGACCGATTTCATCGGCGCCGGTTGCGGCCGGTTCAACGACATCAGCAGCGAAAACTGGCCGTTGGTGAGGTCGAGCGGGCGCAGCACGTCGTCGAAGATACGCGCGAGATTGCGCGCCGCGCGCTGCATGTGCAAACACAGGCAGCAATCGCGCACCATCAGCGTCGTTTCGAAGGGAAGCTTTTCTTTTCGTGCCATGTTGCAATTGTGTTGATATCAACCTATCTTGTCAAGGTCGAGGCGCGGCAACCCGCCGCGTCCGTCATCGGAGGAGCAGGCATGAGTGCGCAACCACAGTTGTATCTCGCCGTATTTCTCGGGAGCCAGGATAGCCCGGCGATGAAGGCATGGCTCGCGCTGCCGGAGGACGAGCGGCGCACGCGCGAGCGCGACGGCATCGCCGCATGGCATGCGTGGGTCGACCGGCATCGCGACGCGATCGTCGAGCTGGGCGGGCCGCTCGGCAAGACCAAGAACATCGACGCAGCCGGCATCCGCGACACGACCAATGCGTTGACCGGCTTCACCGTCGTGCGGGCGGCGTCGCACGACGCGGCCGCCGCGCTGTTCGAAGGTCATCCGCATTTCACGCTGTTCCCGGGCGTGTCGGTCGACGTGATGCCGGTACTGGCGATTCCCGGCGCGTGAGCGACGGGTGATGCCGCGCGACGCGCGTCGCTTCGTTCGATCCGTCGTGCCCGGCATGCAGACATTTTCCCGACATTCATGGATGGAGACTGGCGATGAAGCTTTACGGATTTGCCGGCACGCGCTCGCAGCGCGCGCTGTGGGGGCTGAAGGAACTGGATGCGGATTTCGAATTCGTGTCGGTCAACCTGCTCGAGGGCGAGCACAAGCGGCCCGAATTCCTGCGCCTCAATCCGGCCGGCAAGGTGCCCGTGCTGGTGGACGGCGACCTCGTGATTCCCGAATCGGCCGCGATCGTGCTGTATCTCGCGGACAAGTACCCGGAGAAGGCGCTGCTGCCCGTCGATCCGGCGTTGCGGGCGCAAGCCTATCGGTGGGTCATGTTCGCGGTGACGGAGCTCGAGCAGCCGCTGTGGCGCATCACGCGGCACACGTTCCTCTATCCGCCGGAGAAGCGCTCGCCGGCCGATATCGAACTGGCGCGCGAGGATTTCGCGACGATGGCCGCGATTCTCGACACGCATCTCGAGGGGCGCGAATTCATCGTCGGCGATACGCTGACGGTGGCCGATTGCGTGACGGCGTACCTGATCGACTGGGCAAGCGAATGCCATTTGATCGAACCGTTCCCGCAACTGCGCGCGTATCTGGAACGGCTGTATGCGCGGCCGAAGGCGCCGCAGCGGATCGCGGAGGCGAGGAAGGCGGCGTGAAATGGTGGTCGGTCATGTCGATTGGCGTGATCGGCCACGAACATTGTTGCAGACCGTTGCAATTCGCTGGACGAGAACCCGGCCATCCTTTATCCCTTCTGCTTCCGAGAAAAACGCGGTTGCTGAGAGGGAAGCATGGCCCGAGAACGAGATACGCAACGCTCAGTCGCGCAGTGGATAACCGGTCGTCAGTCGTATTTCCTCGAGGTGCCCAGCGCACCCGTGGCGCCGGATCTGTCGATCATGTCGTTCGTGCTCGACGAGCGACTCGGCGAGCCCTATCGGATCGAGGTGACGCTGACCAGCCCGGTTTCGCTCGCACGCGCCGATTACCTCAATCGCCCCGCGATCTTTACGATCGAGCCGCCCGGCACGAACGTCGCGACGGACGCGATACGTCGATTCGCCGGCTGCATCACCGCGTTCGGTCAGATCCGAAAGACGCGCGATTTCGTATCGTACAGGATCGTCGTCGAGCCGTTCGTCGCCCGTTTGCGCCTCGTGGAGGCGACCCGCATTTATCAGCAACAGTCCGTGCCCGAAATCGTCGAATCGATCCTCAGGCGGCACGAATTCCGCGCGCACCAGTTTTCGTTCAAGCTGCGGCGCGCGTATCCGCGTCTTGCGTTTCGCATGCAGTACCGGATGTCCGACTGGGATTACATTCGCCTGCTGATGGAACAAACCGGATTATTCTGTTTTTTCCGCGCGGGACAGCATGGCGACGAACTGCATTTCGGCGATGATGTCGATGCCTATTCGTATCGTCCGCAAGTCGTCATTCCGTACCGCGAAGCAAGCGGCCTGGAAAGTGGTCACGAGGCCGTGCTTTCGCTCGAATCGTTAAGCGAAACGATTCCTCGTTCGATCAAGGTCGCCGATTACAACCCCGAGAAGGCTGACGACCGATTCAACGCCGAGGCGACCATCGCGCGCGAAGATCCGACGACTTGGGGGGCGAGCTACGTCTATGGCACTCACCATGCCGACGGCGACGAAGCGCGGCGTGAAGCGCAATTGCGCCGCGAGGCGGCGCTTGCATGGCAGGTCACGTATTCGGGCAAGAGTTCGGTCGTCGACTTCGCGCCGGGGCTTGTCGCGAAGCTCGACGAGCAACCGGCCGACGCGCCGCACGGGATCGTCATCGTGTCGGTGCGCCATGCGGGCGGCCGGGATGCGTCGTATATCAACACGTTCGATGCGATTCCGTGCGGCCGGCCGTTTCGGCTGAAACTCGACGAGCGCCGCTGGCCTGCGATTGCCGGCACGTTGTCGGCACGGGTCACGACACCGGGCGCTTCGCCGTATGCGCACCTGACGAGCGACGGCTATTACACCGTGCGCTTCGATTTCGACTTCGACACATGGCCGGCCGGCGGTGAGTGCGTGCCGCTGCGCCTCGCCAAGCCCTTCGCAGGCAGCCATCAGACGGGATTTCACTTTCCGTTGCTGGCCGATACCGAAGTCGCGGTCGCATTTGCCGGCGGCAACCCGAACCGGCCGTATATCGCGCATGCGCACCATTACAGTCAGGCCGTCGATCTGGTCACGAGCCGGGATGGCTTCAACACGCGCAACGTGATTCGCACGCGAGCGAACAACAAGCTTCGCTTCGAGGATCGGAAGGGGCGCGAAAGCATCAAGCTGTCGACGGATTACGGTGGAAAGACGCAGGTCAACCTCGGGCATTTCGTCGACAGCCGGCAGCAGACGCGCGGTGAAGGGTTCGAGGTCCGGACCGACGAGCGCGGCGTGCTGCGCGCCGGCAAGGGACTGTTCCTGTCGGCCGACGCGCAGTCGAGTGCGGGCGGGCACGCTTTCCACATGGCGGTCGCGCGGCGGCAACTCGACGCGGCGCGATCCCGCATGCGCAGTCTGGGCGATGCGGTCGAGAAGGCGCGAGCGACGATGGCGGCCTGCGAAGCGCAGCAGGCGTTGCTCGAAGCGCAGGTTCGTGATCTCGAAGCTGCCGTGCTGCTCGCATCCGCACCGCACGGGGTCGCCGTGACCAGCGGAGAACACATGCAATTGGCGGCTGACGGACATCTTTTCACGACGACGGGCGGCAACGCCGATGCGGCGATCGGCGGCAACTATACGGTTGCAGCGGGCAATGCGGTGTCGCTGTATGCGAATGCGCACGGAATGAAGCTGTACGCGGGCGCGGGCAAGGTCGACGTTCAGGCGCAAGCGGATGCGCTCGAACTGACGGCGCTGAAGGGTGTGACGATCGCGAGCACGTCGGATGCGGTGACGCTGAATGCGCAGAAGGCGCTGGTGCTGATGTGCGGCGGCGCCTATATCAAGCTCGAAGGCGGGACAGTGGAGATCGGCAGTGCGGGCGAGATCCGATTGCGGGGGCCGGTGAGTGCCGGGCCGTCCGCGACCCGTCGGCAGGCGTTGCCGCTGATGCCGGCACAGGAACAAACCGGCATGCAACTCTGGCATGCGTATCCGAATGGCGAGCCGGTCAGGAACGCAAAGTATCGCGTGACGTTCCCGGACGGTTCGTGGCGCGAGGGCAGGCTCGATGCCGACGGCCGGGGCACGGTGGCGGATATGCCGCGCGGCGGTGGCTCGGTCCAGTATTTCGAGGAAGACCACGATCTTCAGGACACCACGCGCAAGTGGGGCGATCCGCAAGGGACGCCACCATTTTCGCCGGCGAGCGGGGATGCCGGCCACACGGTGCCGAGTCTCGTCGGGGCGTCGATGACGGCCGCGATTCCCATAGCGGAGTCGGCCGGGCAAGCGCTCGGGGCGGCCGCGCTCGTCAGGGAAGCCGCATCGGGCGGGGCGGCGAACGTCGCGAACGGCGATGCCGCTGCGCTTGCCCGGGCCTCGCTCGACGCTGTCGGCAAGCCAGTCGCGAATTCCACAAGCAATCACGCGGCGGCTTCGATGCCCGGCGCCGCCCCCGGTCTCGTCAAAACCACCGTGTCGCGCTGATCGCGCGCGGTGTTCGCTTCCTATTCGAAACAGATAACAACTTATGGCCGGAACCACCGCACCCTCGACCCCGCAGCGCCCGATACCCAATGCGATTCTTCAGAATGCCGAAGCACGGCGCGTGATCGTCAGTCCGGTGCCCGCACCGGACACCTCGCCGAAGCTGATCGCGACCGACGTCGAATCGGTCGGTAACCCCGGCCTCGAGATCTTCGTGCAGTGCCTGTACATGGTGCCGTTCGTCGGCAATGCGATGTCGCTGTACGACGTCGGTGTCGACATCTATCGGATCTGCAGCGAGCCGGACGGCACGAAGAAGGTACTCAACTGGGGCATTCTCGCGATCGATGCGATCGGCGTGGTGCCGGCCGCTGGCAATGCGACGCGGCCAGCGCGCGCGATCGTCAAGGAAGTGTTGCTCGCATTTGCAAAGGGCGCGGGCGCGGCGATGCTCGTCGACCTGTTCTGGGCGACGGCCGGCGGCGACGTGCTCGCATTCATGGCCGAGTTCGATACGCACCTCGGCGCGTGGAAGAAAGACATCGTCGCGGGCGTGCGCGAAGCGTCGCGCACGGTGCGCCGCTTCGTGCTCGATCCTGTTTCGGCGGCCGAGCAGATGGGGCGCATCAAGAAGAACCCGGGCTTCCTGTCGTGGGTGCCGTCGACGGAGGAGATCGCGCTCATCGGCATCGACCAGTTGCTCAAGGTGTCGGGTCAGCGCGATGCGATCGTCGCCTGGCTCGACGCGTTCGACCGCGACACCGGGCCGATGCTCGACCGCGCGTTCGGCAGCGTGGACGAAGCGGGCGGTTTGCTGTTCATGGCCGCGCAGATCACCGCGGAGATCAAGGCGCGCAAGGCGCGCGGGATGCCGTCGCACGTCGCGCAGGCCACGCCGGGTACGATGCGCGCGCCGCACCGCAAGCCGGGCGAGCACCGCGATTCGACGCAGAAGGGCGCGACACCCAGCCCGCTGCCGCCGAAGGACGGGTGCGGCTGTCCGAAGACGGCGAGCGCGAAGCCCGTCAATTACGCAATGGGCGACGAGCACCTCGCGCAGACCGACTTCGTGCTCGACGGTGTCGTGCCGATCGTGTGGGCGCGACGCTATCGGTCGAGCCTTGCGGCCTACGATGCGAGCCCGCTGGGCGCGCGCTGGAGCAGTGCGTATCACCTGTCGCTGGAGGAGCGGGACGGTACGCTGACGTTCTTCGATCCGGACAGCCGCGCGGTGCCGTTGCCGCCGGTCGGATTCGGGGAGTCTGTCGAGGTGCCGGCCGAGCAGTTCACGATTGCACGCCCGGATGGCCGCCGAATCCATTTGACCTATCCGGACGGTAGTCGAGAGGAATACGAACTGAGCGGCCGCATTGCGTCGGCCCGTTACCGCCTCGTTTCCCGCATCAACCGCGACGGCCTCGGTCTCGGCTTCACGTACAACGCCGCCGGCGAACTCGTTACGATCAGCGATGGTGCGGCGAACGCGATCCGCATCGAGTACGTCGACGGCCGCGTCTCGGCGATCTACCGTGCAGGCGTTACGGGGCTCGCCAACGAAGCCCTCGCGCGCTACACGTACAGCGCCGACGGCGACCTGATCGGCCACGTCGACATGCTCGGTTTCCGGCGTACGTACACGTACGAGCAACACCTGCTCACGCGTTATACGGATTTCAACGGACACCCCGCGAACCTCGCATGGGACTGGCCGGGCCGACGCGAAGGCGTGCCCGCGCCGGCCGACGCACGATGCGTGCGGACGTGGTACGGCAACGACGGCCAGCATGTCCAGGACGACATGCACTTCGAGTACCACCGCGAACACTGGTACACAAAGGTGACCGATGCGGACGGTCATGCGACGATTCACCGCTACGATTTCCACAACCGGATCGTGCTGGTCGAGCATCCTGACGGCTCGACCGAATCGTACGAATGGGACGACCAGCACCGTCTGGTCGGCATGCGCAACGCGCTGGGTCACACGCAGCGTTTCGAGTACGACGCGCACGGCCGGCTGACGGCCGAGATCGACGCACTCGGCAATGTCACGCGTACCGAATACGACGCGGGCGGTTTGCCGGTCCAGGTCACCGGGCCGGATGGCCGTGTCACCCAAACGGCCTACGACGCGCTTGGCCGGCCGGTCTCCGTGACGGACGCGGCAGGCCGCACGACCCGCTACGTGTGGGGTGTACGCAGCGAATTGCTGTCGGTGACCGATCCGAAAGGCGGCGTAAAACGCTTCCGTTATGACCACGGTGGACGGCTCGCGGAGGCGGCCGACTGCTCCGGCCACGCGACACGCTACGGCTACGACGAGCGCGGTCATCCGTCGCGGGTCACCGATGCCGCGGGCCACGACACGCTTTATCGCTGCGACGCGCGAGGGCAGGTCGTCAGCGTCGTGCATCCGGACGGCGCCGAGGAACGCTTCACGTGGGACGGAGAAGGCAACCTGCGCACGTATCGCGACGGCGCGGGCCACGTCACCGAGTACACGTTCAATGCACGTGGGCAGCCGACCTGGCGCAAGGACGCCGCAGGCCGGGAACTGGCATACGGATACGACCGGCAATGGCGGCTCGACACGCTGACCAACGAGAACCGGGACCGGACGCGGTTCGGCTACGACCGGCTGGGGCGCATCGTCGAGCAGACGGACTTCGACGGCAGCACGACCCGCTACCAATGGGACGATGCCGGGCAACTGATCGGTTCGCAGGCCGGGGACGTCGAGACGACCTACGCGCGCGACCCGCTCGGCCGGCTGACGCGGCGGGAGACGAAGGGGCCGGGTGGCCGGGGCCGGGTGACCGAGCTCTTCCATTACGACGCCCGCGGCCGGCTGACGACCGCGCAGGGATATCACAGCCGTGTGCACCTGCACTACGACGATGCCGATAACCTGATCGCCGAAGAGCAGACGATCTACCCGGACAGCGACGGTTCCTACACGACGGTGACGCGTCACGAATACGACGTGCTCGGCAACCGGATCCGCACGCAACTGCCGAACACGCGCACGATCGACTGGCTGCGCTACGGTTCGGGCCATTTGCACGGCGTGTTGCTGGACGGCCGGCCGCTGGTGGACTTCGAGCGCGACAAACTGCATCGTGAGATCGTGCGCCGGTATCGCAGCTTCGAGCAGGTTCGGGAATACGATCCGGCAGGTCGATTGCAGCGCATGGCCGTGCGGCGTGACGGGAGTGCGCGGCTGGCGGACTGGATGGCCACGCGCCGGTTGCAGTACGACGCGGCGGGCCAATTGACGCGTATCGAGGATCGCACGCGCGGCGTCACGGAGTATGCGTACGACCCGACCGGGCGTCTGCTGAAGGCGACGACACGGGACCTGAAGGAGGTGTTCGCATTCGATCCGGCGGGCAACCCGGTGGATCCGGACAAGATCCCGCCGCGCCCGAGCGACGAAACGATCGAGTCGGCCACGGCGCGGATGCAGCGGCAAATGGCGCAGGATCGTGCGTGGTGGGACGCCCATCCGGGCGAACGGTTGCCCGACGAACAACTCGCGCGGCGCTTGCGGATTGCCGACGCGGTCGACGCGCTGACCGGCTGGGAGCGGTCATTGCCGAAGTGCATCGGCAACGTGCTGAAGGAACTGAACCGCACGCGCTACGAGCACGACGCGCACGGCAATCTGGTGCGCAAGACGGAGCCGGGTGGCGTGACTTGGCTGTACGAATACGACGCGGCGAACCGGCTCACGCAGGCCGAACGCTATGCGAGGCGGCCGGCGGCGAACGAGATCGACCGGATCGAGCGGCCGCAACACGGCGTGACGTCGACCCCGGGCACGGTGCGGCCGGAATTGGGCGTGCACTTTGCCTATGATGCGTTCGGCCGACGGCAGTTGAAAGAGGTGACGAGCAGGGACGGCCGCATCGATCGGACGGTGTTCACGTGGGACGGCGACGTGCTGCTGATGGAGGAGCGGTTCCATCTCGCACCGCTCGAGCCGGGGGAACGCGGCGAGCGGGTGAGGGATCGCTCGACGCCGGTGGTACGGGAGGATCCGGCCGATCCGTACTCTGTGCCGGTGGCGCAGCGGGTCCATACGTTCATTGAGCGGCACCGGTGGCAGGGGGCGTCGCTATACCTGCACGAACCGGGGACGTTCGTGCCGCTGGCGCGGCTGGACGAGACGCTGGTGGAGGCGGCGTTCGTGGCGACGGGCACGGATGGAAGGTTCGTGCAGGTGCCGGCGAAGACGCGGCATGCGACGCTGTTCTACCAGAACGACCACCTGGGGACACCGCAGGAACTGCTGGATGAGTCAGGGAAGGTGGTGTGGCTGGGGCGGTATCGGGCGTGGGGCGGCGAGAAGACGGTGTGGGGGGAGGTGCCGGAGCGCAACGAGGTGGGGAACGCGGTTCGGTTCCAGGGGCAGTACCATGATGAAGAGACGGGGCTGCATTACAACCGGTATCGGTACTATGATCCGAGTAGCGGACGGTTCATATCGAAAGACCCGATCGGACTCAACGGTGGACTGAATGCGTTCCAGTACGCGCCGAACCCGATAAGCTGGATCGATCCGCTTGGGCTCTCTGACTTCGAGCCGAAAGTTCTAACAAGCGGAACCGTTTTCAGAAATGCGTCTGGAACACCTGATAGTCTGACTCCAAGACTGGGGAAAGACACGACTCGCATTGACGGGAAAGAGCCGGGTCTATCGGCGGCGACGTCAGAGGCCGGACTGGATAGCGGAAAATACGTTGCGTTAGACGTGCAAAAGCTTTGCTCGTGTGGTTTACAAGCGACGCATGACAAGCCAAACGGTCACGTAACAATTAGACCCATAAACGATTCCGCCGATTCCAAGTTGACTGATTGGGCTAAATCCAGAGGGAATGGATCAACACACCCTCTGACGGAAGGTATATTGGGATCGGTCACTGGAAGGGGGAAGAAGTGATGCCAAGCGATATTTGTGCTTATTTGGCGAGGTACGTTAAGGCAGTGGAGGCCGAAGTTGGTGAGAGAGTGATGCTCGAATCATCAAGTTCTGGCTTCTATCAAAACGTGCTAGGCGGCACGGCGTATGTGAGTTTCTATCCAAGTGAGATAGATTTAACACTTGATCTAAATGGTGTGGAGGGGATGTACGAGCTGACTGCCGACTTAACACATCAGGATGGGAGAGTTGTTGTTGGAGATATTTTTAAATTAAGTGGTAATGCTGAGTTCTTAAAGGAAAATCTCGGCGGAATTTTTAATGATTTAGTGAGATTGATTTCGGGTCGCCTGTAAGAGAATGAACATGTGTCGGTGGTCCTCGTCCGCCTGAGGTTGCTCCTGAGTTCGTGAAATTAATTCAATGGGGCGGCGGTGCTCTGGAGAAGGTTGGAATAAAGTGAGGGGTGAAGTGTGCGGAAAATAAAAATCACGTATCCTGGCTGGTATGACGAGCTTGCAGAATTTGAACATGAAGAAAAAGGATTTTTGGAAGGCGTTCTCGTAACCTCTGAGGAGGGTGATATCACGCTGAATTTTTACGATGCAGTTAGATTCGCTCAAGATGCAACCGATGGCGTTCGTGACGACGGATTTTTCTATATGCCTAACATCGTGGTTGTCGAGAGCGTTTCCCGAAGGAATATTGAGGCGGCGGCACAAAGAATCGTTGATGGCGGGGTAGCGGTATGAGTACGATCTGGTTCGACGTTTGCGCCCCACACCCTTGCGGAAATTCCTCACAGCCCCACTGCTGCAGGAGTGTCGCCAAACGAACAGGGTTGCGATGCGACTATGACGAGGGTTACTTTTGCACCAAAGCCGTAGTTCGTCGCTATTTTGCAATCAGCAGGAGCGTGACGTATAGACGGGGCTGCATTACAACCGGTATCGGTACTATGATCCGAGTAGCGGACGGTTCACCTCCAAGGATCCGATCGGGCTTGCAGGCGGGATCAACGTCTACCAATACGCGCCGAATCCCATCACGTGGATCGATCCGCTTGGGCTGACTGGTAAGCCTCTTCCTGGGGCCACGAAGGTCAATCGGATTGGGGGTAACTCGATTGATAACCTCCGCTTGAAAGAGCCAGAAAAGAAGCTCAATCCTCCTGGGATATCCGTCCTACATGGTTGTTGTCCCTGCGCTGCAGCTCAACAGATGAGGGATGCTTTTCCGAAGGCTACGGGTTTGCAGAAGGCAACAGAAACTGTTGCATCGGGTACGGCAGATGCGATCCGAGGAGCCGGGTTCGATGTTATTGAGGACCGGACTAATAAGTTTCCAAATCATGCTCGAATCATTCATCCTGGTGGCGCAGACGGCTTCAGCGATGAGAACCTCAAGGGGTTGTCCGAAGCACTTGGGAAAACCACAGGGTGCCCACGATGATGAAGTTCTATTTGAACGATTGCAGTGGAGATTTAGCAGGAGAGGTCACGGTGACTTCTGCCGATGGGATACTCATGCTCGGAAACTTTGCCCCTGGTCCGCATTTCTGCTCGTATGAACAACTCTTCATGGAATTTGAGCAAGCTGCAAACAATCAGCTCTTTGTAGAGATAGATCGGTTGGAGCGAGAAATCACCGAACTTGGCTTTTATTTGGTTGGTCCACTTCCGCAAGAGAACCGACTTGAAATTGACGATTTGCAAATCATGGGAAGCGATGTGAGCTTTCGAGTGAGGCGTTAAGCACCAAGGGCCGCAGTTGCGGCCCTTGTAGTTAGTGTGGTTAGCCGCAATCGGGGGTGATTTGCGCGGCGGTAATGGTGAGCTTGCCGTGTTCGACGTGAACGCGGAGCTTCTGGCCGGCGTGGAAGCCTGCATCGTGGATCAACCAGCGGCCGGCGATCTTGAGCCAGAGGTGCAGCGGCTCGCAGCTCTCATCATAGATGGCCCTCATCCCGTAACGACCGATGTCGCGCTTGCGCTGCATGGTGATGAAACGTTCCGTGACGGGTGGACGTGCTTCAAGATTGGCGTCAGCCATGATCAACTCCTGGCGTGAGTTGGTGGTGGTCAGCGGGCCGTATGGGTTGGCGCCCATGCGGCCGGCGCTCTTTTACAGCGGTGTTACCTCGCCATGAGCTTCGACATCTGCGAGCGTTTGACAAGGCTGTCCCTCAGGACGATCAGCGCTTGCTGATCCTCGTCCGAAAGCAAATTCATCTGTTCGTACAGTGCATGCAGCCGCGGGTTATGAATACGCGGCTCGATGGGCGGCTCGAGTCCGACGAGGGAGTCCACGCTGGTTTGCAGCACTTGCGCGATGCGCACGACCGCATCGAGTTGCGGCAGCGATGGCGGGCTTGCGGACGTGGGGCATCGATTACGCACGACGTCTGGTGCTGGTTCGCGAGGGCAAGGGATGGCGGGACCGGATGGTGCCGATCGGCAAGCGCGCGTTGCAGTGGCTGGACGTGTACATGCGCGAGGCACGCGAGGAACTGACGACAGGCGGTCACCAAGCGTTATGGGTGACGGACTTCGGTGAACCGCTGGATGCGTCGTACCTGGCGCACATTGTGAAGCGGCTGATGGCGTCGGCGGGGATCAAGAAGGTCGGGTCGTGCCACCTGCTGCGTCACGCGATGGCCACGCACATGCTGGATAACGGAGCGGATACGCGGTTCATCCAGGCAATGTTAGGGCACGTGTCGCTGTCGACGACGCAGATTTATACGATGGTGTCGTTGGAGAAGCTGAAGCACATCCATGCGGCGACGCATCCGGCGCGCGGAGATGGACGGATGCGGGAGCCGGAGTATGTGGATGACAAGGCGGCGCAGGGGTTGAAAGCGGGCTCCTTGTTAGCGGCCATCGACGCGGAGTCGGAAGCGGATGCGCAGGAGTAAAGGCCAGCGCCCCTGCGGGGCGAAGGATATGATCTGCGAACGATCCGATTGAATGTATCCAACCGTCGTACAGACGTCTACGACACGTCGTCCGGCCCGCCGAGCACGCGACAAAGCATCGACAGGTCGCGCAGCCTGAGATGCGGCGCCGCGGCGTACCCCGGCGCGTATTCTCCTGCAGAAACCGGCTCGCGTACGACCCACGCCGCCTGCAGCCCCGCATTCAACGCGCCGACGACATCGAGGTGGAAGTCGTCACCCACATGCAGCAATTCGCCCGGCCGTACGTCGAGCGCGTCCGCCGCCGCATGGAAGATCTCGGGTTCCGGCTTCGCGAAGCCGAACTCACGCGCACTGAGCGTCGTGCGAAAGAATTCGCCGCCGCCGGTTAGCCGGAGATCCGCATTGCCGTTGGTGACCGCGATCAACGGAAAGCGCTCGCTCAACCACGCGAGCGCCGGCAGCGCGTCTTCGTAGAATTCGACGCGGTTGCGTGCCGCGTAGAACACGTCGTACGCACGATCGGTCAGCGAGACATCTTCGTTCGCGCGTTCCAGCGCCAGCCGGATCGACCCGATTCGCATCGCGCGAAAGTCACCGGCGAGCTCCGGGCGCAAACGTTCGTATTCCTCACGCAACGCACCGAGCGCCTGTTGCGTCGGCAGCACGCGCTCGGTATTCGGCGCGTGCTCGATCAACCATGCGCGAAGCGTCGCCTCGGCCCGTACGACGGACGGCCCGAACGGCCACAGGGTGTCGTCGAGGTCGAACGAGAGCGCGGAAACTTGGGCGAGACGCATGGCGGTCGAAAGCGGGAAGTCGTTTACCAGGGCCACGGAACGGCGGTTCCGGTGCCGTTGTCGAGCGCGTGTCGATAGAGGAAGCGCGCGACGGTCAGGTCCTGCAGCGCAAGCCCCGTCATGTCGAAGACGGTGATCTCGTGCGCGGCACGATCGACCGATGCCGCACCCGCGAGGATGTCACCGATTTCCGTGCGCGGCAAATCCGGCGCCCACTGGCACTCGCCGATGGTGCGCGCCTGATCGTGATCGTCGACGACGATGCGCGCGCGTTCCAGCACGCCGGCCGGCAGTTCGCGCTTGCCCGCGGTATCGGCGCCCACGCAGGTCAGGTGGGTGCCCGGCTGAACCGCATCCGCGTCGAACAACGCGCCGCCGCCGGGCGTGGCCGTGATCACCACGTCGCTATGGGCGACCGCATCGTTCCGGTCGCGCGCCACGCCGATCGTGCACCGTTCGACGAAGTGCGCTTCGAACGCCGGATCCGGCTCGCCGTTGACGGTCACGTACTGCACCGTGCATCGCTGCGGCAGCAGCGCGAGCGCGTAGTCGAGCTGCACGCGCGCCTGCACGCCGGTGCCGAACACGCAGAGCCGCGTGCTGTCGCGACGCGCGAGCTGTTGCAGCCCGAGGCCGCCCGCGGCGCCGGTTCGCGCGGTGGTGATCGCGTTGCCGTCCATGATGCACAGCGGCCGGCCGGTCGCCGGATCGAACAACGCGACGGTGGCCTGATGCGGCTCGCCGCCGCGCGCCCGATTGCCGGGCCAGAACCCGGCCGCCTTGAAGCCGAGCAAGTCCTGATCGGCGACGTCGCCCGACTTGATGCCGAACACGCCGCCTGTGTGCAGTTTCTCGCGCACGACCGGAAATACGCGTCCGGCCCTTTGACTGTGCAGCACGAAGGCTTCGCGGACGGCCGCCATCACTTGCCCGGCTTGCAGGGCGGGCTCGACGGCATCGCGGTCGAGGAGAAGGAGGCGGGCGTCGGTCGGCATGGTCGGGGGTGCCTGGTCGGCACGAGACGAATTCAGGGTATTTAAAGTTTGTCCAGATTTGGACAAATAGTCAATGCGCGGATGACGCGGCGGGGACTGATGCTCACCACCCATAGAAGCGCGGCCACGTCTGCGCGGCGCCGTCGTCGCCGACGGCCTGGTATTCGGGATGCTGCGCGCCGGTCGCGCACGCATGATTCGGCAGGATGCGCAGCCGCGTGCCGATCGGAAACCGCTGCGCGATGCCCGTATCCGGCGTACCGGTTCGCGACACGATCCCGTGTTCCTGATTGGCGCCGCTCAGCAGGTAGCCGCCGAGCACGTCGCCCGCTTCGGTGCAGACCTGCCCGTAGCCGAAATCGTGCGCCTGGCGCTGCGTGCCGCGGTCGCGGCTCATCGCCATCCAGCCCGCGTCGACGATCGCCCAGCCTTTCTCTTCCTGATGGCCGATGACGGTGGTCAACACTGACAGCGCGATGTCGGACGGCTCGCACACGCCGATGTTGTGCATCACGAGGTCGAACATCACGTACACGCCGGCGCGCACTTCGGTCACGCCGTCGAGCCGTTCCGCCGCCAGCGCGGTGGGCGTCGACCCGATGCTCACGACCGGGCACGGCAACCCGGCGGCCCGCAGGCGCTCCGCGGCCCGCACGGTGCGGCTGCGTTCCTGCTCGGCGATCGCGACGAGTGCTGCGTGCGTGTCGTATTCGTAGCTGGAGCCCGCGTGAGCCATCACGCCGCCGAGCAGCATGCCGCCGTCGGTCAGCGCGCGGCCGACATCGATCAGCAAATCGGCGTCGGGCGGGATGCCCGAGCGGTGGCCGTCGACGTCGACCTCGATCCATACGTCGAAACGTTCGCCGTGCTCGCGCCCGAACGCGGCGATCGCATGGGCGGCCGGCAGGCTGTCGGCGACGATCTTCAGGTCGCAGCCTTGCCGACGCAGCGCAAGCGCCTGGCCGAGCTTCGCGGGCACCATGCCGACCGCGTAGACGATGTCGCGGATGCCGTCCGCGAAGAACTGCTCGGCTTCCTTGAGCGTCGATACCGTGATGCCCTGCGCGCCCGCCGCGATCTGCGCGTCGACGACGTGCCGGCATTTGGTGGTCTTGACGTGCGGCCGGAACCGCACGCCGAGTGCGTCCAGATGCGTCTGCATGCGCGCGATGTTGCGCTGCATGCGGCCGACGTCGATCAAGGCGGCCGGGGTGTTGAGGGTGTGAAGGTCCACGATGCGTCCGATTGCGGGGTTGCCGATGCGGACACTGTAGGGCAGTCGGCTCACGGCGTGTTTAATGCGGAACTAATCTGCCATTAAGGGAAGTTTAATTGGCCGACTCTCGCGGAGCGCGGCCCCGGCTCACGCTTTGCCGCGCCACGGCGGCGGATCGAGAAACTGCCGCGCGGCGTCGAGAAACACCCGCTGCCGCGCGGAGCGGCCGGTCCGCGACGGCAACAGCGCCGTCACCGGCGCGGGCGGCAGGCTCCAGCCGGGCAGCAGCCGCACGAGCTTGCCGTTCGCGAGCAACTGCGCGACGTCCCACTCCGAGCGTTCGACGATGCCGAGCCCGGCCAGCGCCCATTCGGTGATGACGGTGCCGTCGTTGGACGACAGCGCGCCGGTCACGCGGATGACGGTCGCCCGCCGCGATTCGCCCTTGACGCCGCGGCCGGGCGAGAAGCGCCAGCGCGGGATGTCTTCGTCGTTCTCGCGCAGGCACAGGCAGTCGTAGCGCGTCAGGTCGGATGGATGGTTCAGGTCTTTGAGGCGGCGCGCATACGCGGGGCTCGCGCACAGGAAGCGCTCGTTGGGCGCGAGCGGATAGCCGATCCACGAAGACGACTTGAGGCCGCCGACGTGGACGACCACGTCGGCGCCCGATGCGCTGGTCAACGGGCTTTCCGACAGATGGAGCGAGATTTCGAGCTTCGGATGCGCGCGCTGCACGTCGCGCACGATCCGCGCGACGTACTTGCGGCCGAAGCCGAGCGGGGCGACGACGCGCAGCGTGCCCTGCACGTCGCCGTGGTCGCCCGCGATGCTGACTGGCAGCGCCTCCACGCGCTCGAGAATGCCGACGGCTTCCTGGTACAGCCGCTGCCCTTCGTCGGTCAGCGCAATCCCTTTCGGCTGCCGCACGGCGAGCCTCGCGTTCAGGCGCGCCTCCATCCGTTGCAGCCGAATCGTGACCGCGGGCGGCGTGAGGTCGAGCAGCCGGGCCGCCGCGGCCAGCGAGCGCGACGTGCCGATCGCGCGGACGAGTCGAAGGTCGTCGAGGTCGAGCATTTCATGACTCTTAATGCATAGGGTATCGAGCATTAAACCGCAGATCGCGCGGCGAAGCTATCGACGTGGCGCGGGGTGGCTGCGGTGAGGATGGCCGGAAGGCGCCCGCTTCCTTCGCCTGATACATCGACGACCGTGACGCCCCCGCTGTCCACCCGCCTACGCGTCCAGCCCGAAAATCAGCGATCGATGTACGCCCACGCCGGCCGCCACGCCCGATGCCGATGCGAACGTCGCATTGGTCATCAGGCTCGACGCATCGCCGGCCGCATACACGCCTGCGACGCTCGTCCGCTTCCACGCATCGACGCGAATCGCGGTGCCGAGCGGCCCTTCGTCGAACGCGCAGCCGAGCTGCTGCGCGAGGTCGCTCGCCATGTCGGTGCGCGCGGCGACGAACAACGCGTCGATCGGCACGACCTGCCCGTCGGCGAGCCGCAGCGCGTCGATACGCGGCGCGTCGCCGACGATCTCGACGACCGGCGAGCGTTCGATGCGCACGCCGCGCGCGGCGAGCAACGCGGCTTCCTCCTCGTTCGCTTCGACCACGCGCTGCGTGAACCACGTCGTCGGGCCCCAGTCCGGAATCAGGATCGCCTGATGGACCGACAGCGGATGCGTGGCGAGCACGCCGAGCCGCTGGCCGCTCACTTCGTATCCATGACAGTACGGACAATGCAGCACGCTGATGCCCCAGCGTTCGGCGAGCCCCGGCAGCGCGGGCAGTTCGTCGCGGATGCCGGTCGCGAGAATCAGCCGGTCGGCGCTCGCGCGGCTGCCGTCGGCGAGCGTCACGTGAAAGCGTTCATCCGCGTCGCGTTCGGCCGCACGTACTTCGCCGTCGATGCGCTGCACGGTCGGATACGCGGCAAGCTGCGCGCTCGCTTCGGCGACGATCCGCGCGGGCGGCTTGCCGTCCTGCCCGAAGAAGCCGTGCGCATGCTCGGCAAAGCGGTTGCGCGGCCGGCCGGCGTCGATCACGAGCACGCGGCGGCGTGCGCGCGCCAGTTGCATCGCGGCCGACAGCCCGGCAAAGCTGCCGCCGATCACGATCACTTCATGATGGGTATCCATGCATCCACTCCTTTCTGAATCTGCGTGACGGATAGACGTGCTTCGCTGGCGGCCAACTCATGAAACACGAGAAGTTGCATGATAGGGCGATGGTATCATTCATGCAACTTCAGAAGTTTCGAGAGAGGGGAGTCCCGCCCGTGAGAACCGACAGCCGTTTGTCGCGCGTGCTGCATGCGCTGATCCACATGGACCAGGCCGACGGCCCGCTGACGTCGGAGACGATCGCGACGATGCTGGGCACGAATCCGGTCGTCGTGCGGCGCCTGCTCGGCGGGTTGCGCGATTGCGGCTACGTGCAGTCGGAGAAGGGGCACGGCGGCGGCTGGGCGCTGAGCGTCGCGCTCGACGACATCACGCTGCTCGACGTCTATCGCGCGGTGGGCGAGCCGCCGCTGTTTTCCGACCTGGTGTCCGAGGACGCGCCCGAATGCCTGGTCGAACAAGCGGTCAACGCGCATCTGTCGGCGGCGCTGAAGGAGGCTGAAGCGTCGCTGCTCGCGCGCTTCGGCGAAGTCACGCTCGGCATGCTGTCGCGCGATTTCGAAGCGAAGGCGGCGCGGCTGCGCAAGCCGCGCTGACGCAGCGCAGCACGGCCGCCGTACGCGCGTCACGCACGCGCAGGCGCGGCCGAAACCGCCGCGCCGCCATGTTCTGTCCCCCGACTTCTGCCCGGTTCGCCCGCCACAGGGCAAAATACGGGTTTTCCGCACCCGCGAGGGCGCGTTCGAATCACGCGCCCGGCGGCGGCAGTGCGCATGCCGCACGCCGCCGCCGGGCGCCCAGGCAAGAAACGCTCGCCCTGCTGCGAGCCCACAGGAGTCCAGACCCCATGCCCGAATCCAACCTGTCCTTTTTCGGCCGGCTGTCGCTGGCCGTCGGCACGTTCTTCTCCGTGCTCGGCAACCGCGAGTTCGCGGCCGGCGTGCTGCGCGTGCGCGAGGGCGCCCCGGCGCCGGTCGCGCCGGTCCCGACGCCGGCCCCCGCTGCCGCGCCCGTCGCACCCGCGCCGGTGAAGGCGCCGGCCCCCGAGCTGCGCGAAGCGAGCCCGCAGGCCGCGCTGCAACTGCTCGGCCTGCTGCAGCGCGATGCGCGCTTCATCGATTTCGTCGAGGAAGACATCGCCGGCTACGCGGACGCCGACATCGGCGCGGCCGCACGCCTCGTGCACGACGGCTGTCGCGCGGCGCTGCGCGAGCACTTCACGATCGTGCCGGTGCGCGACGAAGCGGAAGGCAGCCGCGTGACGCTGCCGGCCGGCTTCGACGCGACGGCCGTGCGCGTGACCGGCAACGTGGTCGGCTCCGCGCCGTTCACGGGCACCGTCAGCCATCGCGGCTGGCGTGTTTCCGACGTGCGCCTGCCGAAGCTGACGGGCAGCCACGACGCATCGGTCATCGCACCGGCGGAGGTGGAACTGTGAGCGATCCGCGCTATTCGATCGGTATCGACCTCGGGACGACCCACTGCGCGCTGTCGTACGTCGACAGCAGCACGAGCGACGGCGAAAAGATCGTGCAGCAGGTGCTGCCGATCGCGCAGCTGACCGCACCGGGCGCGCTGGAATCGCGCGACCTGCTGCCGTCGTTCCTCTACCTGCCGCATGAAAGCGAACTGACGCAGGGCGACCTGACGCTGCCGTGGACGGATTCGCGCGCGTTCGCGGTCGGCGAGATGGCGCGCACGCGCGGCGCCGGCACGCCGATCCGCCTCGTGTCGAGTGCGAAAAGCTGGCTGTGCCACCCGGGCGTCGATCGCCGCGCGGCGATCCTGCCGAGCGATGCGCCGCCGGAAGTGGCGCGCGTGTCGCCGCTGGAAAGCTCGATCCGCTATCTCACGCACCTGCGCGAAGCGTGGGACCACGCGCATCCCGACGCGCCGTTCGCCGACCAGGACGTGACGGTCACGATCCCCGCGTCGTTCGACCCGGCCGCGCGCGAACTGACGGCCGAGGCCGCGCGCGCCGCCGGCTACACGCGGATGACGCTGCTCGAAGAGCCGCAAGCGGCGCTCTACAGCTGGATCCAGAAAAGCGAAGGTGGCTGGCGCAAGCAGGTGCAGGTCGGCGACCTGATCCTGTGCGTCGACGTCGGCGGCGGCACGACCGATCTGTCGCTGATCGCGGTGGTCGAGCGCGACGGCAATCTCGAACTGCATCGCGTGGCCGTCGGCGAGCACATCCTGCTCGGCGGCGACAACATGGATCTCGCGCTCGCGCACGTGGTCGCACGCAAGCTCGCGCAGCAGGGCACGCAGGCCGATCCGTGGCAACTGCGCGCGCTGACCTACGCGTGCCGCGCGGCCAAGGAAACGCTGCTGTCCGATCCGACCACCGACGCGGTGCCGCTCGTCGTGCCGAGCCGCGGCTCGAAGCTGATCGGCGGCTCGATCCGCACCGAGCTCACGCGCGCGGAACTGACGCAGACGATCCTCGAAGGTTTCTTCCCGCAGGTCGATGCGGCCGCGCGCCCGGTGAGCCGCGCGCGTGTCGGCCTGACGCAGCTCGGCCTGCCGTATGCGCAGGACGCCGGCATCACCCGCCATCTCGCGGCGTTCCTCGGCCGCCAGGTCGCGGCGCTCGACACGCTCGAAGGCGTGCAGCGCACGCTGCCGCAAGGCGCGACGTTCCTGCATCCGACCGCCGTGCTGTTCAACGGCGGCGTGTTCAAGTCGACGCTGCTCACGCAGCGCGTGCTCGATACGCTCAACGGCTGGCTCGCCGCCGAAGGCGCGCCGCCCGCGCGCCTGCTCGAAGGCGCCGATCTCGATCTCGCGGTCGCGCGCGGCGCGGCGTACTACGGCTACGTGAAGCGCGGCCGGGGCGTGCGCATTCGCGGCGGCACGGCGCGTGCGTACTACGTCGCGATCGAATCGGCGATGCCCGCGGTGCCGGGGCTCGAGCCGCCGGTGCAGGCGCTGTGCGTCGCGCCGTTCGGGATGGAGGAAGGCTCGGACGCGGCACTGCCGCCGCAGGAATTCGGTCTCGTCGTCGGCGAACCGGTGCAGTTCCGCTTCTTCGGTTCGTCGGTGCGCCGCCAGGATCAGGTCGGCACGCTGCTCGACTACTGGTCGGCGGAAGAGCTGCAGGAGCTGGAGGAAATCCAGGCGACGCTGCCCGCCGAAGGGCGTACGGTCGGCGAAGTCGTGCCGGTGAAGCTGCATGCGCGCGTGACCGAAGCCGGCACGCTCGAACTCGAGGCGATCCCGAGCGGCACGAACGAGCGCTGGAAGGTCGAGTTCGACGTGCGCGGCGCCGCCTGAGCGCGATGAAGCGTTATACGGTCGGCATCGACCTCGGCACGAGCAATACGGTCGTCGCGTACGTCGAGGCCGGTTCCGACGCGATCCGCGTGTTCGACGTCGAGCAGCTGGTCGGCCCGGGCGCGGTGGCCGCGCAGCCGCTGCTGCCGTCGGTGCGCTATCACCCGGCGGCGGGCGAGCTGCCGCCGGACGCGCTGCGGCTGCCGTGGGCGGCCAATTCGAAGGCTGATCCGAAGGCCAGCGCGAATGCGGCCGATGCGCCGCCGGCCGTGATCGGCCGCTACGCGCGCACGCTCGGCGCGCAGGTGCCGGGCCGGCTCGTGTCGAGCGCGAAGAGCTGGCTGTCGCACGCCGCGGTCGACCGGCTCGCGGCGATCCTGCCGTGGGGCGCGGCCGATGGCGTCGACAAGGTGTCGCCGGTCGATGCGAGCGCGAGCTATCTCGCGCATGTGCGCGACGCGTGGAACGCGCGTTTTCCCGATGAGCCGCTCGCGCAGCAGGACGTGATCCTGACGGTGCCCGCGTCGTTCGACGACGGCGCGCGTGCGTTGACCGTCGAGGCCGCGCGGCGCGCGAAGCTGCCGGCGCTGCGCTTGCTCGAAGAACCGCAGGCCGCGTTCTACGACTGGCTGTACGGCCAGCGCGACACGTTGCGCGAGACGTTCGCCGCGCCGCGGCGCGTGCTGATCTGCGACGTCGGCGGCGGCACGACCGACCTCACGCTCGTCGACGTCGCGCCGGGCGACGACGGCCAACCCACCTTCACGCGCGTCGGCGTCGGCAATCATCTGATGCTTGGCGGCGACAACATGGACCTCGCGCTCGCGCGCCTGGTCGAGTCGCGGCTGACCGAGCCCGGTACGCGGCTGTCGGCCGCGAGCCTGTCGCAACTCGTCGAGCGCTGCCGCGCGGCGAAGGAGCGGCTGCTCGGTGACGACGCGCCGGCGTCCGTCACCGTCACGCTGCTCGGCGCGGGCAGCAAGCTCGTCGGCGGTGCGCGTTCGGCGGAGCTGACGCGGCAGGAAGTCGAGCAGATCGTCGTCGACGGGTTCTTTCCGCAGGTCGAGGCCGGCGAATTGCCGCGCCGTGCGCGCGCGGCGATCGTCGAATTCGGCTTGCCGTATGCGAGCGACGCGGCCGTCACGCGCCACGTCGCCGCGTTCCTGAACCGTCATGCGGAAGGCCCGCTGCCGGACACGCTGCTGCTCAACGGCGGCGTGTTCCGCGCGGGCGCGCTTGCCGGCCGTCTCGCGCAGACGCTCGGTGCGTGGCGCGGCGCACCGCTCGACGTGCTGCACAACGCGCATCCCGATGTGGCCGTCGCGCGCGGCGCGGTGGCCTACGGGCTTGCGCGCGCCGGGCATGCGCCGCGCATCGGCGGCGGCTCCGCGCGCAGCTATTTCCTCGTGCTCGACGACGGCGAAGGCGACGCAGCCGCCCGCGGCGTCTGCCTGCTGCCGCGCGGCGCGGAAGAGGGCCGCGAGATCCGCCTCGACGATCGCACGTTCGCGCTGCAGCTCGGGCAGCCGGTGCGTTTCCACCTCGTGTCGACGGTGGCCGACACGAAGTATCAACCCGGCGATCTCGTCGATCTCGACGGCGGCGATTTCGTGCGGCTGCCGCCGATCGCGACGGTCGTCGATGCGAAGGCGGGCGGCGACGCGCGCGAAACGCCGGTGAAGCTCACCGCGTCGCTGACCGAGGTCGGCACGCTCGAAATGCATTGCATCGCGACGGGCGACGCGGCGCGCCGCTGGCGGCTCGAATTCCAGTTGCGCGGCGATGCGCCGGTGCAAGGCGACGATGCGGCGCTCGCGCGGCATCCGCGGCTCGACCAGGCGCTCGAGCTGATCGAGCGTTCGTTCGGCAGCAAGGCCGCGGGCGTCACGCCGAAGGACACGCGTCGGTTGCGCGCGCAACTCGAACAGGTGCTCGGCGCGCGCGAAGACTGGGATGTCACGCTCGCGCGCGAACTGTTCGACGCATTGCTCGCGCGGGTGCGGCGGCGGCGGCGCTCGGCCGATCACGAGCGCGCGTGGCTGAATCTCGCCGGGTATTGCCTGCGTCCGGGTTTCGGCCATCCGCTCGACGCATGGCGCATCGAGCAGCTGTGGCCGCTCTTCGACGACGGCATTCAGTATGTGACCGATGCACAGGTGTGGTCCGAGTGGTGGACGCTGTGGCGGCGCGTGGCCGGCGGCCTCGACGACGATGCGCAGACGCAGGTGCGCGACGCGATCGCGTTCCTCGAGCCGTCCGACGACAAGCGGCGCAAGTTGCCGTTCGATCCGGCCAAGGTCGGGCCGGCCGACATGACGCGATTGTCCGCGTCGCTCGAACGGCTGCCCGTCGCGCGCAAGGTCGAGCTGGCCGAGCGCCTGATCGCGCAATTGCAGAAGCCGGCCGATCGCGCGTTGTGCGCGTGGGCGCTCGGGCGGATCGGTGCAAGGCGGCCGTTCTATGGCAGCGCGCATAGCGTCGTGCCGGCGGAAATCGTCAACGGCTGGCTCGATGCGCTGTTCGCGCTCGACTGGAAGCAGGTCGAACCGGCTGCGTTCGCGGCCGCACAGATCGCGCGGATGACGGGCGACCGCTCGCGCGATTTGCCGGACGACACGCGCGAGGCCGTCATCAAGCGCCTGTCGGCCGCCAACGTGTCGGCGGCGTGGATCGACATGGTCCGTGAAGCGATCGCGTTCGACGAAGCCGATACGGTGCGCGTGTTCGGCGAAACGCTGCCGGCCGGATTGAAGCTGCTGGGTGATTGAGAGCAGTACGGGGTGCTTCGATCTCGTTCGCAGGTCGAAGCGTCCGTTCCCGGTCGACGTCGCGCCACCCATGGCACGACGTTGAAGCCGGCTTCATTCAGGCATGCGACACTCCTTCGCGACGCTTTTCCGCTGATCCGGTTTCTGCGCCATCGCGCGCGGTTACCGAACGGGAATCGCCAACACCGAGACGAGCATTTTGTTGTCGACGCACAAGGCGTGACGCGGCACGGCCGCGCCACGTTCCTGCGTGCGGTCAGGCGCCCGCCGCCGATTCCGGAAACACCGGCTCGCCAAGCGTCAGCATCAGCCGGTTCGCCCACGCGAAGATCGCGATCGCGTGCGACAGGTCGAGAATCTCCTCATGCGTGAGCCCTTCGGCTTCGAGCGCGGCGATATCGCTGTCGTCGATCGCGTCGGGCCGTTCGGTCAATGCAATCGCATAGCGGACGATCGCGCGTTCGCGCGCCGTCGTGCCGGCCGTCGCCGGATCGTCGAACACCTGCTCGATCGCATCGGTGCGTTTCGCGAGCTGCGTGAAGCGCTGCGCATGCACCGACGCGCAGTACACGCAACCGTTCACGCGCGACACCGCCGTGCTCGCCAGTTCGCGCTCGGCGCGCGACAGCCCGCCGGGGCCGTACATGATCGCGTTGAACACGCCCGAGCGCTGCAGCAGGATCTCGGGCAGATGGACGAGCAGCAGGTAATAGTCGGATGTTTTCGCTTGCGGGTGGCTCGCTTCGAGCACCGCGAGCTGATCGGGTCTCGCCGCGTCGAGCGATACCGTGTCGAGCCATGCGCGCCAGCCGAGCGTGTCGAACGTGAAGCCGTGGGCCGTAGTCGTCATGCGGCCTCCTTGGCGGCGCGCGCTTGAAGTGCCCGCGCGGCGGCGGCCACGCGCAACTGATACGCGACGAACGCGATGAGCTGCGACAACGCGACGATCGCGGATGTCGTGAGTCCGGCCGATTTCAACGCGGCGAGATCGGCCGCGCGTGCGTCGACCGGCGCGTGCGTCAGGCGCTTCGCGTGCAACAGGATCGCGCCGAGGCGGCGAGGCAGCGCGTCGAACGCATCGGCATCGGCTCGTTCGATATCGTCGAGCGTGCCGCCTGCGTCGAGCAGTCGCGTGCGATAGATGTCGGTCAGCGCGTGTGCGTTCGACTGTCGCGCGACATAGCGTGCCGCATGCAGCCGCTCGACCGGCGAAAGATCGGGCAGGGGGGGATCGAACAGCGCGGCTTCGCTCAGTTGCGTATGCAACAGCACCTTGCCGCGTGCGCGGCGCAGCGCGGCGACGGCGTCGCCTTCGCGCAGGCCGGCTGCCGCATCGATCGTATCCGGCGCGGCGGCCGGCGTGAGAGAGTCAGTCATCGTTTCGGTTTTCCTTCGTCGTCAAAGTGACCGATGGCGTCGGCGTCGCGCCATTCGTCGCCTTGCAGTTCGGCATTCGCGTACGCGACGAGCGCGTCGTAGTGGCGGTCGCGATCGGCATCGAACAGCCGGCTCGCAATGCCGCGCGCGAGCCGCTGCGCGCCTGCGCTGATGGCCGGAATGTCGCCGGACAGCTTGCCGTGGCTCAGGCTCGCCGCATGATTGAAGCAATGGATGCGCGTGACGGCCGGGCACGCACCGCGCTCGCGCTCCTGGAACGCGAACGCTGGGCCGAGATCGGGCGACTCGGCGAGCTCGTCGAGCCATCGCGCCGGTTCCGGCCGATAGCGATCCTTCCAGCGCCGCACGTGCGCGCCGAACGACGCGAATTCGTCGCGCGTCGTCCAGTCCGAATGAAAGCCCGTCGCGAAGATCAGGAAGTCGACCGTGTAGCGGCCGCGCGGCGTCGTCACGTCGAGGCCGTCCGCGTGGTCGGCGAGCGTCTCGATCGGGCTGCCCGCATGGAAATGCGCATGATCGTGACGCGACACGCGCAGCACGCTGTCGCGCGGCGGCGGCGTCTGCGACGTCAGCGCGTAGTGCATGAAGCGCCATTTCGTCGCGTCGTCGAGATCGGCGTAGCCGTGCACGAGGCCCGGGCTGCCGATGCCGGTCAGCTTGTTGATGCGTGGAATGTCCGCGCGGCGGAAGAACAGGTCGACGCGTGCGGCGCCCGCTTCGAGCGCGGTGCCCGCGTTGTCGAACGCGGACGCGCCCGCGCCGACCACGCCGACGCGCTTGCCCGCGAGCGCGGCGAAATCGATCGGCTCCGACGAGTGGGCCCAGCGCGTGCGCGGCGCGCGTTGCGCGACGGGCGGCACGTACGGGCCGCCGAGGCCGTCGCGGCCGGTCGCGAGCACGACGTGCCGCGCGAGCAGCGTCTGCGCTTCGCCGTTGCCGCGCACGTCGAGCGCGAGCAGCCCGTCCTCGCGCGGGCGCAGCGCGACGAGCGTCGTGTCGTTGCGCACCTGCAGGTCGAGCACGCGCCGATACCAGCGCAGATAGTCCATCCATTGCGCGCGCGGGATCTTGTACAGCGCATCCCACGCGTCGCGGCCGTATTGCGCTTCGAACCACGCGCGGAACGTCAGCGCGGGCAGGCCGAGCGCGGGGCCCGCAAGCTGCTTCGGCGAACGCAGCGTTTCCATCCGCGCGAACGTGACCCACGGGCCTTCGTAGCCGGCCGGCGCGCGATCGATCACGCACTGGTTGTCGATGCCGAGCAGGCGCAGTTCGGCGGATGCCGCGAGCCCGGCCATCCCCCCGCCGACGATCGCGACGTCGAGCACGCGCGCGCCGTCCACGTCACGTGGCGGCACCCACGACGGCGCGGGCAGGTCGAGCCAGCGCAGGTCCTGCGCGAGCCGTGCTTCGAGTGCGTCGAGCGGCGTCGTCATGCGGCCTCCGAGCGCGCGCGGCGGGTTCGTGTCGGGCGAGGCGGGCGCGCCGTGCGTTCGGTGCGCAGCCGGTCGCCGCGCAGCAGCGCATCGTGCGCGGCGGCGTCGTGAAAAATCACATCGTCGAGCAGCGTGCGCGTCGTGCGGCGCAGCGCGTCGAGCAGCGCATCGACGGCCGCCGTGCGCGCCTTGCCGGCCGGCGTCGCGACGCCGAACGCGAACGGGATGTCGACGTCGAGCGGGCGTGCGACGACCCCGTCCACCGGCAGCGCGACGCCGGTTGCCGGATCGACGATGCCGATCCCGAGGCCCGCGCGCGCGGCCATCACCGCATTCAGCGACGCATTGGTTTCGATGAACACGCGCGCCTCGACACGCGCGGCCGCGAACGCCGCGTCGATCCGCTGGCGCAGCCGATGCCGGTTCGCGACCGTCACGATGCGGCGCCGCGCGAGGTCGCGCAACGCAATGCAAGGTTTCGCCGCGAGCGGATCGCCGGCCGGCAGCACGGCGACGCACGGCGTCTGCGCGATCCAGTGCACGTCGAGCCCGGCATGCGCCATCGGCAGCGTGACGACGCCGACATCGGCCGTGCCGGCCAGCACCTCGTGCACCACATGCTCGGCCGATTCGCTGCGCAACTGGTAGTGCGGCGCATGCGTATCGTCGGGCAGCGCGGCGAGCGCGGTCGGCACGAGCGTGGCCGCGAGCGACGGCGTGGCCGCGATGCGCACGGGTTCGGCGGTGTCGTCGCCGAGCGCGCGGGCCCGCGCCTCGATCGCGCGCAGGCCGACCAGCGAGCGTTCGACTTCCTCGTACAGCAGGAACGCGCGCCGCGTCGGCGTGACGCGCGGGCCGTGCCGGTCGAACAGCGCGTAGCCGAGATCGGCTTCGAGTTCCTGGATCTGCCGCGTGACGGCCGGCTGCGAGCGGCCGAGCAGTTCGCCCGCGCCGGTGACGCTGCCGGCCGACATGACCGCGGAAAAGGCTTCGAGTTGATGCAACTCCATGACGCGTTCCGATGATGCGATTTGCGCATTGTAGGAGTGCAAGCATGCGCGATTCATATAATGATTTTTGCTATCGACAGCGGGAAAACTGCGAAGCGCGCGATCGTCGCGGCGGCCGGCCATGCGCGCATGCGCGCCGGTTGCGCGGGGTGACAAAAACGAAAGGCCAATCGAATCAACGCGATGCGACGCATGCCGGCATGTCGATCGAGGCAGCGGGTAGCCTGGATCGATCATGAGCGTTATCCGCTTCGCGCCGCGTGCGATATCGATATGCGCAAAACTTCGTTGGATCGTCCTGAACCCGATGGTTACATGCCCTCACTCTTTTCGATTGACTGAAGCAGGGGGACGCATGAACGTTTCGGGGAACGACGCGCGCGGCGCATGGTGGCGCGTGCTGGGCACGGTGGCGGCGCTCGCCGCCGCATGGGGCTTGTCGACAGGCGGTGCGCTCGCGGCCGGCGTGTCGGGCGAGCCGGTGGTGATCGGCGCGAGCGGGCCGCTCACGGGCCAGGACGCGCAATACGGCGAGCAGTGGAAGCGCGGCTTCGATCTCGCGCTCGACGAGATCAACGGCAGCGGCGGCATTCACGGCCGGCCGCTCGCGATCGACTTCCAGGACAGTCGCAGCGACCCGCGCCAGGCGGTGGCGATCGCGCAGAAGTTCGTCGCCGATCCGCGCATCGCGATCGAGCTCGGCGACTTCTCGAGCGCGACGTCGATGGCCGCGTCGCCGATCTACCAGCGCGGGCAACTGATCCAGTTCGGCTTCACGAATTCGCATCCGGATTTCACGAAGGGCGGCGACTATCTGTGGAGCACCGCGCTGAGCCAGGCGGAGGAACAGCCGCTGCTCGCGCGCTATGCGGTGAGGGAACTCGGCTTCAAGCGGATCGCGGTGCTGTACCTGAACACGGACTGGGGCCGCACCAGCAAGGACATCTTCGCGAAGGCGGTGACGGGGTTCGGCGCGCAGGTCGTCGCGGCCGAAGGCTACCAGCCGGCGGAGAAGGATTTCCGCTCGACGCTCGTGCGCATCGGCGAATCGAAGCCGGATTCGATCGTGCTGATCTCGTACTACGCGGACGGCGCGCAGATCGTGCGCCAGGCGCGCACGTCGGGCGTCGCGCTGCCGATCGCGGCGGTGGGCTCCGTGTATTCGCCGAAGTTCCTCGAACTGGGCGGTACGGCCGTCGAAGGCGTCTATACGGAATCGAACTTCTTCCCGGCCGAACCGCGCCCCGAGGTGCAGGCGTTCGTGCAGCGCTATCGCGCGAAATTCCACGCCGATCCCGATTCGTTCGTCGCGCGCGCGTACGACGCGCTGATCCTGTCGGCGGAAGTGCTGCGCCGCTACGGCACGACGCGCCAGGCCGCGCACGACGGCTTCGCGAAGATCAGCGACGTGCCGAGCGTGATCTTCGGCAAGGTGCGCTTCGATCCGCAGACGCGCCGCGTCGCCGGCGCGCGCACCGTGTATCTGGTCGTGAAGCAGGGGCAGTGGGCGCTGTGGGACGGCGCGAAGCCGCAGCTCGCGGCGCGCTGAACCCGAACCGCACGCACATGACGGACGCATCCTGATGGCTTCCTGGCTCGACTACACGCTCAATGGCCTCATCGTCGGCAACATCTACGCGCTGCTCGCGGTCGGGCTCGCGCTGATCTTCGGCGTGTCGCACCTGATCAACTTCGCGCACGGCTCGGTGTACATGGTCGGCGCGTTCATCGGCTGGCTGTGCCTGACGCGCTTCGGGCTGCCGCTGCCGGTTGCGCTCGCGGCGGTCGTGGTCGGGTGCGGCGCGCTCGGCATCGCGATCGAGCGAATCGGGTTGCGGCCGCTGCGCCACGCCGCGCGCATCGCGCCGCTGCTCGCGACGATCGGCATCAGCTTCATCCTCGATCAGCTCGCGCAGCTCGCGTTCGGCGCGGACCCGCGCGCGGTGCCGACGCCGCTGCCCGACTGGCACGTGCGGATCGCCGGCGCGACGCTCGGCTCGCTCGACCTGCTGATCGCGGGCATCGGCATCGCGGCGGCCGCGCTGCTGTACGGCTTCCTGCGCTTCACGCGGCTCGGCTGGGCCGTGCGCGCGACCGCGCAGGATCGCGACGCCGCGTTGCAGATGGGCGTCGACGTCGATCGCGTGAACCAGACCGTGTTCGCGATCGCGTGCGCGCTCGGTGGCGTGAGCGGGCTGCTGGTCGGCATGTACTACAACAGCATCGATCCGGCGATGGGCTTCCAGGCGACGCTGAAGGGCGTCGTCGCGCTGCTGATCGGCGGGCTCGGCAACGTGCCGGGTGCGATCGCGGGCAGCCTGCTGCTCGGTCTCGTCGAAAGCTACGGCGTCGCGCTGTTCGGCACCAGCTATCGAGACCTGTTCGCGTTCGGACTGCTGATCGTCTTCCTCGTGTGGCGGCCGAACGGCTTGTTCAGTGCGAACCGTGCGCTGCCGCCGGAGCCGATGACTGGCACCTTCCTCGCCGCCGCGAAAGCCGTGCGCGTGCCGCGCCCGGTGCTCGTCGCGCTGATCGCGGCGGCGGCCGTGCTGCCGTGGCTCGGGGCATCGCCTTACGTGCTGCAGACGCTGACCAACGCGTGGCTGTACGGGCTGCTCGCGCTGAGTCTCACGCTCGTCGCGGGTACGGTCGGGCAGATCTCGCTCGGCCACGCCGCGCTGCTCGTGATCGGCGCGTATGCGTCGGCGCTGCTGTCGTCGGATCTCGGCTGGTCGCCGGCCGTGACGATTCCGTGCGCGGGCGCGATCACCGCCGTGTTCGGCACGCTGCTCGTCTATCCGGCGTTCCGCTTGCGCGGGCACTACGTGTCGATCGCGACGCTCGGGATCGGCGAAGTGGTGAGCCTCGTGATCCTGAACTGGGACAGCCTGACGCGCGGCCCGCTCGGCATCACCGGCATCGAGCCGCTGCCGTGGGCGACGACCGCGCGCGCCGCGTACTGGTTCACGTTCGCGGTGCTCGTCGTGTTCGCGCTCGTACAGGTGCGGCTGCTGCGTTCGCATCTGGGCCGCACGCTACGCGCGGTGCGCGAGGACGATGTCGCCGCGCGTGCGCACGGCATCGCGCCGAACCGCTACAAGGCGATCGCGTTCGCGGTCGGCGGCGTCGCGGCGGGCGTGAGCGGCGGCATCGCCGCGCATCTGTACAGCTACATCAATCACCAGACCTTCGATTCGCAGGTGTCGATCCTCGCGCTGACGATGGTGATCCTGGGCGGGCTCGGCAACGTGCTCGGCGGCATCGTCGGCGCGATCGCGCTGATCGGGCTGCCCGAGCTGTTCCGCTGGGCGGCTGACTACCGGATGCTGATCTACGGCCTCGTGCTGCTGCTGCTCGTCCGGTTCCGGCCGCAGGGCCTGCTCGGCACGGTGTGAGGAGGAATGCGATGACGACCACCCGATCCCTGCTCGACGTGCAGGGCCTGACGCGCCGCTTCGACGGCGTGACCGCGCTCGACGGCGCGAGCCTGACGCTCGCCGACGGCGAACTGCTGAGCGTGATCGGCCCGAACGGCGCGGGCAAGTCGACGCTGTTCAACCTGATCACGGGCGCCGACCGGCCCGATGCCGGCCGCGTGACGTTCGACGGCCGCGACATCACCGGCACCGCGCCCGAACGGCTCGCGGCGCTCGGCATCGCGCGCACGTTCCAGCACGGCCGCGTGTTCGGCAACCTGAGCGTGCTCGACAACGTGCTGATCGGCGCGCATGCGCGGCTGCGCGCGGCGCGGCCCGGCTGGCCGGCGCTCGGCGCGGCCGCCGAGGTGTGGCGCGCGCTCGTGCGGCCCGCGTCGGTACGCCGCGAAGAGACCGCGTTGCGCGAAGAAGCGCGCGCGATCGTCGCCGGCTTCGGCGAACGGCTCACGCCGCGCATCGATCATCCGGCGCACAGCCTGTCGTATGCGAACCGGCGGCGTGTGGAGATCGGCCGCGCGCTTGCGCTGCATCCGCGCCTGCTGCTGCTCGACGAGCCGACGGCCGGGATGAACGAGACGGAGACGGCCGAGATGCTGCAACTGATCCAGTCGCTGAAGGCGCGCGGGCTGACGATCCTGCTGATCGAGCACAAGCTCGAGCTCGTGATGCGCGTGTCCGACCGCGTGATGGTGCTCGACAACGGCGTGAAGATCGCCGAAGGTGCGCCGCGCGACGTGCGGCACGATCCGCGCGTGATCGAGGCTTATCTCGGCCGCCGCCATGCGGGCGGCACGCCGGCCGAGCGCGCCGCGCAGGCGGCCGCATGAGCTTGCAATCTTCCGGACCCGATACGACCATGACCGACGCGCTGCTGAAACTCGAACACCTCGACACGTTCTACGGGCCCGTGCAGGTGCATTTCGACGTGAATTTCGAAGTCGGCCGCGGGCAGATCGTCAGCCTGCTCGGCGGCAACGCGAGCGGCAAGTCGACGACGATGAAGCTGATTCTCGGGCTGATGCGTCCGCGTCGCGGCGTCGTGCGTTTCGACGGCGACGATGTGACCGCGCTCGCGACGCCGCAGCGCGTGCGGCGCGGGATCGCGGCCGTGCCCGAGGCGCGGCGGCTGTTCGGCGACATGAGCGTGCGCGAGAACCTGCTGATGGGCGCGTACACGCGCGGCGATCGTGCGGCGGTGGCCGACGACTACGCGCGTGTGCTCGATTTGTTTCCGCGGGTGCGCGAACGGCTCGCTCAGCGCGCGGGCACGCTGTCGGGCGGCGAGCAGCAGATGCTCGCGATGGCGCGTGCGCTGATGGCGCGGCCGAAACTGATCTGCATGGACGAGCCGACGATGGGGTTGTCGCCGCTGTACGTCGACAAGGTGCTGGAGCTGATCGACGCGATCAACAAGCAAGGCGTGACGGTGTTCATGGTCGAGCAGAACGCGAGCCTCGCGCTGGAGATCGCGCATTACGGGTACGTGCTGCAGACGGGGCGCGTCGTGCTCGAAGGGCCCGCGAAAACGCTGCTCGACGATGAGCGCGTGCGCGATGCGTATCTCGGTGGGGAGGCGGTGGCGGCGTAGGCGGCGCAAGCAGGCGCTGCCAGGCGCCGCGAAATGTGGAGTAGATTGGCGTTCTGTCGCGATCGATACCACGGAGAGCACCGCGCCATGTTGACCTATTCCATCCAGAAAGTCGGCTACGATTTCAACCAGCTCGATCAGCAGGGCGCGACCGACTACGCGTCGTTCGTTCATGCGTTCGATGCGTTCCCTTGGGCTGCTCAGCACGTCGAATGGAACGAGACGCAGGACGGCCCGCTGCCGGCGCTCGTGCTGCAGCATGCCGACGATCAGCGCGAGCTGTGGGTGACCGCGTTGACGGATGCGCATTCGGACGGCTTCCAGTTGAATGCGGTGTCCATGCGGATGAAGAAGGGGCTCTTCGGCATCGGCAAGGGCAAGCTGGAGCAGCACGTCGACACGATCGACGTGAGAAAGCGCGTCGATGTCGATGCGTTGTGCCGGTTGTTCTGCGAGCGCCAGTATGACGAGCTGGATCAATTGGTTGCGCGACACGCGCAGCGCAACGCCGACGACGATCGCGGCAGCGACGACTGAACGCGTGTCGCGCGGCGGCGTTCGATCGAACGTGCGTGTGCCGGATCTGCGGTTGCCTAAGCGACGCTTGCGGCGTGCGTCGCCGCCGCGCGCGGAAACGTCAGCACCACCGCGAACCCGCCCGCATCGGGAAACGCAAACCCCACGCGCCCGCCGTGCGCCTTCATCACTTCCTGCACGATCGCGAGCCCGAGGCCGGACCCGGTACGCCGCTCGCTGCCGTCCGGCGCGATTCGCACGAAGGGCTGCAACGCCGCGTCCCAGTGCTCGCGCGGTATCCCGCGCCCGTTGTCGGTGACGGTCAGCGTC
This sequence comes from Burkholderia sp. CpTa8-5, assembly GCF_017815045.1. Classification (NCBI taxonomy): domain Bacteria; kingdom Pseudomonadati; phylum Pseudomonadota; class Betaproteobacteria; order Burkholderiales; family Burkholderiaceae; genus Burkholderia; species Burkholderia sp. CpTa8-5. Next base: position 238,444 of record NZ_JAGIQD010000002.1, read on the forward strand.
ACCGTGCCCTCTGCATTGCCGGCGGTCGCGACCGACACGACGATGTCGTCCGCGTGGCCGTGCAGCAGCGCGTTGTGCAGCACGTTCGACAGCGCTTCCTGAAGACTGATCGCATCGCCGTCGATCCATGCGTGCGGCGCGTCGCTCGCGAACGCAACGGCCACGTCGCGTTCGCCGGCGAGCGGAATCGTGCGGCCCAGGACCTCTTTCGCGAGCGTGACGAGTTCGACCGGTTGCAGTGGCACGGCCTCGGTGCGATGAATCACCATCGCATGATTGAGCAACTGGCCGGTGAGCCGGCCGACGTCCGAAGAAGTCGCACGCAACGCATCGAGCCGCGCCGCATGACGCGCGGGATCCGATTCGCCGTCGAGCAGCTCGATCTGCGCATCGAGCCGCGCGAGCGGCGTGCGCATCTGGTGCGCGGCGTCGGCGATGAAGCGCTGCATCGCGTTGATCCGCTCGGCAAGGCGGTGCATCAGGCCATTGATCGACCCGATGATCGCGTCGATCTCGCTCGGCGTATCGACGGCCACCGGCCGCAGGTCGGCCGGGTCGCGCGCGGCGATGATCGTGCCGATCTGCGCGAGCGGGCGCAGGCCACGCCGGATCGCGAGGCCGCTCGCGCCGATCGCGAGGACGCTCATCAGCAGGATCAGCGTCCATACCTTGATGCTCATGTCGTTCGTCAGCTGCTGGCGCGCGTTGGTTGTCTGCGCAACCGTCACGAGCGCCCAGCCCGGCGTGCTTTCCTCTGGCATGAAGCGCGCGATCGTCGCGGTGCGCACCCGATGCCCCTGGTAGACGGCGTTCGCGAACGCGGGGCCCTGCTTCGCGGCGGCGAGCGTCGCGGGGCTCGCGAGATCGTGGTACCCAGCCACGACCACGCCGCGCGAATCGACCACCTTGTAGTAGACGAGGTCGTAGCGCGACAGCGTCGACAGCGCGGCCACCGGCGGATTCAGCGCGAGCACGCCGCCTTGCACGTAGAGGTTTTCGGCGACCTGGATCGATGCGCCGGCGAGCAATTGGTCGTACGCGCGTTCGGCCGCGACGCCCGCGTAGTAGCGCGCGATCGCCGCGAGCGCGAGCGCGCCGGTCGCGACGACGAGCGCGATGAACAGCAGCGTGCGCCCGAACAGCGTCTTCGGGAACCAGTCAATGCGCGGCAATCTGATACCCCATCCCGCGTGCGGTGCGGATCTCGACCGAGCTGCCCTGCAGCTTCTTGCGCACGCGCGTCACGTATTGCTCGACCGCGTTCGCGGTCGGCTCGTTGCCGAAGCTGAACAACTGGTTCAGCAGTTCTTCCTTCGAGAAGATGCGTTGCGGGCGACTCGCGAGGATTTCGAGCAGCGCGAATTCCTGGCGCGACAGCGACAGCGGCTGGCCGTCGAGTTCCGCGAGACGGCTGCTGCGGTCGATCACGAGGCCGCCGAGCGTCAGCACGTCGTTCGCATGGCCGCTGTTGCGGCGCAGGAGCGCCTGCACGCGTGCGTCGAGTTCGCGGTAGTCGAACGGCTTCACGAGGTAGTCGTCGGCGCCGAGGCCGAGGCCGCTCACGCGGTCGTCGATCGCCGAGCGCGCGGTGACGAGCAGCACGGGCGTCGTGCTGCCCGTCGCGCGCAGGTTGCGCAGTACCGTGAAGCCGTCCATGCCGGGCAGGTTCGCATCGAGCACGACGAGATCGAAGCGCTCGACGCGCAGCAGCCCGTTCGCGGTCGCGCCGTCGGTTTCGAGATCGACGGCGTGGCCGAGCCGGGCCAGACGGCTGCGGATCGCCGCGCCGATTTCGGCATCGTCCTCCACGACGAGAATGCGCATGGTGCCGTTTGAAGGTAGGTGGGTTAGGGGTTTTCCCGGGGCCGGGATGTCAGCATTTTCTCAGACTCGGCCGATAACCTGTGTCGAGCCGGAAGCAGGATGCAAGGACGGCATTAATACCAGAAATATTCATGGAGACGGCAACATGCAGCATGTCACGGGCACGACGAACGCGCGCCGCGGCGCCACGCCGGCCTGCGCGTGGCCGCAGGCCGTCCGCTGCACGGCGGCGCGCGCATGACGACGTCGCCGCGCCGCCGCGCGTTGATCGCAGCCGGCCTCGGCGTGCTGGGCGTGCTCGGGGCGCCGGCGCGGGTGCGCGCGAAGCCGCGCACCGTGCGGATCTCGAAAGGCTATGGCGTGCTGTACCTGCCGCTGCTCGTGATGGAGAAGCAGCGGCTGTTCGAGCGGCATGCGGCGCGCCGCGGCGTGCGCGACGTCGCGGTCGAATGGGTGCTGCTCGACGGCGGCAATTCCGTCAACGACGCGATGATGGCCGGCACGCTCGATTTCGCGGCCGCCGGCGCGCCGGGTTTCATCGAGCTGTGGGCGCGGGCGCGCGGCATTCCGAACGTCGAGGTGATCGGCGTCAGCGGGCTGTCGACCACGTCGCTGTCGCTGAACGCGAACCGCGCGGGCCTCGTGTCGCTGCGCGACTTCACGCCGTCCGACCGGATCGCGGTGCCGGGCATCCGCACGTCGCTGTCGGCGGTCGTGCTGCAGATGGTCGCGAGCCGGCAACTCGGCCCGACGCATTTCGCGCAACTCGATTCGATCACCGTGAACCTGCCGCATCCGCAGGCGATGCAGGCGCTGATCCGCCGCGAGAACGGCGTGACCGCGCACTTCACGTCGCCGCCGTTCTCGACGCTCGAATTGCGGCAGCCGGGCATCCATCGCGTGGTGAATTCGGTCGACGTGCTCGGCCCGCTGACGCTCGACGTCGTGTTCGCGCCGAAGCGGCTCGTCGATGCGGAGCCGGCGCTCGCCGCCGCGTTTCTGGGCGCGCTCGACGAGGCGAATCGAATGATCGCGCAGGACCCGCGCGCGGCGGCCGCGCTCTATGCGTCGTCGTCGGGCGTCGGCGTGTCGCACGACGACGTGATGCGGATGCTCGCCGCGCCCGACACGCGCTTCTCGGTGTTGCCGAACCAGCTGATGGACTACGTCGAATTCCTGTACCTCGCCGGCACGATCAAGGCGAAGCCGCGCGCGTGGCACGAGATGTTCGCGCCGATGCTCGACGACTACCGGTCGGGTTGAGCCACGCGGGCCGCGATCCGAGTCCGTTTATCGAACCACGTGACGCCCGCGCGTTCATCAAGCGCGGCGCCGATTCAACCGACAAGCAACCGATATGCAACCGATTCACCCAAGGAGCCTGAAGTGAACGCTACCGACACCCTGGACCCCGCGTCCGCCGAAGAACAGCGCATCATGTCGAAGATGGCGCGGCGCCTGCTGCCCATCCTCGTCGTGATGTTCCTGATCGCGTTCATCGACCGGCAGAACGTCGGTTTCGCGAAACTGCAGATGGTGCACAGCCTCGGGATGACGGAAGCCGCGTTCGGGCTCGCGTCGTCGCTGTTCTTCATCGGCTACCTGCTGTTCGAGGTGCCGAGCACCCTTGCGCTGCATCGTTACGGCGCGCGCGTGTGGCTCGCGCGGATCATGCTGACGTGGGGGCTCATCACGGTGCTGATGGGCTTCACGACGTCGATGCCCGCGTTCTGCTCGCTGCGCTTCCTGCTCGGCATCGCCGAGGCCGGCTTCTATCCGGGCGTGATCTATTACCTGACGCTGTGGTTTCCGCAGAGCTACCGCGCGAAGGTGCTCGGCATCTTCACGCTCGGCAGCGCGCTCGCGAACATGCTCGGCTCGCTGGTCGGCGGCGTGCTGCTGAGCCTGAACGGCGTGTGGGGGCTCGCGGGCTGGCAGTGGGTGTTCGTCGCGACGGGCATTCCGGCCGTGGTCGTCGCGATCGTCGTGTTTCGCGTGCTGCCCGCGTCGTTCCGAGAAGCGCCGTTCCTCGACGCGCGCGAGAAGCAGATCGTCGCGGCCGCGCTGGAGCGCGAGAAGCCGGCGCAGGCCGAGCACGGTCAGCCGTGGAAGGCGCTGCTCGATCCGCGCGTGATGCTGTTCGCGGCGACCTACATGCTGATGTCGACGTCGCTGTACGGCGTCACGTACTGGCTGCCGACGCTCGTGAAATCGTTCGGCGTGTCGAGCACCACGAATGGCTTCCTGAGCATGCTGCCGTGGGCGCTCGCGGTGGTGCTGCTGGTGTGGCTGCCGGCGAAGCTGCGTCGCGCGAAGAGCATCCTCCGCACGATCGCGATCGTCGCGGCGCTCGGCGCGCTCGGCTTCCTGCTGAGCCTCGTGCTGCCGTCGACGCCGCTGCGCTTCATCGCGCTCGTGCTGGGCGGCGCGTGCATCCCGCTGCTGTATCCGTGCTTCTGGTCGATGCCGCCGCGTTACTTCACCGGCGCGCGGGCGGCCGCGAGCGTCGCCGCGATCAACTCGATCGGCAACCTCGGCGGCTTCTTCAGCCAGAACCTGATGCCGTTCGCGGGCAAGGTGACGGGCACCGCGTTCGGGCCGATGATCGTGCCGATCGTGTGCCTCGCGTTGCTCGGCGTCGGTGCGCTGGTCGCGTGGACGCGCTCGGAGCGGGGGATGGTCGCGGCGCGGGCGTGATGGCGTGCGGCGCTATCGCAGCGTCGGCCGGTTTTCGATGATCCTGAAACAGGACGACGCATGCCGGTTCGACGGCAAGTACTCGAGCGCATGCTGAAAGCGGCGCGCTCGACGAAGGCGGTCGACCAGGCCATCGTTGTCCGGCGTCTCCCGCCGCCCGTCTAGCCCCGCGAAACCCCGTGCCCGCCATGCGCGAGCGCCACGGGCGCCGGCACCCGCGGAATCTCGACCTCCACCGTCGTGCCTTCGCCGAGCGTTGTCGCGATCCGCAGCGTGCCGCCGACCAGATACGCACGCTCGCGCAACCCCACCAGCCCGAACGAAGCCGACTTGCGCGGCACCGCGGGATCGAAGCCCGCGCCGTCGTCGCGTATCGTCAGCGCGATCGCTTCGCTGCCGCACACGAGCTCGACGTCCGCGTGCGACGCGGCCGCGTGCCGGGCGACGTTCGCGAGCGCTTCCTGCGCGATGCGGAACACGGCCGTCGCATACGGTTCGTCGAGTTGCAGTTCGGGCGGCTCGACGTGCAGCGAACAGGCGATCCCGTGACGGTGCCGGAAATCCTCCACGAGCCATTGCATCGCCGCCGCGAAGCCGAGATCGTCCAGCATCAGCGGGCGCAGGTCCGACGCGATGCGGCGCGTCGCGGCCACCGCGCCGCGCGCGAGCGCATGCATCGCCGCGATCTTGCGTGCGAGCGATGCGTCGTCCTGCGGCACGCGGTCGATCAGCCATTCGAGATCGTTCTTCAGCGCCGCGAGCGACTGCGCGAGTTCATCGTGCAGTTCGCGCGCGATGCGGCGCTGCTCGGCTTCGCGCGCGCTGGCGCTGATCGCGGCGATCTCGCGCAGCTCCTCGCGCGACGCCTGCAACGCCCGCTCCGCGCGCACGCGCTCCTCGACTTCGCGTCGCAGGTCGCGGTTCGACGCGCTCAGCTGCGCGGTGCGCGCGGCGACGCGTTGTTCGAGCCGTTCGTTCGCGTCGTTCAGCTGCGCGCTTTTCTGCACGACGAGCAGATGCTGGAAGCGTGCGCCGGCCAGCGCGCGCACCGTCTGCGCGTGCAGCCGGCCGTTCTCGAACAGCATCGCGAACAGCACGACGCCCGACGCGACGAGGCCGTACGCGCGCCCGGCGTAGAAGCCGAGATCGAAGCGCCCGTGGTTCAGCATCGACGACAGCGCGATGTCGAACAGCCACGCGACGAGCACCGTCATCACCCACAGGTCGAGCACCGAATGGCGGCGCCGCTGCCGCCACATCAGCATCAGCGCGACGAGATTCAACCCCCAGACGACCGTGATCGCTTTCGTCATCGTCGCGGTCATCCGGTTGCCGCTCATGATGCGCGGCAGCAGGTCGTGGCCGGCGGTCGCGAGCAGCGCGAGCGCGACCGTCGCGCCGATCGCGGCGGCGATGCAGAGGCCGACCGGAATCGCCGCGCGGCGCTGCGGGGCCGGGCTCGGGGCCGGATGCCCGCGCGACGTCGCGCGCAGCAGCGCGTACGCGGCGACCGACAGCGGAAAGCCGCCATGCCAGAACAGGTACAGCCATGCGGTGGTCTGTTCGCCGGCGCCGAGCAGGCCGGTCCGCGCGAACAGCCCGGGGAAGGTCAGCATGTGCGTGCCGGCCATGAACGCCGTGAACAGGTAGCCGCCCGCCAGCACGAGCAGCGGCTTCTCGCGCAGGATCGCGTACTGACCGAGCAGCAGGCCGGCCGTCACCATGTCGTTGACGACGATCGCCGACTGGTAAACGGGAATGAACGCCCAGCCGGGCGCGAGCGGCATCGCCGCGAACGGCGCGAGCGCGGCGAAGATCACGGCCGACACGAGTACCGTCGCGAGCGCGAGCCGCCTTTCGCGCCGGCCCGGCGGCAGCGACGACATGAACAGGCGCGACGTGTCCGGATCGTCGTTGTCCGACGGCGGTGCGGGCGGGAAGCGGAAGGCGGCCATCATGCGTCGTCGGCCCCGAGGTCGAGATCGTGGCGCACCGTGTAGCGGACCAGTGCGGCTTCGTGCGGCAGCCCCATCTTCTCGAGGATCCGCGTCTTGTACGTGCTGACCGTCTTCGCGCTTAGTGCGAGTTCGGACGCGATCCGCGTGACGGTCTGACCGGCGACGATGCGGCGCATCACGTCGAACTCGCGCGCGGACAGTCGCTCGTGCGGCAGCGCCTGAGCCGGTGCGCGCAGCGTGTGCGCGAGGCTTTCCGCCGCGGACGGGCTCACGTAGACGCCGCCCGCCGCCACCTTGCCGACGGCCTCGACGAGTTCGGCGGTCGCACTGTCCTTCGTCAGGTAGCCGGTGGCGCCGGCCTTGAACGCGCGCGCCGCGTACTGCGCTTCCGCGTGCATCGTCAACACCAGCGTGCGCAGCGACGGCGCCTGGCGCTTGACCAGCCGGATCAGCTCGATGCCGGTCGGCGCGGGCATCGACAGGTCGAGCAGCAGCACGTCGGCGGCCATGCGTTCGGCCAGCGCGAGCGTGCCCGAGCCGTCGCTCGCCTCGCCGACGATCTCGAAACCGCCGGCCATCTCCAGAATGTGACGCAGTCCGTCCCGCATGACTGCGTGATCGTCAGCCAGAATTACCCTGATCATCTTCCAGCGGTCCTCTTCGGGATGACGCCGCGCGTTGCCGTCGTGGCTGTCCGGTTGTCGCCGCGGCCGTTCTTCTGACCAATATATGCCCCCGAACCCGAAAACGGTACTCGTTCGAGAAATTTTCAAGGGGGTTGATCGCGGAATGCGCACTGCGACGAAATAATTTACCGGCAAGCGTATCGTGCGCAGCGTACGCGAATCAGGGTATTCCCGGATGATCGTTGCACCGGACGCGGGCCGGCGCGGCATCGACGGCTCGCCCCGCGAACCGCTCCGATTCGGGACTAAACTGGTGCCCGATGCCATCTGCGCGAACCGAGGAGTCCTGCAATGATCGAGCTGGCCGATATCCTGCCGTCCGCCCTGCCTGCCGCCGTTGCCTGGGCCGAAGCGGAGGCGGCGCGCGGGCTCGCGCAGGGCGCGCCGCTGACCCTCGGGCAGGCCGACGACGCGCGCACGGTGGGCGTCGCGCAGCCGGAGCGGATTCGCGTGATGACGGTCGAGCGCATGCCGTTTCCGGACACGCCGACGCTTGCCGCGATCGCCCGCGACACGGGGCTGCTGTCGCCCGGGACGATCGGCCTCACGCTCGGTCATGCGGTGTACGTGCTGCGCGGGCAGGACACCCGCCGGCTGCTGACCCACGAGTTCCGTCACGTGCATCAATACGAGGCCGCCGGCTCGATCGGCGCGTTTCTTGCGCGCTACCTGCACGAGATCGCGACGGTCGGCTACCACGACGCACCGCTCGAGGCCGACGCGCGGCAACACGAGTTCGATTGACCCACCCCCTAGCCTCCGACGCCGGCGCGAGCGTGCGCATGTCGCGATGAACGTATCCAATGCCCCTCCCGGCCCGCTGTTCGCGCATCGGGCCGCACCGTTCGGGAGTGTGCGATGAGCGACACGATCCATGCGTGGATCGGCGCGATCGGCGCGCATCCGCTTCTCGTGCTGGCGGTCGTGTTCGTGGCCGCGTGCGCCGAGGCGATCGCGCTGATCGGCACGGTCGTGCCGGCGGGCGCCGTGATGTTCGCGGCCGGCGCGCTGATCGGCGCGGGTGCGCTCGACGCATGGGCGACGATCGGCGTCGCGGCCGTCGGCGCGGTGATCGGCGACGGGATCAGCTACGAACTCGGCCGACGTTACCGCGGGATGATCCGCACTGCGTGGGCGCGCTTCGGCTCGGCGAACGCGTACGCACGCGGCGAGGAATTCGTGCTGCGTCACGGCATGAAGAGCATCGTGCTCGCGCGCTTTCTCGCGCCGGTGCGTGCGGTCGTACCGGTCGTCGTCGGTTGCGCGACGCTGCCGCGCCGGTTGTTCTATCCGGTCAACGTGATCTCGGCGCTCGTGTGGGCGCCCGTGCACGTCGCGCCCGGCATCCTGTTCGGCGCGTCGGCCGCGCTGGCCGCGGCGATCAGCGTGCGAGTCGCCGCGATCCTGCTGGTCGTGGCCGCGCTGGTCGCGCTCGTGTGGATCGGCGTGCGCGTCGCGCTGCGGCGCGGCTGGCCGTTGTTGTGTCGTGCGCTCGCCGAAGCCGTGCACGCATGCGTGCGCCGCTGGCCGCGGTTCGGCGCGCGGCTGCACGACGGGATCGCGTACCTGCGCGGGCTGCCGGGCGCGGTGCCCGTGCTCGCGCTGTTGTTCGTCGGCTGCGTGTGGCTGTTCGCGGGGATCGTGCAGGACGTCGTCGCGAACGATCCGCTGATGCACGCGGACATCGCGCTGTACGCGTTCCTGCAGCACCTGCGCACGCCGCCCGCCGACGCCGCGATGAGCGCGCTCGCCGTGCTGCACGGACACGACACGGGGCTGATCGTCGCGGCCGCGTTTCTCGTCTGGCTGATGATCCATCGCTGCTGGCTGACGGCCGCATGGTGGCTCGCGACGGTCGGCGTCGCCGTCGTGCTCGTGCCGGTGTTCGGCGCGGGCGCGCCCGGCGCGACGCCTGCGAGCCTGCCGCCCGGCGCGCTGCACGTGCCGCTGCCGGACGGCGACGCCGCGTTCGCGATCCTCGCGAGCAGCGGCCTTGGCTGGGTGCTGGCGCGCGACCGGCCCGCGCGCTGGCGCATTCCGGTCGTGACGGCGGTCGTGCTGTGGATCGTGCTCGGCGGCTTCGCGCGGCTGTACGTCGGCGATACCTGGTTGTCGGGCTTGCTGGGCGGATGGAGCCTCGGGCTCGCCTGGTTCGCATTGCTCGCCGGCGCCTATGCGTACTGGCGCGTGCGCGAGCACGTGCAGCCGCGCGGCGCGCTCGTCGCGGTCGTCGTCGTGCTCGCGACGGCCGGCGTATGGACGGTGCCCGCGCAGTGGCAGCTCGATCGCGCGGCGCGTCCGCATGTCGGCGACGTGGTCGCGATGACCGTCGACCAGTGGCTGCGCGGCGGGTGGCAGCGCGTGCCGGCGCGGCGCACCGAGATCGGCGGCGACCGCGAGGAATATCTGCCGCTGCAATGGAGCGCGACGTCGGACACGCTCGACCGCCATCTCGCGCAGGCCGGCTGGCAGCGCGCGACGCCGTGGTCGCCGGCCACCGCGCTGCGTTGGCTATTGCCGCAGGCGCCCGCCGATACGCTGCCCGTGCTGCCGCGCTATACGCACGGCGAGAGCACGCGACGCGTGTTCGTCCGCGTCGATCCCGCCCACCCGGAAAGCCGCTTCGTGCTGCGGCTGTGGCGTTATCCGTACGTGTTGCAGGATGCGCTCGGCATGCGGCCGCTGTGGTATGGCGCGTTGTATCGCGAAACGCTGCGCCGGCCGGCGCGGCTGATGACGATCGTGCACACGACGACGATCGACGATGCGGCGACGATCGCACACGCGTTGGCGGTCGAGCCGACGATCGCGCATCCGCCGGCGGGGATGACGGCCGCGCCGGATCAGATGCTGCTGGTGTGGATGGTTCAGCCGTGACGGGGCAGGTGTGACGCGCGCCCTTACGCGTGCGACGGCTGCGCGGGAACGACGGACAGGCGCAGGCCGACGGTCTTGAGTACCGCGAGCAGGGTTTTCAGCGTCGGGTTGCCGTTCGGAGACAGCGTGCGATACAGCGATTCGCGGCTGATGCCGGCTTCGGCCGCGACGGCGCCGAGCCCGCCGTATGCTTCCGCGACCGTGCGCAGCGCGAGCAGACCGGCCGCGCGGTTGTCGGGATCGTCGAGCGATTCCATCGCGACGCGCAGATAGGCGACCGCGAGCTCGCGGTCGGCGCCGAGTTCGGCGACTTCCGCATCGTGGTGCGATACCGCGCCTTTGAGCTTGTTCATGTTTGCCTCCGTTTCCAGTTCGACCCGTGTTCCTTGGCGCGCCTGATGTCGTCGGATTGACTCGCCTTGTCGCCGCCGGACAGCAGCAGCACCACGGCGCCGCCGTGCCGGCCGAAGTACACGCGATAGCCGGTGCCGACATGGACGCGCAGTTCGATCACGCCTTCGCCGACCGGCTCGCAATCGCCGAAGTTGCCGGTCTGCACGCGGCGCAGCCGCTCGCGGATTCGCGCCTGCGCGGGCTTGTCACGGACGGCGTTCAGCCATTCGGTGAACGGCTCGCGACCGTCGTCGCGTTGATAGCGAAGAAGTTCGAACTTGGAGAGCATTGTAACTTATAAGCTACAAAAAGGTAAATGGAGCGGGGCGGTTCACATCGCAATGGCTGGGCGGCCGATGAGCATGCGGCGTCTTCATCGTTCGGGATTCGAGGGCGTGGAGCGGGCTTCCCGGACGACGATCATTTTTTCATCCGGGATGGCGCGTGACGATTCGGCCAAATGGCCGCTACGGATGGTGCGACGGGACGCGCGTATCGCAGCGCAGCGCGGCGATAACGGCGACCGTCGATGAATCGCGGTACGATCGCTCGTTCGCCCGTCTGGCCTGCCGACATCACCTCACGAGAGACCCCGCATGATCACGATTCGCCCGATGACCGACGACGATTTCGCGCGCTTCTGGCCGACTTACCGCGCGATCGTCGCTGCTCAGGAAACCTATGCATTCGATCCCGAGCCGACCCAGGAAGCGGCGCGCGCACAGTGGCTCGACGCGCCGCTCTGCACGTGGATCGCCGAAGAGGACGGCGTGGTGCTCGGCTCGTATTTCCTGAAGGCGAACGCGGCCGGGCCCGGCAAGCACGTGAGCAACTGCGGCTACATGGTGAGCGAGGCCGCGCGCGGACGCGGCGTCGCGCGCCTGATGTGCGAACACTCGCAGCAGATGGCGCGCGAGCGCGGTTTCCTCGCGATGCAGTTCAATTCGGTGGTCGCGACGAACGCGGTCGCGGTCGCGCTGTGGCAGAAGCTGGGATTCGAGATCGTCGGCCGGGTGCCGCGCGCATACCGTCACGCGCGGCTCGGCTTCGTCGACTGCTTCGTGATGTTCAAGTGGCTCGGCGACGCGGCGGCCGCCGAAGCCTGAGCAACCCGCCGCCGCGTCAGACGGCGAACGCGCCGTCGAACACGATCCGTTCGTCGAGCGCGAGCGTGCCGCGCGCGAAGATCAGGTCGAGATGGTGGCTGCCGTTTTCGCCGCCGCCGAGCCCGAGATGCAGGCCCGGATGGCGTTCCTCGAACCCCGCGTTGCGGCCGTACAGGCCGCGAATGCCGAGGTTCGTGCCGATGCCGAATTCCTCGATCCGCCGATGATTCGCGTGCCGGTCGAGATAGGTCGTGAAATCGCGCCGGAAGCCCGCATCGTCGGTGTCGAAATCGACGATCGTGCTGTGCTCGACATGCAGCGTCGCGAGCCGCTCGGCCACCTTGTACTTGATCGCGAACGGCACGGTGCCGAGAAACGTGCCGCTGAACACGACGGTGCCGTTCAGGTCCGTCACGTGCGTCGCGATCTCGCCGGGCACGACGTCGAGGTTGCCCATGCCGTCCACGCTCGTCCATTTCTGGTCCGGCGCGAGCGAGCCCGTCAGCGTGTTGCCGGCTTCGTCGATGAAGCGGATCTGCGACGCGCGTGCGGCGGCCTCGATCAGCCGGCCGTTGCGCGCGGCGATGTCGTCGAGCGATTCGGCGAACGCCTCGTCGAGGTGCGGGCCGTAATCCTTGAATAAAACCGATTTGCCCCAGTGTTCGACGATCGCGGGGCGGATTGCGGCGAGAAATGGCGGCCCGCTCGGCGACGGCGTCGGCAGGCACGACGAGTCGTACAGCAGCACGAACAGGTCGGCGTCGTCGAGTGCGGCGGCGATATCGGCGGGTGCGGTGCTTTCGAGGCAGAGGGTGGTCGCGTCGAGCGAATCGGGCAGGGCGGAAAAGGCGCGCAACGCGGTGTCGCGGTTGCGGGTGTCATAGCCGACCAGCAGTTTTCCCGATTCGCCGCGTGCCAGCTTGTCGCGCAGCGCCGGGTGAAAACCGAGCGCGCGGTGCAGGTTCAGCATGCGTATCTCCGGAAGCGGCGGAAGGGCCGAGGCCCTTCCGCGAGAACGGGTGGCCCGCTCAGACCGGCCAGAGCGCGGTGCCGAACGGCACCACGGCGTCCTCGACCATCATGTCGACGGCCTCGGGGTGCGTGTCTTCCTGCATCCAGTCAAGCAATTCGATCTGCTGGGTTTCCTGCATGTCAATTCTCCTGTGGTGAACATGAGTGATTCAACATGAAAGCGCGGCAAAAAACATGGCCGCTCCTCGTTCGGAATTTTTTGAATGCCGGGCGAGTGGCGTCGATATTAGTCTGATGAATTTACGAATGCAATGCGTCGCATTGTTTTTAGCTGAAGTGCGCTAAACACGGGCGTTTTCGATTCACATATTGGAAAAATGGATAAAACGAGCGACAGATCGCGCATCTTTTTTTAGTGAATTCAAATCCAGAACGCCGAATTGAATTCGGTAATTTTTAATTTGAGTTCAATTGAAATGATTGCTGCACTTTATGTCGTTAAAGAAAGCCGCATGCGAACGTCATCCGAGCAGCGCCTTTCCGATCGCCTTCGTCGGTTCCGAGCGCAGCACCAGCGAAGTCGTGACCGCGCCGAAGCGGGCAATCGCGTCGATCAGGGTTTCGAGCTGGCCCGGCGTCGGCACCAGCACCTTCAGCAGAAAGCAGTCCTCGCCGGTCATGCGGTGGACTTCGATGACATGCGGCATCTCGGCAAACGTGCGCAGCGCCGGTTTGATGTGCTCGTGAGTCGTTTTGAGCCGGATGATCGCCATCATGCCCAACCCGAGCGCGGCCGGATCGATCCGTGCGCCGTAGCCGGCGATGATCCCGCGTTCTTCCAGCCGCTTCACGCGCTCCGACGTGGCCGGCTGCGACAGCCCGATGCGCCTGCCGACTTCCGACAGCGGCGTCCGCGCGTTGTCCTGCAGCGCTTCGAGGATCGCAAGATCCAGGCGATCCAGTGCTTCTTCCGGCATGACGGTCCTCCGGTACCGTTGATTCATCGGCATTTTGTCCCAATAACCGATGACTTGCCATTCCATGCCGACTGATGCGTGGTCACACTCTGGGCTTTCGTCGATGGAGGGAGTGATGAATCGAGCGATCGTGATCGTGCCGGGTATCGGCAATTCGGGACCGGATCATTGGCAAAGCCACTGGGAGGCGGCGTTGCCCGGCGCCGCGCGCATCGCGCCGGCTTCATGGGACGCGCCCGACCTGGCCGACTGGACGGCGGCGCTGGACGAGGCCGTCGCGAACGCCGGGGTGCCTCCGCTCGTGGTGTGTCATTCGCTGGGTTGTCTGTTGTTCGCGCATTGGCATGCCGTGTCGGCTCGGGCGGTGCGCGGCGCGTTTCTCGTGGCCGTGCCCGACCCGGCAGGGCCGCGCTTTCCCGTTGCCGCCGCCGCGTTCGCGAACCTGCCGAACAGTGGGTTCGGGCGCGTGCCTGTGCTGGCGATCGCGAGCGAGGACGATCCGTACGATCCGTCGGGGCGCGCGCTCGAATGGGCAACGGAACAGGGTGCGACGCCGCTTCTGCTCGGCGCGCGCGGCCATCTGAACGCGGCGTCCGGGCTGGCTGGATGGCCCGAAGGGCGCGCGCTGCTGGCGGCGTTTGCGGCCGGACTCGGGCGATAGCGCGCGCCCGCGCCGGCTGGTTTCCCGCGGTGTTCGGCCGTCGTGTCGGGGAGCGGGAACCGGGCGCGGCGGCCGTCGCGGTTGTGCCGCTGCCGCGCGTGCCGATTTCGTGGCGGCTCCAGTATGATCGACCGACGGCGGCGCAAGCCCCGGAATCGAACAACGAAGGAGACACCCCGATGCGTGCAGTGCCGCAACCGGAGCGTGACGGTCGCTCGCGGCCGGACGCCGACGCCACCGATCCCGGCCGCATGGCCGCGTGGCGGCTCGCGATCTGCCTGTCGCTCGGCAGCGCGATCGCGCTCGGCCTCGCACGCTTTTCGTATGCGTTGCTGCTGCCGCCGATGAAGGCCGATCTCGGCTGGACGTTCGCGCAGGCCGGCGCGCTGAATACGGCGAACGCGGCCGGCTACCTGATCGGCGCGCTTGCCTTCCCGCTGCTGTCGCGGCGCCGGCGCGCGGGCACGCTGCTCGCGGCCGGCTGCGCGCTGACCGCCGTGCTGATGGCCGCGGGCGGGCTCACGCCGGACATGCACGCGTTGCTCGCGCAGCGGCTGGCGACGGGTGTCGGCAGCGCGTTGATCTTCATCAGCGGCGGCGTACTGGCCGCGCGGCTCGCCTCCGCGTCGCCGCGCGATGCGGGGCTGCTGCTCGGCCTTTACTACGGCGGCACCGGATGGGGCATCGTCGCGTCGTCGCTGCTCGTGCCGGCCACGCTCGTGTCACGCGTGCACGGCTGGCAGCCCGCGTGGTTCGCACTCGCGACGGCGTGCGTGCTGTTCTCGGCAGTCGCCGTGTCGGCCGCGCGCCGCATCGAGCATGCCCATGCGGCACCGGCCACGCGGGCCGACGGTGCGAAACCGGCGGCTGCCGCGAGCCCGGCCCGCTTCGCACTCGCGCTGGCCGGCTACGCGCTGTTCGGCGTCGGCTATATCGGCTACATGACGTTCATCGTCGCGTTGCTGCGCGGCGCGGGGATGAGCGGCTCGGTCGTCGCCGCGTTCTACGTGATGCTCGGCGTCGCGACCGTCGTGTCGGCGCGGCTGTGGTCGGGGCTGCTCGACCGGATGCGCGGCGGCCAGGCGCTCGCGGTGCTCAACGCGCTGCTCGGCGTCGCGACGCTGATGCCCGCGCTGTTCGTGCATCCGGCCGCCGCATTCGCATCGGGCTTGCTGTTCGGCGCGACGTTCCTGTCGGCGGTCGCGTCGACGACGGCCTTCGTGCGGCACAACCTGCCGCCCGACGGCTGGGCCAAGGGGATCAGCGCATTCACGACCGTCTTCGCATTCGGACAGATCGCGGGGCCGGTCGCGATCGGCTGGGTGTCGGACAGCGCGGGGCTCGCGCGCGGGCTCGTGTATTCGGCGCTCACGCTGTTCGCGGGCGCGGCATTCGCGGCCGGGCAGCGCGCGCTGCGCAGCACGTCCGCGTAGCCAAGCACCCGTCACCGCACGCATGCGGTGCGCGACACGCGATGAAACGCACGGCTGAAGTAGATCAGGCTGTCGCCGTCGTCGCGCACGCGGATCGACGTCGCCTCGATGAACATCACCGAATGCGAGCCGACTTCCTTCATCTCGGCGATCGTGCCCTGCAGGCTCGCGAGCGCATCGCGCAGCACCGGCACGTCCCGTTCGCCGCGATCCCACACGGGGAGAGCGAAGCGCTGTTCCATCGGCAGGTCGGTGAGCCCCGCGAAGTGTCGCGCGAGCAGCTCGTGCTCGGCCGGCAGCACGTTGATGCAGACCTGACGGTTGCGCTCGAAGGTCGCATGCATCGCGCTCGACCGGTTCAGGCACACGAGCAGCGTCGGCGGCGCGTCGGTGACCGAGCACACGGCGCTCGCGGTGATCCCGCAACGGCCGTGCGGCCCCGCGGTGGTGATCACGTTGACGGCCGCGCCGAGATGGGCCATCGCCTGGCGGAAGGCCTTTTGCGCGTCGGTCGGTTCGACGCGCGCCGGTTGCGGGGTATCGATCGTGGCGGACATGGGCGCTCCTGGTTGGATGAAGGCGGCGATCGCGGGTGTTGTCGATGCAGCATCGCTCGGCCGACGATGACCCAAGCGTACGCCGCGAAAATGCGGCCGACCATTCGCACGAACGATGACGAAGATGGCGTTCGCGCCAACGCATCTAAAGGTTCTACCTAGATGCGCGGCACGCTGCGCGAAAAAATGAGCGGTTGTGCGTTCACGCGGTACGTGAAGGGGTATTCAGCGGATTTTCGGCTCGCTATGATGTGCCGCATACCCCCGACGAACGACGCGGGCTTCACCTCTGCGTCGCGCGTGATACCGATACCGATATTTTGCGAGACACCCCGATGACGTCACCCGCACCGATCGTATACATCGTCGACGACGACGGCGGCATGCGGACGTCCCTCGCGTGGCTGCTCGAATCGGTCGGCATCGCGTCCGAAGGGTTCGCGAACGCGGCCGATTTTCTCGCGCGCTTCGACGTGAACCTGCCTGCGTGCCTCGTGCTCGACGTGCGGATGCCGGAGAAAAGCGGCTTCGACGTGCAGGCCGAACTGAATGCGCGCGGCGCGACGCTGCCGGTGATCTTCGTCAGCGGACACGGCGACATTCCGATGTCGGTGCGCGCACTGCAGAACGGCGCGATCGATTTCGTCGAGAAGCCGTATAACTCGCAGCAGATGCTCGAGCGCGTGCAGCGCGCGCTGCGGCTCGCGCAGCAGCGGCATGCGGTGAGCCAGCGCCACCGCGAGCTACGCCAGCGGCTCGATGCGCTGACCGCGCGCGAGAAGGAAGTGCTGCGCGGCGTCGTGGACGGCAAGGGCAGCAAGCAGATCGCGTCGGACCTGTCGATCAGCGTGAAGACCGTCGACGTGCATCGCGCGAGCATCAAGGAGAAGCTCGGCGCGACGTCGATCGCCGCGCTCGTGCGCGACGTGATGGTCGTGTGGGGCGACGATGGGGAGGCGTCTCGATAGCGGTCGGGGCTGTGCGCGGATCGGCTTGCGCATCCGGGCCACGAGAAGCATGCAACGCACGCGACGCAGCCGATGTGCACGCACACCGCGCACGCACACCGCGCGTCCGATGCGTGCGTACCGTTCAGCGCATGTACAACCCGCCGTTGATGTCCCAGCATGCGCCGTTCGCGAAATGCGCGTCGCCCGACGCGAGCAGCACGGCCGCATCCGCGACGAAACCGGCCGATCCGAGCTTGCCGCCCGGCAGGCTCGCGAGCACCTGACGCAGCTTTTCCGGCGCGACGCTTTCGTACACGATCGGCAGATCGAGCGGCCCCGGCGAGATCGCGTTGACGGTCACGCCCTGCGCGGCGAGATCGCGGGCGAACACCTTGGTCAGCGTCAGCGTGCCGCCTTTCGCGGCCGCATAGTGCGCGCCCGTCGCCGAGCCGCCGTTCTGCCCGGCGAGCGACGCGATGTTGACGATGCGGCCCGCGCCGCGCTGCGCGAAATACTGGCCGAACACCTGGCAGCCGAACAGCACGCTGCGCAGGTTCACGTCGATCACCTGGTCGAACTGCTCGGCCGTGATCTCCATCGCCGGCACGACCTTCGATGCGCCCGCGTTGTTGACGAGCACGTCGATCGTGCCCCAGCGCGCGACGAGCGCATCGCGCGCGGCTTCGAAATCGCTTTTCGACGTGACGTCGAGCGGCAGCGCGATCGCGCGTTCGCCGCTCGGATCGAGCTCGCGTGCATGCGCGTGAATCGCGTTGGCGGCGATGTCGGCCAGCGCGACGCGATAGCCGGCCGCATGGAAGCGTTCGGCGATGACGGCGCCGAGCCCGCGCGCGGCGCCGGTGACGAGAACGACTCTGTCTGACATGGTATGGAGTTCCGTGGTTCGCGGGCGCACGCCGAGGGAAGCGGCGCCCGTATCGTGGTTCATGCGGCGAGCGCGGCTTCGAAGTGTGCCGCGATTGCGCAGACCCGTTCGTCCGCGCCCTTGCGTCCGACGATCTGCAAGCCGGCCTTCAACGGCGAACCGGCGAGCGGCAGCGGCAGGCTGAGCGCCGGATGGCCGCTCAGGTTGAACGGGCGGATCAGCGACGACATCGCGATTACCGAGACGCCGTCGCGTGCCTGCTGCAGCGTGATCGGCAGCGCGGGCAGCGTCGGCAGCACCAGCACGTCCGCGTGTTCGAGCGCGGCGTCGATCTGTGCGGTGAAGCGTGCGCGCACGGCTTCGGCTTCCTTCAATGCCGCAGGCGCGGTCGTTGCGGCCGCACGCAATCGCGCATCGAGGTCGGCGCCGAGCTTGCCGGTCGCGACCAGGTGACCGAACGCGCGCGACGTTTCCGCGTTGATCACGGTGAGCCCCGCCGCGAACGCGGCCGGCATTGCATCGAGCACGATCGTATGCGAACGCAGGCCCGACGCGCGAACGGCCGCATCGAGCGCGGCGGCGATCGCCGGATCGGTTTCGACGGCGAGTTGGGCGACCGTGCCGCCTTCAACGGAAGCGGTCGCCTGCGCGCGATCGAAGTCCGGCGCGATCGCGGCCATCACCGCGACGAGCGTGCGGATCTCGCGCGCGAACGGCCCGACGCAATCGAGCGTGGTGTCCGCGGGCGCGACGCCGCGCCGCGACACGCGGCCGAACGTCGGTTTCAGCCCGGCCACGCCGCAGCACGCGGCCGGCCCGCGGATCGAGCCGCCGGTATCGGTGCCGAGCGCCGCGTCGACGGCGCCGAGGCCGACGAGCGACGCGGAGCCGCTCGACGAGCCGCCGGGAATGCGCGCGGCATCCTGCGGATTGACGGGCGTGCCCGTGTAGTCGTTGATGCCGGTCATGCCGAACGCGAGCTCGTGCATGTTCGCCTTGCCTGCGATCTGCCAGCCGGCGTCGAGCAGCAGGCGGACCACGTCCGCGTGTCGGACGGCCGGCGGCGCATCGGCGAGCGCGCGGCTTGCCGCGCGGGTCGGATAGCCCGCGATGTCGATCGTGTCCTTGATCGCGATCGTCGGGCCGGGGCCGCCGAGCGTGAAGGTGTCGATGAAGCCTGTCATGGTGCGATGGCGTGCGAATACGGTGGAAGGGTTCAGGACCGTGGCGCGGCGGCGAGCGGCCACGGGCCGTCGAGCACGCGTTCGGTGCGGAAATGGCGGATCAGCCAGGCGGCGCCGTCGGCGCACGGCGCGAAATCGATCGTGAGCCGCGCGGCGATCAGCTCGGCCGAATCGTCTGCGTAGCGCGACGCCTGGAGCATGATCCAGCGGCCGCGTGCGCTTGCATGGTCGACACCGATCTCGATCGACTCCGACGTCAGGAAGTGCAGGTTCGCCGAGAAATGCGGATCGGGCGGAAGATAGCGGCCGAGCATCGCGACGATCGCGGCCGGGCCTTCGAGACGGCCGAACTTCCGCGCGTACCGCGGGCCGATGCCTTCCCACACGGCGTCGGACGTGAACAGTTCCGCCAGCGACGGGCCTTCGCCCGCATCTTCGGGTACGTCGCACAGCGCCATGTAGCGCGTGATCGTCGCGCGCACCGCGCGCTCGGCGTCGAGCGCCGCGACGCGCTGTGCGAGCGCGTCGATCGCGGCCGCAGACAGATCGGTCATCGCGCGCCTCACGCCGCGGGCTTCGTGGCCGGCGGCACGGTCAGCGCGCGGCCGACGCGTGCCTCGATCTTGCCGTAGCGCCACAGGTTGTATTCGCCGACGGGCGTCGTGCGGTACAGGTTGCACACGGCGACCGTCGTGTCGAAATCGGCGACGTCGGCCATGATGTAGAAGGTCCACGGTGCGCCGTCGGCCTGGCCGACCACGAGGCGGTCGTCGTCCATCACGCCGAGCACGCGCACGCCGGGCATCGCTTCGACGGCCGCGAGCATCGCGCCGTACGCCTGCCATACTTCGCCGATCTTTTCGCGCGGCAGGTCGAAGAAATTCTGCGACACGCCGCAGCAGAACAGCACGCGCAGCGGCAGCGGATTCGAATCGGACATAGTGGGTTCTCCAGAGGAATCGGTCGGGCGCATGAGCCGGCCGGCGACGGTGCGGCGGCTTCATGCGCGTTCATCGAAAGTTTCGGGCGATGCAGGTTACAGATAGCCGGGAAACGGCGTGACGCCGGTGAAGACCGCGCCCGCGCCGTCGAAGTTGCCTTCGGCGAGGAACGCGTGCTGCGTGACGACCATCGCATCGCGCAGCAGCCGCTGCAGCGGATGCGACCGGTAGATCGCGGCCGTGCCGCCGAGGCGGTACGCGCGTTCGACGACGCTCGCGCCTTCGCGCGCGATCTGCGTGGCCGCGAGCCGCAGCAGGCTGACCTGGTCGGGCGTCACCGGGTTGCCCGCGAGAATCGATTGCCACACCGAATCGGTCGCATCGTAGAAAAACGCGCGCGCCGAGCGCAGTTGCGCCTCGGCCTTCGCGAGCTCGATGCGGAAATACGCGCGATCGGCGAGACGCGGCGCGCCGGTCGTCGTCTGGCGGCCGCCCGACATCCGGTTCACGACGTCGAGCGCCGCGCGCGCGAGGCCGAGGTTGACGACGGCCAGCACCTGCGCCGCATACGCGACGGTCGGATAGCGGTACAGCGGCTCGTCGACGGTCGCTTCGCCGCCGCGCACGAAGGTCCACGCCTCCGGCACGAAGCGGTCGTTCACGCGCAGGTCGTGGCTGCCGGTGCCCTGCATGCCGACCACGCTCCAGTTCTCGACGATCTCGACGTCCGCGGCGCGGAACACGGCGGTGCGCGGCTTGTTCGGCGCGGCGTCCTGCGCGCCCGGCACGGCGATGCCGACGCCGAGCCAGTCGGCGCCCTTGCAGCCGCTCGCGAATTTCCACGTGCCGTTCACGCGCCAACCGCCGGGCGCGTCCTGCGCGGGCTGCACCGGGAACAGGCCGCCGGCGAATACCTGGTCGGGGCCGCTCGCGTACAGCTCGGCCTGCGTGTCGAGCGGTAGCGCGGCGAGGTAGACGTTCGCGGAACCGAAGCTCGCGACCCACGCGGCCGAGCCGTCGGCGGTCGCGATCCGTTCGATCATGTCGAGGAACGCGGTCGGCGCGAGCGCGTCGCCGCCGAAGCGGCGCGGCGTGCCCGCGCGATAGATGCCGGCTTGCTTGAACAGCGCGATCACGTCGCGCGGCACGTGCGACAGCCGGTCGAATTCGTCGCGGCGCGCGGCGACGGTTTCGATCACCGCGTCGAGCGGCGACAACGGCGCGGCCGCGGGACTGGCGGTGGGCGGCGAGGTCGGCGCGGATTCGATGGCGAGGGCGGCTTGCGGCATGAAAGTCTCCTGGGGATGGGGCGATTCCGGGCATTCGCATGTGCGTTTCATATGCAAACAGACCCTAGTCTAGAAACGCCGAAAACACGCAGCAATTGGTGCGTTGGGCCGCGCGACTGGTGACGCTCCGTGCCGGCCTAAAGAAATCTTCAGATGCGATCTGCGCGCGCCGGTGCTATGTTGGGTTCCCGGCCGCGCGATGCCGCGCGCCTTCCTCCGAATCCGATCATGAGTTTTCCCGACGAAGACGATTTCCACCGGCTGCTCGACGCGCTGACCACCTGCGTGCTGCTGCACGACGCGCGCACCCGGGCGATCGTGTGGGCGAATCGCGCCGCGTGCATCGCGCTCGGCTTTTCCGTCGAGGAACTGCTGCCGCTGAAGGCGCAGGACATGACGCGTCCCGAGCCGAAGTACCGGCGCGAGATCGCGGTGAGCGCGTGGGATCGTGCGCTCGTCGACGGCCCGCAGGTGTACGAATGGTGCTATCGGTCGCGCACGGGCGTCGACATGCTGTCCGAGGCCACCGCGACCTACGTGCCGCTGCGCGGGCGCGACGTCGTGATGGTGCAGTTCCGCGACATCAGTGCGGAGGAGGCGGTCCGCCAGCAGTTGCGCCGCTACGAGGCGCGGCTGCGCGAGTTCATGCAGGATCTCGACGAAGGCATCGCGGTCGTGACGCCGCACGGCGGCGTGCAGTTCATCAGCGAGTCGGGCCGCCGCGTGCTCGGGCTCGCGCCCGACGAGCCGCTCGGCGAGGTGCTCGACTACTGCTCGCCGGCCGATCGCGACCGGCTCGTCGCGCAGTTGCGCGACGCGCCGTCCGCGTGCCCGTCCGCGCCGCAGCGCTACCGGATCGTGCGGCGCGACGGCGCCGCCTGCTGGCTGCGCATCCTGTGCCGGCAGGTCGAGATCGAAGGCGATCTCGACGGGCTGCTCGTGCAGTTTCGCGACGTGAGCGACGAAGTCGCGATCGAGGACGCGCGGCGCGCCGAGGCGCGGATGCTCGAATACGCGGGCCGCTACAACGCGATGGGCGAGATGGCGACCGTGATCGCGCACGAACTGAGCCAGCCGCTCGCGGCCGTGCGCAATTTCATCGAAGGCGCGGTGCGGCGGCTGAACGGCAACGGCGCCGTCGACGACGCGATCTGGGGGCTGCGCAGCGCGGACCGGCAGGCCGAGCATGCGGCGCTGATCATCAAGAGCGTGCGCGAATTCATCGTGAAGCGCGAGCCGGTTGTCGTGCGGGCCGACCTGCGCGACATCCTCGCCGACGTCGCGTACTTCATCGAGCTGCGTGCGAAGGAGGCCGGCGTGACGGTTGCGATCGTGCAGGCCGACGCGCCGCTGCCGATCCGCTGCGAGCGCGTGCTGATCGGGCAGGTGATCCTGAATCTTGCGTTCAATGCGATCGAGGCGTTCGCCAGTTGCGAGTGCGCGCCGCGCACGCTGACGCTCGGCACCGCGAACGTGGCCGGCCATGCGGAGTTGCGTGCGATCGACAACGGGCCGGGCATCGACGCCGGCGCGCACGACCGGCTGTTCGACGGCTTCTCGTCGTCGAAGGCCGGCGGCAACGGGATCGGGTTGTCGCTGTGCAAGAGCATCGTCACGCGCCACGGCGGGCGGATCGCCGCGAGCCCGGCCGCAGGCGGCGGGCTCGACTGCCGCGTGACGCTGCCGCTCGCCGACGGGTGAGCGCAACCGCGTCGGCGCATTGCGGCGGGGCGGCGACGCGCGACGCATGGTCAGCGCCCCAGCGCCCGCGCGGTCTGGCCGCCGATGCCGAAGTCGGTGTTCGGAATGTCCTTGATGATCACGCGCGTCGCCTGCAGCGGCGCGTCGAGCACGTTCGCGCCCGCATCGGACAGCGCGGCGATCAGCGCGCGCTTCTGTGCGTCGGTGCGGCCGGCGATTAGGATCGCGACGATCACCGGCAGCGACGGCGGCGCGCCGTCCGCGGCGCTGCGGCCGCCGAGGCCGATATGCGTCGCGGGCAGTTCGGTGAGCAGCACGCGCACGGATTCGATCGGTGCGCCGATCGCGTCGACGGTCGCGTGGCTGAGCCGTGCGATCAGTTCGGCCTTGCGCGCGTCGTCATGGCCGGTCGGCAGGAAAACTTCGAGTGTGGGCATGAGGGTCCGGAAAGGTGAAGGTGGCTGGCTCACCGTTGCGCGAGCGACGGCGAAGCGGTCGCCGCTGAAAGGTGAAGGTGACCGGTTCACCTTTGCGCGGGCGACGGCGAACCGGCAGCCGCTCACCGGTGAAGGTGCCCGGCTCACCATTGCGCTGGCGACGGTGAACCGGTCGCGGCTTACAGCAGGAAGCCGATCGCGCTGAGCGCTTCGGTCGAGTCGATCAGGCGCACGACCTTCTCCGCAATCCGCATCTCGCCTTCGGCATCGACGTGCAGGTTGTGCGTGACGTCGGCCGCGAACAGCGTCGCGACGCCGCGCTTGTATGCGACCACCACCTGCGCCGATTTCAGCTCGACGGTATCGGCGCTGCCGCTTTCCAGCGTGAAGCGCGATACGGTGCGCACCGTGCGCGCCGCGTCGGTGGCCGACGCCGAATAGCCGGACACCATCCGCTGCACGCGCTTCTCGCGCATGTCCTGGTCGTCGAACACGTAGTTCAGCGTCGCCGCGAAATCGGTCGCGTCGGGATCGATCGGCACCACGTAGTGGCCGGTCGGATCCCACAGGTCGAGCCACGCGCGATAGTCGCGGCGGTCGAGCATCTCGGCTTCGCGCCACACGAATTCGACCGCGCGGGCGAAGGTCTGCTCGGAAAAGAGGGCGTTGCGGTCGTCCATCATTGCTGCTCCATCATGTTGCGCCATTGCCGGTAGGCTTCGCGCATGCCGGTCTCGTCGGTCGCATGCGCGGTCTTTTCGCCGTTCGCGGCGGTCGTCTCGCGGTTCAGCCCGCGATTCACGAGGATCGGCACGTCGGGCCCCGCCTGCGCGCCGCGCTGCACGCGCTCCCACGCTTCCGCATCGTCGGGGCTGCCGAAGCCGAACGGGCCCTGGAAGTGCTCGTGGATGCGCAGCCGCTCGCGGTTCGCTTCGTCGGGGCCGCCGTCCATCGCGAGCGCGACGTGGCGGATCTCGGTTTCGTTCGCGGAGATCGGCCGCAGCACGCGGAAGAAGGCCATCGACAGCGCGAGGTTCGGGAACAGGTTCAGGTTGAAGCCGACGCCCATCAGCGAGCGCACGATGCGGCGCACTTCGTCGGGCGAGTGACGTTCGGCGAGTTTCGCCGCGAGCGGCGCGAAGCGTTCGGCCAGCGGTGCGCCGTCGTCATCGTCGAGATCGATCAGCTCGGGCATCAGCACCGCGAGGCTGTGGCCGTTGCCGAGCGCGCGGCAGAACGCGTGCTCGCTCGTCATGAAGCTCGTGATCGCGGCGGCCGTCTCGTCGTCGATCGACTTCATCCACGACTTGTGCACGACCGGGAAGTGATAGAGGTCGGTCGTGTTCTCGAGCTGGATCTTCCAGTTGCCCTTGAACTTGAACTTGTGCTCGCCGTTCGCCTTGATCGGGTAGCCGGCGCCCTGTTTCATGAACAGGTCGATCCACGGCTTCGCGCCGCCGAGGAAATCCTCGAGCGGTTCGATGTCATCGTTGAAGCTCGCGAAGATCAGCCCCTGGTACACGCCGACGCGCAGCTTCACGAGCGGCAGGTCGCCTTTCTCGCACACGCCTTCGTAGCCGTCGCCGTACGGCAGCGCGCGCAGCGTGCCGTCGAGCGCGTACGACCAGCTGTGATACGGGCACGTGAAGCCCTTCGCGTTGCCCTTGTGCGATTCGCACACGGTCGCGCCGCGATGGCGGCAGCGGTTCTGCAGCACGTTCACCTCGCCGGTCTTGTCGCGCACGACGATTACCGGCTGGCGGCCGATCGTCGTCGTGATGAAGTCGCCCGGGTTCGGCAGTTCGCTGTCGTGCGCGACCCAGATCCAGGTGCGGTAGAAGATGCGGTCGAGCTCGGCTTCGAACAGCGCAGGATCGTGATACATCGCGGGCGCGATGCGGTCGGGCTGCGCGAGACCATGCAACGCGCGGGTGTCGATCGTCTGGTAGGGAATGTCGCTCATCGTCGTCGTGGGGAAAGAGTCGCGAAAATCGGGCCGCGCTGGGCGCAGCGTCCGGAGACCAGTCTCGTCTTCTGCCGCATATCGGTCAAATTGATCTAAAATTGATAATCAAATAAATGTGGCAAATGATGGAGGTCACGATGACGTCGGTCGATCATCTCGATCTGAACCTGTTGCGCGTATTCCAGGCGATCGTCGAGGAACGCAGCCTGACGAAGGCCGGCGAGCGGCTCGCGCTGTCGCAGCCGGCCGTCAGCTATTCGCTCGGCCGGCTGCGCACGCTGTTCGACGATCCGCTGTTCGTGCGGACGCGCTCGGGCATGCAGCCGACGCCGGTCGCGCTCGAACTCGCGGGCATCGTCGGCAAGGCGCTCGACATGGTGCGCGTCGCGCTGCGCTATGCGGAGCGCTTCGATCCGGCCACCAGCACGCGCACGTTCCGGGTGTCGCTGTCGGATGCGGGCGAGATGGCGTACCTGCCGGCGATCTGCCAGGCGCTGCGCGAGCGCGCGCCGCGCGTGACGTTGAGCGTGCAGCCGCTGCCGGTGGAGGAGATCGAGGAGGCGCTGCGCGCGAGCCGGCTCGATTTCGCGATCGGCAACCTGCCTGAGCTGATGCCGCGCACGCGCCACCAGGTGCTGTTCGAGGAAACCTACGTGTGCATGACGGGGCGCCGGCGCGGGCTGCCGACGGCCGCCGCGCTGAGTCTCGAGCAGTTCGTGCGCGCCGCGCACGTCAACGTGAAATCGGTCGAGCACAGCCACCACGCGCTCGACGACGCGTTGCGCGCGCAGGGCGTGGGTCGCAACATCGCGCTGGAGGTGCCGCACTTCGTCGCGCTGCCGAGCGTGCTGTCGGTCACCGATCTGTATGCGACGCTGCCGAAGCGGCTCGCGCAGATCCTGAACCGCGACAACGCGTTCCGCCTGTATGCGCTGCCGGTCACGCTGCCGCCCGCGCCGGTGACGATGCATTGGCACGAGCACTTTCACGAGGACGAGGGCAATGCGTGGATGCGCGCGCTGCTCGCCGAGATCGTCGAGCGTTTCGACGAATGACGGTCGGGCGGCTCGTGCCCGACGCAACCGCGGTGGCGGAGTGTCCGTCGGCCGCGCATCTTTACATGAGTCGATCAGTAGATCGGCGCGGCAACATGGCGGCGCGTTCGGCGCATCAGAGATCGAGTACGAGCACCGCCGAGCGCGCGCGCGACACGCAGCAGCAGATCACCGTGTTGCTCGCGCGCTCGGCCTTGCTGAGGCAGTGATCGCGATGATCGGGTTCGCCGTCGATGACGGGCACCATGCAGGTGCCGCACACGCCTTCGCCGCATGACGTATCGACCTCGATGCCGATCTTCGCGAGTGCGTCGACGATCGACGTATCGGGCGCGACGCGCACCGATTGGCCGCTGCGTTGCAGGCGCACTTCGAAGTCTTCCGCTGGAGCGGCATCCGCAGTGACCGTCGCGGAGGGTTCCGCCGCAAAGCGTTCGAGATGAATCGCGTCTTCCGGGATTCGCTTGGCCGCGGCTGCGACAACGGCATCCATGAACGGCCCGGGGCCGCACGTATAGACATGCGCTTCCAGATCAATCGACTCGATGCAGCGGCCGAGTTCGGCCGCGATCGCATCGGGCTCGACACCGTAATGGAACGTCACGTGCGACGCGAACGGTTCGGCCGACAGTTCGTCGACGAACGCCGCATGGTCGCGGCTGCGCGCGAAATAGTGCAGTCGATAACGCGCGCCGCGCTGGTGCAGCGCATACGCCATCGACAGCAGCGGCGTGATGCCGATGCCGGCCGCGATCAGCACGTGCTCGCTCGCGTCATCGGTCAGACGAAACAGGTTGCGCGGCGTGCCGATCCACAATTCGGCGCCGACGCTCACGTCGTCGTGCAGCGAACGCGAGCCGCCGCGCGACTGCGCTTCCTTCTTCACCGCGAACAGATAGCTGCCGCGCTCGTCGGGGTTGCCGCACAGCGAATATTGCCGCGTGATGCCGGACGGCGCGGTGACGTCGATATGGGCGCCCGGTTCGTACGCGTCGAACGGCTGGCCGTCGACGCGCGAGACCCGGAAACAGCGGATGTCCTGCGCCGCGTCGATCAGCGTGTCGATCCGGACCAGGTGGCGGTTCGCTTGCATGGGAAATTCCGTGGGGTAGAGAAACGCGGCGCGGCGGAGCCCCGCGCCGTCA
Organism: Burkholderia sp. CpTa8-5; assembly: GCF_017815045.1. NCBI lineage: Bacteria > Pseudomonadati > Pseudomonadota > Betaproteobacteria > Burkholderiales > Burkholderiaceae > Burkholderia > Burkholderia sp. CpTa8-5. Next base: position 266,139 of record NZ_JAGIQD010000002.1, read on the forward strand.
TGCGATCGAGAATAGGGACGGTCATCGCATAAATCAAATCGATTAAAAATCGATGCCGGAATAAGCGGGATGGATGATGGTGGGCGTGTCGATCGTCGCCGGTCAGCGGTGCGGCAATCGCGCGGCCGGTGCGCCGACCACGCGATCGGTGAACCGCGCGACCTCAGCGGGCGGCAATGGCGTTGCCGCCGTCGACGGCCGCATCGGCCGAAGCCGATGCCGACGCGTGGCCGCGTTCGCGCTCGAGGCTGCGGCGATAGTGGCGGCAGCCAGCGGCGAGCAGCAGCGCGGCGAGCGTCGCCGCCGCGACGTTGACGATCGACATCGAGTGCCCGACCGCGGCCGGCGCGCCGAACACGCGATCGGTAAACAGCGCGACGACGGTCGTGCCGATCCCGAGCGCGATCAGGTTCGACACGAGCAGGAACAGCGCGGAGATCTGCGCACGCATCTGGTTCGGCGCGAGCGTCTGCATCGCGGCGGTCGACGTCGGCATCGGGAACGACGCGAAGAACATCGCGACGACCAGCATCGCGAGCGACGCCGGCAGGCTGTCGAGCTGCGTGAACAGCGTCGCGGGAATCACCATGCAGGCGGCGCCGATCGCGCCGGCGCGCATCGGCGCATCGCCGCGGCCGCGCCGCAGCAGCCAGTCGTTGAGCCAGCCGCCGCAGAACACGCCGGCCGTATTCGCGACCAGCAGCACGATGCCGAGCGTGTAGCCGGCTTCGACGGCCGTCATTCCGAAGCGGCGGATATAGAACGCGGGCGTCCAGCTCAGCAGGCAATACAGCGTCATCGCGTAGAACGAGAAGCCGAGATAGTGGCACGAGAAGGTCGCGCGGTGCATGCCGACGAAGCGCAGCGAATCGCGCATCGACACGCGCCGCACGGCGCCCGAGCGATCCTGCGCGAGCCCCTTGCGCTGCGGGTCGCGCACGGTCGCGGCGAACAGCAGCGCGACGAGGATGCCCGGCAGCCCGACGATCAGGAACGTGACCTGCCACGCATGCACCTGCCCGACCACCGGCAGCGTGAATGCGCTCGCATGCTTGAGCAGCGCGATCACGTAGCCGCCGATCAGGAACGCGATGCCGCCGCCGATGAACGAGCCGAGCGAATACACGGCGATCGCGCGGCCGAGCTTCTCCTTCGGGAAGTAGTCGGCGAGCATCGAATACGCGCCGGGGGACAGCGCGGCCTCGCCGACGCCGACGCCCATCCGCGCAACGAACATCTGCACGAAGTGCTGGCTGAGCCCGCACGCGGCGGTCGCGATGCTCCACAGCGCGATGCCGAGCGAGATGATGCGCGGGCGCGCATAGCGGTCGGCGAGATACGCGACGGGCAGCCCCATCACCGCATAGAACAGCGAAAACGCGAAGCCGTTGAGCAGGCTGAACTGCGTATCGGACAGGTGCAGGTCGCGCTTGATCGGTTCGATCATCAGCACGAGGACCTGGCGGTCGACGAACGAAAAGACGTACGCGAGCATGCAGATGACGACGACATACCATTCGTACGTATAGCGCTTGCCGTCGGCAGCGCGGGCCGTGGATGCGGACATGCGGGTTCTCCAGGAGCGGGCGGTGGAAAAGCGCGGCATCGGCCTCGCGGGCCGGGCGCCGTCGCGGCGCGAAAGCGTGCGGATGACACGATCGGTGACGCAGCGTAGTCGGCCAAATTCGGCCGCCATAGCCGGAGTGACAGCCGCGCCACACGGATATTTACCGACCCGGATAAAGAAAACACCGAGGCCGTGCGCGCGGGCCGCCGCGCAGCGCGCGTGCGGCGGGGCCCGTGCGCGTCATGCGGCGCGTCTATAAGCGTTATAGAGCGCATTGCGTCGACGTCCGAAATTGTCGTTCCTAGACTCGGGCCGGTTTTGATCGGCAGCGTTCGCATCCGAAAGCGAACGCGCTTCACATCAAGCGGCGCGATGCCGACAGGCGCCGCAACTTCTACGGGACGACGCAGATGAACCATTCGAACGGGCGAGCCTTCCGGCTTGCCGTACCGCTCGCCGCGCTGCTCGCGTGCAACGCGCTGCCTGCGGTCGCGCAATCGAGCGTGACGCTCTACGGCCGCATCGACACCGCGATCGAATACGCGAACGCCGGGCCGAACCACGTGACGCGCATGGGCAGCGGCAACCTGTGGGCGTCGCAGTGGGGGCTGAAGGGCGTCGAGGATCTCGGCGGCGGCTACGCGACGATTTTCAAGCTCGAGGACGGCTTCAACGCGGCGAGCGGCGCACTGTCGAACAGCAGCGCGCTGTTCGGCCGCGAAGCGTGGGTCGGCATCACGGGGCCGTTCGGCGGCGTGCAGTTCGGCGAGCTCTACACGATCCTGCATACGACGCTCGTCACGTACAGCCTGCCCGGGCTCGGCGCAGGGCTCGCATGGGGCAACGCGACCAACAACTTCGTCGGGCCCGCGTTCCTGCGCGTGCGCAACTCGATGCGCTACACGTCGCCGCGCTACGCGGGCTTCCTGTTGCGCGCGATGGCCGCGCGCGGCGCCAACGGCGCGGCCGGGCAGCCGGCGACGCTCGGCGATACGTATGGCGCCGGCATCAACTATGTGCGCGGCGGATTGTCGGTCGACGTCGACATCATGCAGCAGAAGTTCAGCCCGGTCGCCGCATCGACGCTCGGTGCAGCGAGCACGGCCGCGAACGGCAACTACACGCTCGGCGCGATTTCGTACGACTTCAGCGTCGTGAAGGTGGCCGCGCTGTACCTGCGTCATCGCGGCGGTCCCGACGTCGCGACCGCGATCGACAGCCAGAGCGCGTATCCGCACAGCGACATCATGGAGCTCAGCGCGACGGTGCCGATCGGGCGCGCGTCGCTGCTGCTGAGTGTCGGCCATTACCGGAAGGTCGCCGATAGCGACGGCAACGCCGATTCGTACGGCATCCGCTTCGACTATCCGCTGTCGAAGCGCACGGTGCTGTACACGGGCGCCGCGATGGTGCGCAACGGCGCGCATGCGCGCTTCGTCGTCAACGGCGCGGCGGGCGGCGGCGTCGCGGTGGCGAAGCCGGGCGCGACCGCGAGTTCGCTCGTCGCGGGCATCCTCACGTCGTTCTGAGCGTGCCGGCGGACCCGTGCCCATGCTCGCTCGAGCCGCTACGCGCAAGCAGGCGGCTGCGGCGCGAGCCATGCATCGAACGGCGCCTGCTCGCCGATATTGAACAGCTCGAGCAGCAGCGCACGCAGCCAGCGATGGCCGGGGTCCGCATCGAAGCGCCGATGCCAGTACGCGTTGACGGCCCATTCGCCGGCGCCGGCGATCTCGTACAGCACGCACGGCTGGCGCGCCGCGAACGTGATCGCGATCGTCTCCGGCAGGATCAGCGCGTAATCGCCGTCCTGCAGCAACGCGGGCACCACCATGAAATCGGGCAGCGCGGCGCGCACGCGCGGCATCAGTTCGTGCCGTTCGAGCAGTTGCATCGACTGCGGATGCGACGTGACCGCGACGAAGCGCAGCGCGTCGGGCGCCGTGCCGTCGAGCACGAAATCGTCGGGCAGCCCGACGCGTTGGGCGGTGCGGCGCGGCATCAGCAGCACGCAGTGCTCGTGCAGCAGCGCGGTGCGCTGGAAGTGGCTCGACGCATCGGCGAAATGCCCGAGCGCGAAGTCGATGCGCCCGGATTCGAGCGCGACGTTGAGCTGGCACTCGTCGACGTGCAGCGTCTCGATCACCGCGCCCGGCGCACGCCGGTCGAATGCGGCGAGCAGCGTCGGCAGGAACGCGCTCGCCGCGAAATCGCTCATGTGCAGACGAAACACGCGCTGCGTGCTGTCGGGCGTGAAGCGCGAGCCTTCGTCGAGCACGTGCTGCAGGATCGCGAGCGCCTTGTCGACCGAGATCGCGAGCCGTTGCGCGCGCGGGGTCGGCTCGACGCCGGTGCCGGTGCGCACGAACAGCGCGTCGCGAAACATCAGCCGCAGCCGGCCGAGCGCATAGCTGACGGACGGCTGCGTGACGCCGAGCCGCAGCGCCGCGCGGCCGACGTGCCGCTCTTCATACACCGCGCGAAACGTCTTCAACAGGTTGAGATCGAGATCCTGCACACGCAGGCCGTCGGCGGCGTCGCTGTCGTGCGGCGCGGGTTCGGGGCGGGCCGTCGGCCGACCGGGGGCGGAGTGCGTCATCGAGCTTGCCTCGCGGTGACGGAAGGCGCGTGGCCGTAACGCCGCGCATACGCCTTCGCGAAATGGCCGAAGCCATGGATGCCGTGCGCGAGCAGCACGTCGGTCACGCTGCGCGCGTCGCCGCGTTGCAGCGCCGCGTGCACGGCGGCGAGCCGGCGCTCGCGCACGTACGCGGCCGGCGTGGTGTGCAGGAACGCGCGGAATGCATGCTGCAGCGTGCGCGGCGCGACGCCCGCGACGGCCGCCAGCGCGGCGAGCGCGAGCGGTTCGTCGAGGTGCGCATCGACGTGAGCGCACGCACGCCGCACATGGGCCGGCAGCGGCGGCGTGCCGCGCAGCAGCGTGTCGCTGTACGAATGCGGCAGGTGCGTGAGCAGCAGCGACATCAGCCACGCGGTGAGGTCGGTGCCGAACATCGGCGACACGGTGCCGATGCCCGGCTGCGCGCCGATCCGGCACAGGTACTCGAAGGTCGGCAGCACGAGCGCGGCGCCCGTGCCGGCGCCGCCGGCCGCCACGTCGAATTGCAGCGGCCGCGCGAGCGGCGCGCGAAGCATGTCCTGCAGCTTGCGTTCGAGCGCGCCGCGTTCGAGCCGCAGCACGAGATTGCGGCAATCGGGGCTCGTGCGCAGGCGGCTCGCGAGCGCGGGCGACGACACGGTCAGCGCGCCGGGGCCGGCGTACGCGACGACGTTGCCGGCCTGCAGCTCGCACGCACCGGCGAGCGTCAGCCGGAACAGGAAGTGATCGGCGTCTTCGCCGAACTCGATGCGCGTTTCGCGTCCGTAGCTGAGTTCGAGCAGCGCGCCGTGATGCAGTGGCACCTCGTACAGCTCCGCGCGAAACGGATCGCGGCCGGACGCGGCCATCCGGTGCGGTCCGAGCCGATGCGCGACCGCGCGTTCGACTTCGTCGGGGGCGTGCAGCGTGCCGAGCCGGTTCGGTGCATGGCGGGAAAGGGCGATGTCCATTGATAGACCTCGTAGCGGATGCAGGGGCGCGTCGGCTTGCGCAGCGTCGCGAATGCGTTGCGCGAACGGGCGCGTCGTTGCGTGTTTTGAAGCGACGCGGCGCAGGCGGTCGCGTAGTCTCGGGCGTACTCGATCACCAGGAGAAGACGATGAAGGTATGTGTTCTGGGCGGCGGCCACGGCTGCCATGCGGCGGCCATCGACCTGCTCGAAAAAGGTCACGACGTGACGTGGTGGCGGCGCGATCGCGAGCCGCACGCGCGGCTGCGCGCGCTTGGCGTGTTGAACGTCACCGACTATCGCGGCAAGCGCGCGGTGCCGCTCGGCGATGCGCCGGGCGCGATCCGCCTGACCGACGATCTGGCCGCCGCGCTGCACGGCGCGCAACTCGTCGTGGTGCCGTTGCCGGCCACGTCGCACGACGCGCTTGCCGCGCAGGTCGCGCCGCTGCTGGAGGACGGCCAGGTCGTGTTCCTGCCGCCCGGCACGTTCGGCAGCGCCGTGTTCGCCCGCGCGGCGGCCGATGCCGGCAACCGTTCGCGCGTCGCGTTCGCCGAAACAGGCACGCTGCCGTACCTGGTGCGCAAGTATCGCGACAACGACGTCGTGATCAGCGCGTACGCGACGCGCCTGCCGACCGGCGTGTGGCCGGTGAATGCAGCCGGCTGGGCGTTCGACGTGTTGCGCGCCGGCTATCCGTCGGTCGAGCCGGTCGAGGATGCGTTGTCCGGCGCGCTGATGAATGCGGGCCCGGTGATCCATCCGCCGCTGATCCTGATGAACGCCGGGCCGCTCGAACACTTCGACGCGTGGGACATCCACAACGAAGGCACGCAGCCGTCGATCCGCCGCGTGACGAACGCGCTCGATGCCGAACGCATCGCGGTGCGCGAAGCGCTCGGCTATCGCGCGCCGCATTTCCCGCTCGCCGATCACTACGCGACCGACGGCGACGAGTGGATGTACGGGCGCGGCGCGCACGGCAAGCTGACCGATAGCGGCGACTGGCGCGAGAAGATCGATCTGCGCACGCATCGCTACATGCTCGAGGATACCCGGCTCGGGCTGTCGTTCATCGTGTCGTGCGGGCGCTGGGCCGGCGTGCCGACGCCCGTCGCGCAGGGGCTGCTGAGCATCGCGAGCGCGGTCGCGGGGCGCGACCTGTATGCGGAAGGCCGCACGCTGGAGCGGCTCGGGCTCGCGGCGCTGTCGAAGGACGCGCTGCGCGCGCTGGTCGATGCGGGGTACGCGGCATGAAGGCGGCCGACGATGTGACGCGCATCCACGTGCTCGGCGCGGGACGGATGGGGCAGGGCATCGCGCTCGTGTTCGCGTTTGCCGGCCTCGACGTGACGCTGATCGACTTCAAGCCGCGCGATGCGGCTGGCCGTCGCGCGTTCGACGCGCGCACGCGCGACGAGATCGCCCGGCCGCTGCATGCGCAGCTCGCGCTCGGCCGCATCGATGCCGCGCAGGCCGACGCCGTCGCCGCGCGCATCGCACTGGTGGCGCGGGACGGCGCGGCCGACGCGGTGCGCGATGCCGATATCGTGTTCGAAGCACTGCCCGAAGTGCTCGATGCAAAGGTCGACGCGCTGCGGTGGCTCGGCGAACACGTCGATGCGCACGCAACGATCGCGTCGACCACGTCGACGTTTGTCGTCACCGAGTTGCAGCGCCACGTTGCGCATCCGGCGCGGATGCTGAACGCGCACTGGCTGAACCCCGCGCTGCTGATGCCGCTCGTCGAGGTCAGCCGCAGCGACGCGACCGATCAGGCCGTTGTCGACACCGTCGCAGCGCTGCTCGAACGCGTGGGCAAGAAGCCGGTGATCTGCGGGCCGGCGCCCGGCTACATCGTGCCGCGCATTCAGGCGCTCGCGATGAACGAGGCCGCGCGGATGGTCGAGGAAGGCGTGGCCAGCGCCGAGGACATCGATATCGCGATCCGCACCGGCTTCGGTCCGCGCTTCGCGGTGCTCGGGCTGCTCGAATTCATCGACTGGGGCGGCTGCGACATCCTGTACTACGCGTCGCAGTACCTGGCCGGCGAGATCGGCCCGCGCTTCGCGCCGGCCGCGAGCGTCGTGCGCAACATGGAAACCGGGCGCGACGGCGTGCGCACGGGCGCCGGCTTCCACGACTATGCGGCGGTCGACGTGCCCGCGTACATGCGCCAGCGGCTCGGCGAATTCGCGCGGCTGCTCGACCATCTCGGGCTGGCGCCGGCGTTCGACAGCGCGCGGCGCGGCCGGGACGCGTAGCCTGAACATTGCGGCTGCGTGCGCTTGCGGCGCCGCGCAAGCGCGCACGTGGCGCCGTGGACCGGTGCGCCAATCGCCCACCGGCAACGCGGGTGCGGCGGCCGGCGCCGGCCGCGCGCTCATGCCGTGTCGCCGCGCGTGCCGGCTGCCGGCACGGCACGCGTCTCGCGCATCACGCACAGCGTCGCGACCGTGACGAGGCCGAGCGCAATGAGGAACAGCGACACGGGCCACGACGCGTGATAGCGCGCGAGCAGCGCGGTCGCAATCAGCGGCGACATCCCGCCCGCGAAGATCGACGCGACCTCATGACCGAGCGCGACGCCCGAGTAGCGCACTTCGGTGCTGAACAGTTCGCCGACGAGTGCCGGCAGCGTGCCGATCATCGCGCCGTGGCTCACCGCCGTGCCGACCGTCAGCGCGAGCCACACGAGCGGCGTCACGCGCGTGTCGAGCAGCCAGAAGAACGGAAACGCGCATGCGATGAGGCTCAGCGCGCCGATCAGGTACACGGGCTTGCGGCCGATCCGGTCGGACAGCCGGCCCCAGGCGAGCATCGCGCCCATCTCCACGACCATCGCGATCATCACGCCGGTCAGCATCGTGCCGTTCGGAATCCCGACGTATTTTCCATAGACGAGCGAGAACGCGAGGAAGATGTAGGCGCCGCCGTTCTCGGCCACGCGCAGCCCCATCGCGAGCAGGATTTCCTTCGGATGACGGCGGACGCACTCGACGATCGGCAAGTGCATGTGTGCGCCGCGCTTGCCGGCCTGCTCGAAGTCGCGGCTTTCCGGCAGATGGCGGCGGATGTAGATGCCGATCGCGAAGATCGCGATGCTCGCGAGGAACGGCAGCCGCCAGGCCCATGTGCGGAACATGTCGTCCGGCAGCGCCTGCGCGGCGAGAAACGCGGCCGACGACAGCACGAAGCCGCCGCCCACGCCGAGCTGGCTCCACGCCGCGTAATAGCCGCGCTGCTCGGGCGGCGCGTTCTCGCTGATCATCAGCACGCCGCCGCCCCATTCTCCGCCGGACGCGATGCCCTGCAGCAGGCGCAGCACGACGAGTGCGGCCGGCGCCCACAGGCCGACCTGCGCATAGGTCGGCAGCAGGCCGATCGCGAACGTCGACGCACCCATGATCAGCAGCGTCCATACGAGCGACGCCTTGCGCCCGTAGCGATCGCCGACGTGGCCGAACACGATCCCGCCGAGCGGCCGCGCGACGAAGCCGAGCGCGAACGCCGCGAACGCGGCGAGACTGCCGGCGAGCGGCGAGGCGCCGGGCGGAAAGAACACGTGGCCGAACACGAGCGCCGCGGCCGTGCCGTAGACGAAAAAGTCATACCATTCCATCGCGTTGCCGGCGACGGAGGCGATGACGATCCGGCGTAGTTGCCGGTCGGCGAGCGGCCGGGCGGCGCTCGGGGATTGCACGGTGTCGGTCGGGTACATGGCGGACTCTGAAGGGGGAGGCAGGCGCGTGCCGTCTGTTGCAGCACTGCGGGCTAGTGTTGTCGGCCCCGCCGGCCCCGGTCAAATCCGCAGAAAAAGGGGAGTGTCATCACTCCGGCAAATGATGGGTGCGTACCAGCCGTGCGATCAGGACCGGAAAAATCGTATTCATCCTATAGGCGACACAGCATTTCCACGTTATCAATCTCGATCCACGTGAGATGTGAGATCGCTGATGAAGAATGCACAAGGCCACGAAATGGTTCGCCTGGGAGACGCCACCGATCATGGCGGCGAAGTCATCGAATGCGCGAACGACCTGAAACATCTCGGAGTCGGCGTCGCGCTTGACGGCCATAGTGTTCGTTGTCGGAAATGCGGCGGTGTTTTCCCGCTGCTGGCAACCGGTTTGCGCACACATCGCGGCCGGCGCGTCGGCTATCGCGGCGACAAGACCGGCTGCGGTGCGATCGTTATCGGTCCGCTAACGACGGGGGCCGTGTAAATGACGATGTTTGCGCAAGCTCGCACGCTGTCACTCGCGGGTGCGGCGCTGCCGACCTATGGCATGGATGCGCTGCCGGTCTTCGTTCCCGTACGCTTGCAAGGGTCCGAAACGATCGGTCGAATCGATGAATGCCGCTACCTCGTCACGTTGCGAACCGATGACGCCTATGCGTTCTCCCCCAGTCGCACAGCTGATGTTGATCTGGACAAACTAGTCGGTACGGAAGTCACCGTGTCGATCCAGCTTGAAGGCAAGGGGCAGTTCATTCCGGGGCTCGCGGGTGCCGAGGGGCTCGGCAACATCGGCGCGGGCACGCGCGAGATAACGGGGCTGGTCGAAGCGGCCCGAATGACCGGTCAGGATCGCGATGCAATCCTGTACGAACTGGAGCTGCGCCCGTGGCTCTATCGCGCGACCCTCACGCGGGATTGCCGTTTGTTCCAGGATATGACCGTCGTTGAAATCACCGACGCGGTGCTCTCGAAATATCCGTATCCCGTCGACAAGCGTCTGGGTGCATTCCGGGGCGTTTATCCGAAACGCGACGTGCAGCGACAGGCGTTCGAATCGGACTGGGCGTTCCTGCAACGTCTCTGGGAAGAATGGGGAATCTGGTGGTGGTTCGAGCATGACGACGGTCGTCACCGTCTGGTCTTGTCTGACGCGATGGGCGGTCACCGCCCGCACGGGGCCGCCTATGAGACGCTGCGCTATCTGCCGCCCGGTGGTCGGCGTATCGATGAGGAACACATTCACACGCTGTCCGTGACCAGCCGCCTCACACCGGGCCGGGTGAGCCTGACGGATTACGACTACACACGCCCGCGCGCCGATCTGGCGGCCGTGGTGGACAACCCTCGCCCGAGCGCAAGCGCCGACGGCGAGCTATACGGTTGGGGCGATTACAGCCAGCCGCTCGCGAGCGCGCAAGGGCTCACGGGCCAACCGAACGACACGGCTCGTGAAGCGCACCACTTCGCATACGTTCAACTGGACGCGCAGCGCTGCGCGGGGCGACGCGCGAACGGGAAAGGGAATCTGCGCGGCCTGACGGTCGGGCGCACTTTTACCCTCACCGGCTACCCGCAACTGGCGGCAAACCGTGAATACCTCGTTGTATCGTGCGCGCTCGACATCGAGGAAGTCGCGGGACGGACCAGCGGCGCGCAGGACTATCGCGTTGACGCACGGTTCGAATTGCTGCCGACGAACGAACCGTTCCGTCTGCAACGCAGCGTTCGCAAGCCCGTCATGGGCGGCCCCGAGAAAGCCATCGTCGTCGGCCCGGCCGGGCAGGAAATCTGGACCGACCAATACGGCCGGGTCAAGGTGCAGTTTCAATGGGACCGCGAGGGTCAGCACGACGAGCATTCGGGTATCTGGCTGCGCGTGCTGTCGCCGTGGCAAGGCGTGGACATGGGCGCGACGTTCGTTCCGCGTATCGGCCATGAAGTGGCGGTGTCGCACTACTACGGCGACCCCGACTTGCCGGTGATCATCGGTAGCGCCGTCAACGAGCTCCGCCAGCCCGCGCTGGACTTGCCGAACAATCACGCGGTATCGGTCATTCGCGGCCGGGAACTCGGCGGCATTGCATCCGGCCATCTGGCGATCGACGATACGCGGGAGCAAATCCAGACGCAGCTTGCGAGCGACGCGGGCGCGTCGATGTTGAGTCTCGGCAACCTTCGGCGCATCACCCGGAAGAAAGGCCGCGACGACGCGCGCGGCAAAGGCTTCGATCTGCGCACCGACGACTGGGGTGTCGTTCGGGCGTTGAAGGGACTGTTCATATCAACGGACGGTCAATCGGGTGGCCCCGGCCACGCGAAGGACGCCAAGGAGGCGATCGGCCGGCTGACGCGAGCACGCGAACTGCAGGAAAGCCTTACGAATCTGGCGCAACAGCACGACGCACAACAACGTGATGCCGACCAAAGCGACATCACCCGTGCGATCAAGGCGCGTCACGATGCGATTCGGGGAACACCATCCCGCGGTGCGGATGACTTCCCGGAACTGACGGAACCCGACATTGTGATGGCCGGGTCGGCGGGCATCAGTCTGGCGGCCGAACGTAGCGCGCATATTGCAAGCGCAGAGGATGTGGCGGTCACGAGCGGCCGGCATGTCGGGATTGCCGTGGGGCGATCGCTGTTCGCGAGCGTGTCGAATGCGTTCTCGCTGTTCGTGCACAAGGCGGGCGTGGCGCTCATTGCCGCCGCGGGGAAAGTGCGGATCGAGGCGCGGACCGATGGTGTCGACGTGAGCGCCAGGAAGGCGATCCAGATCACGAGCACGACCGACAGTATCCACCTGCATGCGGCAGAGGAAATCGTGTTGCACGCCGGCAGTACGGAGGTTCGCATCAGCGAACAGGGTTACGTGGTGCGAACGGCCGGCGAGCACACGGTCTATGCCGGCAGTCACCAGACGGACGATGCGCAGGTGCGGCCCATGCGGGTGCCGGTCACCCTCGACAATCCCGGGCAGTATGCGGCGCATTTCGTGCTGTTGGAGCATGACAGCGGGTTCGCACTGCCGAACCAGCCGTACCGGATCACGCTCGACAACGGACGCATGATGGAGGGGGTGAGTAACGAACTGGGCGAAACGGATGTGGTGACGAGCCACGACATCGCGTTCGGCACGGTGGAACTGCTGGCGGCGAGCGATCCGGACAAGGTGATTGCGGTGAACCGGGCCGCCATCGTGCGCGACAACACGACGCCCTACACCGCGCAAGCGCCGAACGCCGACAAACGCACCACGACGATCAAGGGCAAGAAGGTCAGCACCCCGGAACAGGGGGCGACGTCCGCGCGTCAGCCGGCCGCGTTCGCGACCTGCGATCCACTCAACTTCGGGTTGCGGTTCCATCACTTCATCGACGGGGCGAAACAGGGCGATACGCCCCCAGACATGCCGGTGCGCCGTGATGTTGAGTATCCGGTGACGAAGGCCTATACGGCGGCGATCAAGAAGGCACTCAATGGGATTGAGTGGGGCAAGTTCAATACGTTAAGCGGCGAGATATCGGACGAGGCAAGGGAAAGCATCGCGCTTGCGGTCGAAAATATATTGAGCACCGCCCTTACGACGGGTCCGTTTGGATTACCAAGAGGTTCTTCAGGGGATCCAATGAGGTCAAATGGAGTGACCCCAAAGATCGATATTGCTAATGCAACGGAAGGTGTTGACAAATACAACATGCGCTCTGATGTCAGTGCATCATTTGTCGGTAGGTACTGGACAATAGTTATCCAAGAGAGAGAAGTAGATAAAATCGTTAAATCATCGAATAATGCGATTGCCTTGGATGGGGCGCTGAAGGCATTCGCGGACATGCTTTATCACGAAGCGCGACATTGCCAGCAGGCGTTCTGGATGTTGGCGCTATTTAGGCAACATCCAGCCGATTATGCAATGTTTTCCCATGCAACAAAAGTTTACAAGGATGGTACGCGCACGGATGTCTTCAACGTAGCCAAAAAAGCCGCTATCCCAGATGACACGCGTGTGATGGCGGGGCTACATCGCATGTTGATTTTCCATTATTACTGGATGATTTCGCACATGCAAAATCAGACGGGCGGAGCCTATATGAAACCCGATGTGCCAATTGCACAAGCCGAGGTGTGCAAGCTGTTGGGAGTGTCGCCGGAAACGGCGGCGAAGATGGCGAGTTTCGAAGAGGGATACCGGAGCCAGTTACATGAAGAAGATGCTTATGCGTGTGCGGAAGTGGTGCAAGCCTATTGGGACCGCCCTGATCGTGCTTTCGTGCGCAACCCCGGTACATGCACAGGAGGATACGATGCTTCACTTGACGCCATTGGGGGAGGGATTTGAAATGCAGGCGACCGACGAAGAGCAGCGCGTCGCACTGCGCACCATCCTTAAAACAGCAATGGCAATCCTGCGCGATGATGCGCCATACGATCCGAAGAATATTGTCTTTGGGACAAACTACACGACGTGGACGCACCCTCCTGCAAAAGGGTTTCTTTATAAATACAAAAATCGTGCGCTGCGCGGGACGAAGATTGAATTTTCCACTGGCGACGATCCGGAGGACTACAGTGAGGATCGCGATAAAGTGAAAATTGTTCCGGCTGGGGTAAGAATTGTCGTGGACGCAAGAGTTGCCAATCTTCCTGATACGGAAATCAAATCTCTCCTCCAACTAGAGGACTATTGGGTTGACGGGGATGGAAATCGTGAGTACGGGAATGAAATAATGGGGCGCACTCCCGACGCTCCCAATTTGCAGTCTTTTCGTTACCGATCAAAGGATGTTCCGGGTAGCAAATTTCCGATCGACGTCGATCTTGGTTACATCAACCCGATGGATGGATCCTTTCCGCAGCGACTGTGGATAGTTGAGATAAGCCGCATATACAGGATTTTGACACCGGAGGAACGCGAACAGCGCCGCTTGGAAGAGCAACAAGCGAAGCGCCACAAATACGGGTTGATGAATCTGTGTACGGGGATGCTGTGTCCTGAAACGGGGATCTGGCAGGGATACACGAAGACTTCCAGTTCGGATATTCATATGATCCGGAAGGGACATGAATTCCCCGATGTCCGCACGCTGACCCCTCGGGAGCAAGCGGAACGGAAGCAATACACGAACTTGTTTGAGCCGGGTCAATGGATGTGGGTAAAGGAATATGTGGAGCCGGAGTGGATGAAGGAAGGCTGACCTGAAAATTGCAGCACGGGCGGCGGGGCTTCCGACAACAATCTCGCGTTGCGGGACGTCCCCGCCCGCATCCCGGCGTATCGATTCTGGCCTTCATGCGACGTGGCATGGCGCGCTCAGCGCCACGTCGCCCGTACGCCGTCCCGCGTTACCGCTCGATCTGCCGGTTCCACCGCGTATCCCACTGCGCACGGCGCGCGTTGATCGCGGTCCAGTCGACCACGGTCACCTTGCGAACCAGATCGTCGACGTTGCCGAGGCTCTGCTGCATCGCGGCCGGCATCTTCGCGAGACGGTTGGTCGGGATCTGCTTGCCGGCCTCGGCCGCCTTCGTCTGCGCGGGCGCGGACAGCAGGAACTGAGCGAGCTTCTGCGCGAGTTGCGGGTCGGGATTGCTCGCGACCACGCACAGGTCGACGAGCAGCAGCACCGGACCTTCCTTCGGGTTCGCATACGCGACCGGGATGCCCTTGTCCTGCAGGTCGCCGACGCCGGTCGGCGTCAGCGGGAACAGGCCGGCCTCGCCGGTCTGCACCATCTCCGAGATCTTCGCCGAGTTCGGGATGTACTCGACGACGTTCGGCCCGACCGTGCTCGCCCACTTGCCGAAGCCGGGCTCGACGTTCTGTTCGTTGCCGCCGAGCAGCCGGTTGATCGCGAGGAAGCCGTGCAGCCCGAACGTGCTGCTCGACGCCGACTGGAACACGACCTTGCCCTTGTATTTCGGATCGGCGAAATCCATCCACGACGTCGGCGGCGCCCAGCCTTTCTCGGCGAACAGCTTCTTGTTGTAGGCGATGCCGGTCATCCCGAGCTGCACGCCCGCGCCGACGTCGTCCTTCATCCGCGCGAACGGGTACAGCTCCTTCAGCACCGGCGAATCGTCGAGCTTCTGGCACACGCCAAGGCTCACCGCGCGCGCCATCACGCCGTCGTCGAGGAACGCGACGTGGATCTGCGGCTTGTTGCGGTTCGCGAGCAGCTTCGCGAGCACGTCCGACGACGTGCCGGGCACGATCACGACCTTCACGTTGTTCGCCTTCTCGAAGTCGGGCAGCACCTGGCTCGTATAGGCCTTTTCCATCGGCCCGCCGTTCATGCCGACGTAGATCGTCTTCGTTTGCGCGTACGCGGGCGCGCCGACGCCTGCGATGCAGAGGGCGGCGGCGGCCGCGATCGTTCCGAGCAGTTTCATCTTTGTGTTTCCTCTTGACGGAAAGGGGCGGCCGGCATGGCTTGGGGGAAGAAGCGGCCGATCGAGAATGCATCGAGTGGCGTGGCGGTTTCGCCGGTCGTGACGAGATCGGCGAGCACGTCGCCGACGCCCGGCGCGAGCAGGAAGCCGCCGCCGGAAAAGCCGAACGCATGCAGCAGGTTCGGCGTGGTACGGCTCGCGCCGATGATCGGGTTGTGGTCGGGCGTACAGCCTTCGACGCCGCTCCACGTGCGGATCAGCAGCGCGTCGCGCAATGCGGGCAGCAATGCGCAGGCGTCGCGCATCACCGCGCGCGTCGTGTCGACCGACGGCTGGCCGAACTCGCCGTCGCCGCGGCCGCGGCCGCCGCCGATCACGCAGTTGCCGCGCGCGACCTGGCGCGCGTACACGCCGCCGCCATACACGCCGAGGTTGTGCGCGATGAACGGCGGCAGCGGCTCGGTCACCCACATGTTCGGGTAGATCGGCTCCATCGGGACAGCTTCGCCGAAGCGTTCGGCGATCGTGTTCGCCCATGCGCCGGCCGAATTGATCAGCCACGTCGCGGTGTGCGCGCGACCGCCCGCCTGCAAGTGAAAACGTGCGCCATCGTGATGAACCGCGTCGACGGGCGTGTGCTCGAACACGTCGGCGCCCGCTGCGCGGGCCGCGCGCGCGAACGCGGGCGACACGAGGCGCGGGTTCGCATGGCCGTCGGTCTCGCACAGCGAGCCGCCGAGCGCCGCGCGGCCGAGCCACGGGTAGCGGCGGCGGAACGCGTCGCCGCGCATTACCTGCAGCGGCAAGCCGTGTTCGCCGGCGAGCACGGCGTATGCGTCGAGCGCGTCGAGATCGGCATCGCTGCGCGCGAGCCGCAAGTGGCCGGACACGACGAATTCGCCGTCGATGCCGATCAGTTCGGGCAGGTGATTCCAGATGCGCCGCGCCCGCAGCGCGAGCGGCAATTGCTCGGCCGGGCGGCCCTGGCAGCGCACGCCGCCGTAGTTCACGCCGCTCGCCTGCGCGCCGCAGTCGCGCCGCTCGAACAGCCCGACGCGCAGTCCGCGGTGCGTGAGCGCAAGTGCGGCCGACGCGCCGACGAGGCCGCCGCCGACGATCGCGACGTCGTAATGCCGGATCTCACTCATCGCGCGCCTCGTCGGGAATCGCCGCGACGTCGTCGCCCGCGAGCGCGGCCGAGATCGGGAACGGCTTCACGGGTGGTTGCGCACGCAACCGCCCGACGTCGGCGAGCGGCCGGCCGGTTTCGGCGGCCAGCACGAGCGCGGCCGCGTCGCAGCACATGCGGCCCTGGCAGCGGCCCATGCCGACGCGGGTCAGCGCCTTCAGCCGGTTCAATTCGGTCGCCGCGCCTTCGCGCACGCAGCGGCGCAGCGTGCCCGCGTCGATCTCCTCGCAGCGGCACACGATCGTGTCGTCGGGGCAGCGGGCAGCCTGGTCGGCCGGCAGCGCGAACGCCGCCTCGAGGCCCGCGCGGAATGCGCCGATGCGGGCGAGCGTGCGCTCGAGCGCCGCCGCATCGGGCTGGCCGGGCGGCGAGCGCGATGCGACGCCGGCATCGTCGAGCAGCGCGAGCGCCGCACGCCGGCCCGACGCTTCGGCCGCGTCGGCGCCTGCGATGCCCGCGCCGTCGCCGGCGACGTAGACGCCACGTACCGACGTGCGACCGGCCGCGTCGCGTTCGGGCAGCCACGCGCGATTGAGCGGGTCGAATTCGAACCGGCAGCCGGCGAGATCGGCGAGCTGCGTTTCGGCGCGCAGGCCGAAGCCGAGGCCGAGCGCATCGCAGTCGAGCACGCGCGGTGGCGTGGGCTGCGCGTCGTCTCCGGCGGCGCGCCATGCGATCCCCGTCACGTGCTGTTCGCCGAGCACGCGTTCGAACGTGACACCCGTTTCGATCGCGACACCATGCGCACGCAGCCAGCCGTTGTAGTAGAGCCCTTTCGCGAAGATCGACGGCATGCGCAGCAGCGCGGGCGCGGCGGCGGCCTGGCGGCGCAGCGGGCTCGTGTCGAGTACGGCCGCGACGTGTGCGCCGGCCTTCGCATACTGGTAAGCGACGAGGTAAAGCAGCGGCCCGGTGCCCGCGAACACGATGCGTCGGCCGATCGCGCAGCCCTGCGCCTTCAGCGCGACCTGCGCGCCGCCGAGCGTATAGACGCCCGCGAGCGTCCAGCCGGGCACGGGCAGCATGCGGTCGGTCGCGCCGCTCGCGACGATCAGGTGCGAGTACGGCACCGTCACTTCGCGGCCGTCCTGCAGCGTGTCGACGCGGCCCGCGCCGCACGACCACGCCAGCGTGTTCGGCCGATAGTCGACGTGCGGCAGCAGCGCGGCCATCGTCCGGTGCACCGCGTCGGCCTTCGCGGCCTCGAAGCCGTACAGCGTGCGCTTGCCGCGCACGAACGCGGCGTCGGCCGGCGGTTGACGATAGATCTGTCCGCCCCAGCGCGCGTTCTCGTCGATCACGACCGGGCGCAGCCCGGCGTCGACGAGTGCCTCGGCCGCGCGCACGCCGGCCGGCCCCGCGCCGACGATCACCGGTTGCAGTGCGGCGCTCACGATGCGTCTCCGGTCGCGGCCGGCCGGGCGGCCGTGAGAATCCGCATGCCTTCGGCGATCGGCGTCGAGCACGCGCGCACGCGTGCGCCGGCTTCGGTGCGCACCCAACAGTCCTGGCAGGCGCCGATCAGGCAGAACCCCGCGCGCGGCTGCCCGCTGAATTCGCTGGCGCGTACGCGACGCTGCGCGACGAGGATCGCGGTGAGCACGGTGTCGCCGGCAAGCGCGTGCGCAGGCCGGCCGTCGAGCGTGAACGCGACGGCGGCGCGCTCGCGTTCGGCGACGCGCACGAACTGCGCGCCGTCGTCCGCGATGCCGGGGGAACGGGAAACGGGA
The DNA here is from genome assembly GCF_017815045.1 of Burkholderia sp. CpTa8-5. NCBI lineage: Bacteria > Pseudomonadati > Pseudomonadota > Betaproteobacteria > Burkholderiales > Burkholderiaceae > Burkholderia > Burkholderia sp. CpTa8-5. The sequence continues at coordinate 284,326 of NZ_JAGIQD010000002.1, forward strand.
GTCGTCATCAATGTTGGCCGATCAGGATGCGGTTCAGGCCGTACACGCGATCGAGCAGCAGCATCGCGCCGGCGGTGATGAAGATGACGAGCGCCGATACCGACGCCATCATCGGATCGATCGATTCGGTCGCGTACATGTACATGCGTACGGGCAGCGTGACCGTCTGCGGCGACGTGACGAAGATCGACATCGTCAGCTCGTCGAAGCTGTTGATGAACGCGAGCAGCCAGCCGCCGGTGATGCCCGGCACGATCATCGGCAGCGTGATGCGGCGGAACGTCGTCCACGGGTCCGCGCCGAGCGAGCACGCGGCCTGCTCGATGCTGCGGTCGAGGCCCGCGACGGACGCGAGCACGAGCCGCATCACGAACGGCGTGATGACGATCATGTGCGCGAGCACCAGCCACGCGAACGAGCCGGTCGCGCCGATCAGCGCGAAGAAGCGCAGCAGCGCGATGCCGAGCACGAGACCGGGAATCACGAGCGGCGACAGCAGCAGCCCGTTCAGGAATGCGCGGCCGGGAAACGTCGCGCGGCCGATCGCGAGGCCGGCCGGCAACGCGATCGCGAGCGACAGTGTTGCCGACGCGAACGCGAGCTTCACGCTGTTGACGAACGCGGTGACGAAGTCGGGATAGTCGAGGATCGCGCGGAACCAGCGCAGCGACACGCCGCGGGTCGGCAGCGTCAGCGTTTCGTCGGGCGTGAACGCGACCAGCACGACGATCGCGAGCGGCGCGAGCACGAACAGGATCACGAGCGTGTGGAAGGCAAGGGCGAAGGGGCCGTTCTTTCTCATCGCGATGCGCCTCCGAGGCTGCGCGCGTAGCGGCGTTCGAGCACGCGGTAGTAGGTGAGCATCACGACGAGGTTCGCGGCGAGCAGCAGCACCGCGATCGTCGCGCCGAGCGGCCAGTTCAGCGAGCCGAGGAATTCGTCGTAGACGGCCGTGGCCGCGACCTTCAGCCGGCGTCCGCCGAGCAGGCCCGGAATCGCGAACGCGCTCGCCGACAGCCCGAACACCATCAGGCTGCCCGACAGCACGCCGGGCATCAGTTGCGGCACGACGATGCGGCGCAGCGTCGTGAACGGCGACGCGCCGAGCGACAGCGCCGCGTGTTCGGTCTGCGGATCGAGCCGCTGCAGCGCGGTCCACACGGGAATCACCATGAACGGCAGCATCACGTGCACCAGCGCGACCACGATCGCGAACGTCGTGTATTCGAGCTTGTACGGCCCGAGCCCGACGAGCCCGAGCGCCTGGTTCACGAGGCCGCTCGTGTTCAGCAGCATGCTCCAGCCGAACGCGCGCACGACCACCGACACGAGCAGCGGCGCGAGGATCGCGAGCAGGAACAGCGAACGCCACGGGTCGCGCATCTTCGACAGCACGTACGCTTCCGGCGTGCCGATCGCGACGCAGATCGCGGTCGTCAGCGCGGCGATGCCGAACGTGCGCGCGAAGATCGTGTGGAAGTACGACGAGCCGAGCACTTCCGCGTAGTTGCCGAACTGGAACGCGGCGATCGGGCCGGTGGCCGGGTCGAACCGGTAGAACGTCAGCACGAACGTCATCGCGAGCGGCGCGAGCACGAGCGCGGCGAACAGCGCGAAGGCCGGCGCGCACATCAGCCACAGCGGCGCGTGGGCGCGCCAGCTCGCACGCGGCGCGTTACCGCCGACGGTGCGGAGCGATACCGCATCGGCGGCGGCCGGGGCGGCCGCGAGCCCGGCCGGCGCGCCGTCGGTCGAGAGCGGGCGGGAAGGCTGTCCCATTCAGGCCTCCCGGCGCATCACGCGCACGGCATCGCTGTGCCAGTCGATGCCGACCGGCGCGCCTTCCTCGAGCGGCTCCGCGCCTTCGTTCTGGCAGCACACGAGCACTTCGCCGAGCGCGCTGTCGACGCGGTACAGCCACTGGCTGCCGAGGAAGAATCGGCTCGTGACGGTCGCGGCGAAGCGGCCGGCGTCGGGCGCGCACAGCCGCAGCTTCTCGGGGCGGATGCAGACCGACACCGCGTCGCCCACGCGCACGTCGCGTTCGCGCGGCGGCAGGTGCGCGGTGCGGCCGGTCTCGGCGAGATCGTGTCCGAGGTCGATGCGGATCGCGTCGCCGTCGTGTGCGACGATCGTGCCGGGCAGCAGGTTCGCCTTGCCGATGAACTGCGACACGAAATGATTCTCCGGGCGTTCGTACGCGCGGTACGGCGTATCGGTCTGCGTGATGCGGCCGGCTTCCATCACGACCACGCGGTCGCTGATCGACAGCGCTTCCGACTGATCATGCGTGACCATGATCGTCGTCGTGCCGATCTTGCGCTGGATCGCGCGCAGCTCGAACTGCATGTCCTCGCGCAGCTTCGCGTCGAGGTTCGACATCGGTTCGTCGAGCAGCAGCACCGGCGGCTCGATCACGACCGCACGCGCGATCGCCACGCGCTGCCGTTGGCCGCCCGACAGCTCGCGCGGAAAGCGGTGTGCGAGCGCGTCGAGGCGCACGAGCGCGAGCGCCGCGCGGATGCGCTCCGTGCGCTCGGCCTTGTCGACGCCGCGCATGTCGAGGCCGAAGCCGACGTTCTCCGCGACGCTCATGTGCGGAAACAGCGCATAGCTCTGGAACACGATGCCGAGCCCACGGCGGTTCGGCTTCAGGTGCGTGATGTCCTGCCCGTCGAGCGCGATGCGGCCGCGCGTGACGTCGACGAAGCCGGCGATCATCTGCAGCGTGGTGGTCTTGCCGCAGCCGGACGGCCCGAGCAGCGACACGAATTCGCCTTGTTCGACCGACAGGTTGACGTCCGCGACGGCGGTGAGTTCGCCGAAGGTTTTCGTCAGATCCGTAAGCGTGAGAAACGACATGGGGAGCTCCGGGTTCGCACACCGCATGGCCGGTGCGCCGATGACGCGGACTCTAGCCAGCCATATTTGGGAGCGTCAATTTCGAATTCTGCTGAACGGGATGAATTTCTGAAAAATTCCATTCAATGGAACGACCGGGAAAATCGCCGGCGAATCATTCCGGTGGATGAAGGGGGGGCGACCCGCAAAACGCGCGCGTCAATCCCGTGCACACCCGGATGCCCGTGGATTTTCGACCGGACGACAATGGCGGCTAGCGTATTCCGTTCAATGAAATCGTCGAGGAGAGCCGGCATGCAGGAACCCCATTCGACCGGAACGTCGCCGGCAGCCCGGACGCCGCGCCCGGACGAGGACGCCGTCGACCCGGCCGATGCGGCCGGCGCGCCGGGCACCGGCATGCTGCAGCGTGCGTTCGCGATCCTGCGCGCGCTGGCCGGCATGCAGCAGGACGGCGTGCGCGTCACGCATTTGGCGAAAGCCGTCGGCCTCACGCAGGGCACCGCGCATCGGATCTTGCAATCGCTGATTGCCGAAGGGATGGTCGAACAGGACGAGCAGTCGAAGCTGTACCGGCTGAGCGTCGACTTCTTCGCGCTCGCCGCGCTGGCCGGCAACCCGAGCAGCATGCGCACGCTGTGCCGGCCCGCGCTGCTGCGACTGTGCGCGAGCCTCGGCGAAACCATCTTCCTGCTCGTGAAGAGCGGCTTCGACGCCGTGTGTCTCGACCTGTGCGAAGGGCCGTTTCCGATCCGCTCGTTTACCGGCGACATCGGCGGGCGCATCGCGCTCGGTGTCGGGCAGGGCAGCCTCGCGATCCTCGCGTTCCTGCCCGAGGCCGAACGCGAGGAGGTGATCCGCTTCAACGTGCCGCGCCTCCGCGGCTACGGCGTGCTCGACGAGGTGTATCTGCGCACCGAGATCGAACGCGTGCGGCAACTCGGCTACGCGGGCCGCAACAGCGGCGTGCTCGACGGGATGGCCGGCGTCGCGGTGCCGATCCTCGATCGCACCGGCTATCCGGTCGGCGCGCTGAGCGTCGGCACGCTCGCGTCGCGGCTCGGCGACGATCGGATGCCGATGGTCGTCGAACTGCTGCGGCGGCAGGCCGATGCGATCGGGCCGCGCACCAATCCGTTCGACGCCGCGTTGCGGCGGCCGATGCACGGGTTATCGGGGAAAACCATCTAGCGCGCGTCGCGCGTCACGCGTTGCCGTTTCATCGGCTTACTTGAGCAAACCATTCACGTCCGATCGACGCGCGCAGGGTCCAGCGGACCTGCGCGCTTTTGTTTTTTAGCGGCGTCGCTGCGCACCCTGAATGACGTTTTTCGAGGGTTATACGACCTTTGAGCCCTCTACCTCCCGCTCCATACTTCACGTGAACGATCGAGCCGGAACAAGCACGCAACCACCCTCGCGTGTCGCGTATCCGGCCTGGTCACTCACCACATGAAAAGGAACGGAAGATGCGACTCAAGGGTAAATCGGCGCTGATCACGGGCGGCACCAGCGGCATCGGTCTGGCCACCGCGAAGCTGTTCATTGCAGAAGGCGCGCGCGTCGCGGTGACGGGGCGCGACGAGGCCGTATTCGAGCGCGTGAGGGCAGCGCTCGGCGAGCGTGCGGTCGTGCTCAAGGGCGACGTACGGTCGCTCGACGACATGCGCGCGATTGCCGCCGAGGTCGACGAGACGTTCGGCGGCCTGGACGTCGTGTTCGCCAACGCGGGCTGGGCTTTCCCGTCCGCCGTCAACGACATCGACGACACGCTCTACAACGACATCATGGACGTCAACGTCAAGGGCGTGGTGTTCACGCTTCAAGCGGCGCTTCCGTACTTGCGCGAAGGTTCGTCGGTGATCCTCAATACCTCGTTCGTCGATCAGACCGGCAAGCACGGCATCTCGTTGACCGCGGCGGCGAAGGCCGCCTTGCGATCGCTGGCCCGCAGCTGGTCGTACGAATTTCTCGACCGGAAAATCCGGTTCAACGCGATCGCGCCCGGCCCGATCGATACGCCGCTGCTCTCCAGGTGGGGCAAGCCCGACGAATGGGTGCGCGAGCGCAAGGCCGAATTCGCGGCAGCGAATCCGGCGGGCCGCATGGGCACGGCCGACGATATCGCGTACGCGGTGCTTTATCTCGCCAGCGACGAATCGTCGTACGTCGTCGGCACTGAACTGGTCGTCGATGGCGGTGCGTCGCAGCTTTAAGCCGGTGCGTCACGCTTCCCGAGCCCGGCACGCCGTCCCGGCACGCCGTCCCGGCTCATCCCCATCCCGATTTCACGTCCGCCACGCCGTTCGCGGTGGCGGTTATTCGATCCGGCCCGGCGGGGTTGCACTCGCCCATGGGCCGAAGTGCAAGGAGCAATCATCTTGACCGACAGTAGCGATAACCATGTGTCCGCCGGACAACTCACGCGGGCAGGCCGTTCGCGCCGCGATGTCCTGAAGTTCGGCAGCGCCGCCACGCTCGGCGCCGTGCTGGGCAGCGGCGCGTTGCTCGGGCACGCGACGCCTGCGCCGGCGCAAACGAGCCGCGCAGGGCTGCTCGCGCCGAACGCGCCGCTCGACATCCTGATCGTCAACTACGACGGCGGCACGCTGCTCGACTTCGCGGGCCCCAGCGAGATTTTCCACCGGCTGCCGAATACGAACGTTCGCTACGCGAGCCTCGATGGCGGCAACGTGACGCTCGAATTCGGCGTCGTGTACGGCAAGACCGAACGGCTGGCCGATATCGACCAGACCGACGTGATCCTCGTGCCGGGCGGCTCCGATTTGTCGGCGCCGATGCGGCCGGCGTATCAGGCGCAGATCCGGCGTCTCGCGGAAAGCGCGAAACACGTGACGTCGGTGTGCAACGGCTCGCTCGTGCTCGCCGCGACGGGCGTGCTCAACGGCAAGCGCAGCGCGTGCCATTGGGCGTTCGTCAACAAGCTGGCCGAATACGGCGCGATTCCCGTTCCCGATCGCTTCGTCGAAGACGACAATGGCCGCTTCATGAGCGGCGGCGGCGTGACGGCGGGCATCGACTTCGCGCTGCGCGTGGCGTCGAAGCTGCGCGGCCGGCAGGCGGCCGAGTACACGCAGCTCGTCGTCGAATACGATCCCGACCCGCCGTTCCACGCCGGTCATCCGAGAGATGTACGACCCGAACTCGTCGCGTTGGTCGACAAGAAGCTGCCCGGCGCATCAAAGGGACTCGCACGCGTTCCCGGCGTCCGCTGACACGTTTGCCGGCGACGCGTGCAGCGTCGCCGCCTCTTCAATTCAAACCCGATTCGGAAATCATTCGATGCGACAGATTCATCTTTGTACGGCTGCGCTTGCAGCGTGCGTGTCCTTTTTTGCATTCACGGCGCCGGCTGTCGCCGGTGGTGCGCAACGCCTGCCCGAAGCGGCCATCAAGGCCGAAAACGCGCGATGGGCGGATGCCTTTGCGCGAGGCGACTACGACGCGATCGGCCGCCTCTATACCGACGACGGCACGCTCTTGCCGCCGGGGGGCGACAAAGTCACCGGGCACCGCGCGATCACCGACTACTTCATCAACGGATATGCGGGATCGAAGCCCGGCACCGTATCGTTCAGCAACTATGAGTTCTACGGTAACGACCGGGTCGTGACGGAGGTATCGGATGCGGAGGTTCGCGATCACGACGGAAAGCTCAAGGTCCGCGCGAAGCAGACGCTCGTCTTCCTGAAGCAGGGCGGCACGTGGAAGCTGCATCGCGACATGTGGAACGCTTATCCGCCCGTCAAGGATTGACGACGGTTATCGACGTCCGGAGAAACGGCGCGTTGTGTACCCACGCGCCACTCACCCGTTGGCAAGACGTCAACCACGCGGCGCGCCGATCGGCAGGCGGTCGATCAGCGCGCTGCCTTCGACCTGCTCTCGCGTCGAACCGCTTGCGGCGGGTGTCCGAGCAGCTTGATGAAGGCTCGGCGCATCCGTTCCGGATCGGTGAAGCCGACCGCCAGCGCAATCTGCTCGATCGGTTCGCTGCCGCCCTGCAGGCGCAGCCTCGCGGCTTCGACGCGCAAGCGCTCGACGGCCCTCGCGGGTGTTTCACCGGTTTCCCGGCGAAAGGCGCGCCCGAACTGCCGCACACTCAAGCTCGCCGTATCGGCGAGCCGCTCGACCGGCAACGCCTCGGCAAGATGTTCGCGTGCGAAATTCAGCGCGATGCGGATGCGATCCGATTCCGGCTCCATCTGCGACATCGCGGAGAACTGCGACTGCCCGCCGGGCCGACGATACGGAACAACCAGCAGCCGCGAGACCTCGCGCGCAATCTCCGTGCTCATGTCGCGTTCGATCATGCCGAGCGCGAGATCGATGCCGGACGCGATGCCCGCCGACGTCCAGACGCGGCCGTCCACGACATAGATACTGTCGCCGTCGACCCGCGTGCGAGGGAAGCGCGACTGCAATTGCGCGGCGTAGCGCCAGTGCGTGGCCGCTCTCAACCCGTCGAGCGAGCCGGTTTCTGCAAGCAGAAATGCGCCCGTACACACGCTGGCGACGCGCGACGCCTTGGCGGCCAGTTTGCTGGCCGCGGCGATATTGTCCGATGTCTGCATCGGCGCGATATCGCCGCCGACGAACACGACGGTGTCGAACGCACGCCTTCCGACCGGCTTCGTGTCGATCGAAAGGCCGGTATTGCCGGGAATCGGGCCGCCGGACGGCGAGATGACGTGAAGATCGTAGGGCGTGTGGCCGGCGGCCGTGGCGACTTGATTGAAGGCCGACAATGGGCCGCCAAGATCGAGCGCATCATAGCCGCGGCAAACGAAGAATCCAATTCGATGCATGACGAAGCAATTGATCGATAACCCCGGAATGGCGGATTTTACCGGGGGCCCCTCGAATTGTGTCGTTTGACGCGAAACGAGGGAAAAACGTCGTTTACGCCGTCATCGATCAACTGTATTCGTTTGCGTCGCATCGATGCGATGCCGACAGAAAGCGACGTTCAGCGACGATAGATGAACTCCAGATCGGTCGATTCGCCGACCTTGAAATCGTATGTACCGACACGCTTGAAGCCTGCCTTCTCATAGAACGCGATGGCCTTCGCATTGCCCGACCACACGCCCAGCCATACCGGGCCGGGACGCGTCGCGGCGAGATACGCTAGCGCGGCGTCGAACAACGCGCGTCCGGTGCCGGTGCCCTGCGTGCCGCGGCGCAGGTAGATCTGATGGATCTCGCCCGAACTGTCCGCCACTTCCGGATGCGGCAGCTTGCACGGCCCAGCATGCGCATACCCGACCAGCGTGCCGTCGTCGCCTTCCGCGACCCACGTGCGGCACTGCGGGTCGCCGAGCTGCCCGGTGATCGCGGCCACCGAGTAGGTACGGGCTTCGTACTCGGCCAGATCGTCCGGCGGGTAGTCGATGCCGAATCCGTCCTGCAGAAAGGTTTCGCGAAACGTATCGCGCTTCAATTCGGCAAGCGGGACGGCATCGGCCAGGGTCGCAACGCGGATCAACATTGAGCTTTTCTCGGTTCGGTGTCGGGCCGTCAGTTTATCGCGGGCGATGTCGAACAGACGCGTCGTCACGTGCTAACCGGCGACCTTGCAGTCGGACGCGCGACGATCTCGTTCATGGGGAGATTCGCAGGTTGCGCGATCGCTTCCGGTTCGAGCGCGATGCTGCGCATGGTCGCGCAGTCGGCTTCACGATTCGGCGGGAAAGCGCCGATTTTGCAGCGCAGCGAAACGCGGCGACGCTTACCCCTGCCGCGCACGCGTAACCAGCCGAAACCGCCGGTGCGGCAATCATGCGGATGCCGATGGTTGACCGCCGTCGGACATGCTAGGATTTCCGTCAAACAACTCCGGAGACTGCGATGCCGTTCATCTGCGAAAACGTCGAATGTCGTGCCGTGCTGGCTCGCGGACAGGTCAGGCACCATCAGGAGGGGGCGGGCTGGTGCTTCTACTGCCCGGACTGCAATACCCGAAACGAGTTGATGAATGTCGGCACGGTCAGCGGCCCCGTCGAGCTGGTTCAGCCGGAGCGGGCCAGCCCACCGCACAGGGTCGTCGCGACGGCCCGACCGCTGGATGACGGCCGATACGCGGCGCAATTGAGCGTCCAGCGGGCGCTCGCCGTGAAAGGCACCTACGCGGCCGAAGAGCACTGGGATCAGCTCGGCGTATTCGGCGACGCGCAGGAAGCCGTCGCGCATGCGAAGTCTTTCGCGACGGATTTGCTGCAGCGCGTGGCATAGTCGGCAGTTTCCGTGAACGAACAAGGGGCGTCGCGCCTTCGTGCGCGGCGCCCCTTTGCGATTTCCGCGCGCGTTCGTCAGTGGTCGATATCGAACGAGAAGGATGGCTTCCCGATCCGCTGAGCGTGCCGCTCTGAATCCGGCGTGCGAGAAAGCCGCGTAAGGTCACGCAGCCGGCGCCTGCACCGCGCGTGCCTGTTCGCGGGCCGCGACGAGTTCCCGGATCCGCGCACGGTCGGCCGGCGTGACCGGCGTGAAGATCACGAGGCTCAGGTCCGGGCTGCCGGTGACCGAGAACGCCGAGTATTCAAGCGCGATCCGGCCGGCTTGCGGATGGCGAATCTCCTTCGTGCCTTCGTCGTGCGTACGGATATCGTGGTCGCGCCACATCGCATCGAATTCGGCGCTCGTCGCGCGCATCTCGTCGACGAACGCCTGCACGCTCTGCGTCGCGCCGCTGCGCGCGACGTCCGCACGAAACGCGCCGACCGCGAACCGCGCGACGCGCTCCCAGTTGGGCTGCGCGTAACGGACACCCGCGTCGACGAAGATCAGCCGCAGGATGTTGCGCGCGGCCGGCGGCAGCGTCGCATAGTCGGTGAGCGTCGCGGCCGCCGCGTCATTCCACGCGGCGACGTCCCACGTCGCCGTGCGGACGATCGCGGGGCTCGCGTCGAGCGAATCGAGCACGTGCTGCAGGCGCGGCGTCACGCTGGCCGGCGCGTGATAGCGCACTTCGGGCGGATGGCCGACGCCGAGCAGGAACAGGTGTTCGCGTTCGGCGTCGTTGAGCATCAGCGCGCGGGCGAGCCGGTCGAGCACGTCGGCCGACGGTGCGCCGCCGCGGCCCTGTTCGAGCCACGTGTACCACGCGGCGCTCACGTGCGCGCGCTGCGCGACTTCCTCGCGCCGCAGGCCCGGCGTGCGGCGGCGCGTGGCCGGCAGCCCGAGCGCGGTCGGGTCGAGCTTCTCGCGGCGGTCCCGCAGGTACGCGCCGAGCAGGTTGTCGGAGGCGTCAGCCATATCCTGTTAGTTCGTTTACCAGTAAACCGTCACGGCTTCACCGCGAGCGGCCATCGACCGATAGTAAGCCTCCATTTCATCCGGAGGTGCTGAACATGCGTGTCTTTGTTACGGGAGCGTCGGGATTCGTCGGCTCGGCCGTCGTCGCCGAACTCGTGGCCGCCGGGCACTCGGTGCTCGGGCTCGCGCGGTCCGATGCGGCCGCGGCAGCGGTTGCCGCAGCCGGCGCGGACGTCCATCGCGGGTCGCTGGAAGATCTCGACAGCCTGACGCGCGGCGCCGAAGCCGCCGACGCGGTGATCCACACGGGATTCAATCACGATTTCTCGCGCTTCGCGCAGAACTGCGAACTCGACCGCCGCGCGATCGACACGATCGGTGCGGTGCTCGCCGGCTCGGCGCGGCCGCTGGTCGTCACGTCGGGCCTCGCGCTCGTCGCGCCCGGTCGCGCGGCGACCGAGGACGATCCGCACGTGCCGGTGTCGGACCACTATCCGCGTGCGTCCGAAGCGACCGCGGTCGCGCTCGAGGCGCGCGGCGTGCACGCGTCGGTCGTCCGCCTGCCGCCGTCCGTGCATGGCGACGGCGATCACGCGTTCGTGCCGCGCCTGATTGCGTTCGCGCGGGAGAAGGGCGTATCGGCGTTCATCGGCGACGGCGCGAACCGCTGGCCAGCCGTGCACCGGCTCGACGCCGCGCGCGTGTACCGGCTCGCGATCGAACGCGGCGCGGCCGGTGCGCGCTATCACGCGGTCGACGATACGGGCGTGCCGTTCCGCGAGATCGCCGAGGTAATCGGCCGGCGGCTGAACGTGCCGGTCGTCGCGATGTCGGCCGAGCAAGCCGGCGAACACTTCGGCTGGTTCGCGATGTTCGCGGGAATGGACGCGCCGGCCACCAGCGAGCGCACGCGGGCCTCGCTCGACTGGGCGCCGACGCAGCCGCGGCTGCTGGCCGATATCGACCGGCCGCGGTATTTCGAAAGCTGACGGACGGCGCGCGGCGCTCACGATGTGCGGGCCAGACTGCGGCTCAGACCGTGACGACGATCTTCCCGACCCGCGCGCCGGCTTCCATGTAGCGGTGCGCATCCGCGATGTCGTCGAACGCGAACGTGCGATCGATCCGCGGCGTCAGCGTGCCGGCCGCGAGCCCGGCGATCGCCGCCTGCCCGACGCGGCGCCGATCAGCACCGCATCACCGCGCCCGAGCTGGCCGAGTTCGATCAGCGCGCCGTAGGCCGTGACGAACATCATCCGCGTCGCGGCCGCCTCCTCGAACGACAGGCATCTGCGGATGCTTGACCGCCGCTCGCGCGGGCACGTTGACCACCTCGCCGTACATCCCGTAGTCGGCGAACGAGAAAGCCGGCACGACGCTCACCGCATCGCCTTCGGCGAACGCCGTCACGTTTCGGCCGACCACCGCGACGATGCCCGATGCCCGATGCCCGATGCCTCGTAGCCGAGCGATGCCGGGCAGCGCGGCATGAACGTGTATTCGCCGCTTCGGAACATGACTTCCGCGCGGTTGAGGCCGATCGCCTTCACGCGCAGCTGGATGTCGTCGAGGCCCGGCGCGGGCACGTCGATGGTGTCGATCTGCAGGACTTCGGGGCCGCCGATACGGTGGAAACGAACGATGCGGGTCATGAAGCGCCCCTTCGATGAACGGGTGTCGATGAACACGCATCGTAAGCGGGGGCTCGCGCCGGATAAACGCGCGGTCGGATCATTGATTGTTATTTGACCAATAACAATTGGCATCACCGGCCGCCGTGGCCTGGCGATGTTCGATGCACTACGCTGGTTTGGCGACCGGTATCGGGACGCTCGGCACGTCGTCGAATGCTGCTTCGAATGCATCAAACGCCGCCATCGTTTCGCCGCGCGTGACGACAGGGTGCGTGCCACGACGCATGGCGCTGACGACGTTCATTCAACATTGCTTTTCAAGCGTGCCGCTCTATATTGAGAGCGGTTCGTGTCGATGCGACGAATAAAGAGGATGACTACGCAAATGAACATACTCGAAAAATTTCGGATGCATGCGGCGCGCGGTGCCGATACGCCGGCCGTGATTTCCGAGCACGGCAGCATGAGTTACCGGGAACTGGACGGTCGGAGCGATGCGGTGGCCGCTGCGTTGCGCGCGCGGGGAATCGGAAGCGGCAGCCTGGTGCCGATCGAGGCGTCGCGCAACGCCGAGTTCATCGTCGGCATCCTCGGCATCCTGAAGGCCGGTGCAACCTACGTGCCGATCGACGAGCGCTATCCGGACGCCCGCAAGCGCTACATCCTGCAGCAATGCAATGCGACGCTGGTGCTGACTGCCCGCGCGACGTCGAGCGATGCGGCAATGGCATTCGTCAGCGTGGCGGATCTGTCCGCGCGATGGCCGGACCGCGACGACGTGCCGGCGGCCCCGCCGGACGATGCACGGGGCGGTGCGATCTACGTGATCTTCACGTCCGGTTCCACCGGCGCGCCGAAAGGCGTGATCGTCGAACATGCGGCCGTCGCGGCGCTCGTCGACTGGCACAACGCGCGTTTCGACGTGAATGCGCAAAGCCGCGCGACGCTGATGGCCGGGCTCGGCTTCGACGTATCGCAGTGGGAAATCTGGTCGGCGCTCTGCGCGGGCGCGACGCTGTTCCTGCCGAATGAAGAAACGCGGCTCGATGCCGACGCACTCGTGGCGTTCTTCGTCCGTCACGGGATCACGCACGCGTACGTGCCGACCGTGATGGTGGCCGACGTGGTGGGTGTCGGCCAGCCGGCGGGCCTGAAGCTGCGGTATCTGTTCACGGCCGGTGAAAAGCTGGGCCCGATCGATACCGACGCGATCGGTTATACGGTGGTCGATTACTACGGGCCGACCGAAGCGACGATCTTCGCGACGTGCCACGTCGTGCCGAGCGCGACGCTCGGCCGCCCTGCGTCGATCGGGCGGCCGATCGGCGATGCGGAGATCCTGATCCTGAACGATGCCGGAGAACCGGTGACGGGCGACGACGTGGGCGAGATCTGCATCGGCGGGCCCGGCCTCGCGCGCGGCTATCTGGGCAATCCCGCGTTGACCCGCGACAAGTTCCGCCCGCATCCGCGGCAACCGGATCGGATCGTCTATCACACGGGCGATCTGGGGCGCTGGCTGAACGACGGCTCGATCCAGTTCCTCGGGCGTCTGGACGATCAGGTCAAGATTCGCGGCAACCTGGTCGAACTGAGCGAAATCCAGGCCGCGCTCGCGGGCTCCGGCGAGGTCCGCCATGCAGTGGTGCTGGCATTGCCCAACCGGGCAGGAACCGGAATGGAGCTGGTCGCGTTCGTGGTGCCGCGCGATGGCGCGATGCCGCGCGAGCGTGTCGTCGACGCGCTGAAGGCCCGTGTCCGGCACACGCTGCCCGATTACATGTGGCCGGTCGGCCATGTGCTGCTCGACGCGATGCCGGTGACGGCGAACGGCAAGACCGACCGCGCCGCGCTTGAACGACGTTACCGCGACGAACCACGCGGCCCGAGCGAGCACGAGCCGTACACGGCCGCCGAACGGATCGTCGCGGATGCCTTCGTCGCGTTGATCGGCCATGCATCGTTTCGCAAGACCGACCGTTTCTTCGACATCGGCGGCAATTCGCTGCTGACCGCGAAACTCGCGCGGGCGCTGTCGGACGCGGCCGGGACGAAGATGCTGATCCGGGACGTCTACGAGCACCAGACGGTGCAGGCGCTCGCCGGCGAGATCGAGCGGCGGGCCGCCACGGCGCTCGCGGTCGAACGCGAGCCAGTGTATACGCTGGAGAACGACATCCGCGTGCCGGAAGAGGCGGATTTCAGCGGCCCGTTCGACGATGCGCTGCTGGCGAAGCCGCGCACGATGCTGCTGACGGGCGCCACGGGGTTCGTCGGCGTGCATCTGCTGGCCGAACTGCTCGCGACGACATCGGCGGTCGTGCATTGCCTGGTGCGCGCGACGGACGCCGCGGCCGGGTGGGCGCGGATCGACGAGAAACTGCGCGCGTACGACGTGAGCCTGGGGCCGGACGAGCGCGCTCGCATTCGCATATGGGCGGGCGACTTCACGCAGGTGCGCTTCGGCATGGACGAGCACGACTACGCGGTGCTCGCGGACGAAATCGACATCGTTTACCACTCCGCCAGCGCGGTCAACTTCATCCAGCCGTATTGCTACATGAAGAAGATCAACGTGGACGGCCTCCAGCAGATCCTCGCCTTTGCCGGATGCCGGCGGACGAAGGCGCTGATCCTGCTGTCGACGATCTCGGTGTACAGCTGGGGGCACCGCTTCACCGGCAAGACCGTGATGACCGAGGCGGACGACATCGATCAGAACCTGCCGGCCGTGCTCGAAGACATCGGCTATACGCGTAGCAAATGGGTGATGGAAAAAACGGCCGACCAGGCCGCGCAGCGCGGGCTGCCGCTGATGACTTTCCGGCTCGGCTACGCGACGTTTCATGGCGAGACCGGCGTGAGCGCGGATTACCAATGGTGGGGGCGGCTGGTGAAGACGTGCATTGCGCTCGGCACCGTGCCCGACCTGCACGACCTGCGCGAAGGGCTGACGAGCGTGGACTACATGACGAAGGCGATCGCGCGGATTTCGCGTAATCCGGCCGCGCTGGGGCACAAGTTCAACCTGATCAACTCGCCCGAGACCGACGTCACGCTGAAGGAGTTCTTCTCGCGGCTCGAACGATACTTCGGGCTGCGGTTTCGGGTGGTGCCGTTCCGCGAATGGGTCGATTCGTGGAAGACGGATATCGACGCACCGCTCTATCCGCTGCTGAGCCTGTTCGACGACAACATTCGCGACGGCATGAGCACGGCCGAGCTGTATCAGGGCAATTACGCGTGGGACTGCCGCAACGCGATCCAATTTCTCGAAGGCAGCGGCATCGAGCAGCCGGCGTTTTCGCGCGAGCAACTGGCGCGGTACATGGAGCGCTCGATCGGCTATCGGGTCGCCGGCCATGCCGGATAACGTCGTGCGAACAGCTCGGTCAGCCAGTCGATGGACGCGCGCACGCATGGCGCTCCCGAGTCACGGGGCGGCGGCCATCTTCGCACACGGCAGGCGCGCGGCCGCCCGCCTGCCGTGCGTCACTCGACCGGATGCAGGTCCTGCAGCAGCGTCGGCAGCAGCTCCGACACGGTCGGATGGATATGCATCGCACGGCTGATCGTCGTGTACGGCGCGCCGGCGGCCATCACGTCGAGAATCCCGTGCACGACCTCGTCGCCGGTCACGCCCAGGATCGACGCGCCGAGAATCGCGTGGTTGTCCCCGTCGACGATTACCTTCATGAAGCCCTGGCTCTCGCCTTTCTCGACCGCCCGGCCGACGCGCGTCATCGGGCGCGTGCCGACCAGCAGCCGGCGGCCCGTCTGCTTCGCTTCCGCGAGCGTCATGCCGACGCGGCCGAGCGGCGGATCGATGTACATCGCATAGGCCATGATGCGGTCGGACACCTTGCGCGGATCGTCGTCGAGCAGGTTCGCCGCGACGATCTCGTAGTCGTTGTACGCGGTGTGCGTGAACGCGCCGCGCCCGTTGCAGTCGCCGAGCGCCCAGACGCCGGGCACGTTCGTGCGCAACTGCTCGTCGACGGTGATGTAGCCGCGCGCGTCGGTGTCGATGCCCGCGCGGTCGAGCCCCAGATCGTCGGTGTTCGGCACGCGCCCGACCGCGAGCAGCAGGTGCGAGCCCGCGACCTCGCGGCCGCCGCCCGCGCAGTCGAGGCCGACGACGATGCCGTCGCCGTCGCGGCGCGCGCTCAGGCAGTTCGCGTCGAGCTGCACGTCGATTCCTTCCTTTTCGAGGATCTCGCGCACGGCCTGCGACACGTCTTCGTCCTCGCGGCGAATCAGGCGCGAACCCTTCTCGACGATCGTGACCTTCGAGCCGAAGCGGCGGTACATCTGGCCGAATTCGAGCCCGACGTAGCTGCCGCCGACGATCACGAGATGGTCGGGCAGGAAGTCGACGTCCATCATCGTCGAGTTGGTCAGGTACGGCACCGAGTCGAGGCCCGGCATCGCGGGCACCTGCGCGCGTCCGCCGACGTTGATGAAGATCCGTTCGGCTTCGAGCACGTCATCGCCCACGCGCACCGCGTTCGCGCGTTCGAAGCGGGCATGACCCTGAAAGACGGTCGCGTGGTCGAGGCCGCGCACCCATTGCTCGACGCCGTGGTTCGAGCGGCCCGAGATCTGGTCCTTGCGCGCCTTCACCGCTTTCATGTCGACGGTGACGGGGCCGCCGACCGACACGCCGTATTCGCTGGCGCGCCGTGCGAGCTGCGCGGCGTACGCGCTCGCGATCAGCGTCTTGGTCGGGATGCAGCCGGTGTTCACGCAGGTGCCGCCGAAGCGACCGCGCTCGACGATCGCGACTTTCATGCCGGCGCCGGCCAGCCGTGCGGCGAGCGGCGGCCCGGCCTGGCCGGTGCCGATGACGATCGCATCGAAGTGTTGCGTCATGACGTCCTCCTGTGCGGGGGCAACGAGGAAAGGGGCAGGCGCAAGCCGCATGCCGTGCCGGCGGTCGCGCGGGCGACGAGCGCCTATGGTAGACCTGTTGGCCGGGGGCCGCGAGCAGCAGGCGGGCGATGCGGCGCGTCGCATTGAAAAACGGCGCCGCCGCGGGCGTGGATGCGTACCGGGAGGCTAGTCCTTGCGTTTCCACTGCCCGAACGACACCGGCCGGTGCGCGTCGGCGCGCGTGACGGTGACGTGGTCGGGCTTGTCGTCGAGCGGAAACGATTCGGTGACGATCTGGCTCGAAAACAGCCAGCCGTGCGTGCGCGGGTCGTAGCGGAACGTGATGTAGTCGGTCCAGTGCTGGCCGCACGCGACGGAGTTCTGCACGGTGAAATAGCGGCCTTTCGCCGACAAGCCATTGTCGGCCGCGTCTTCAGGATCGAAAGGGTCGCACTGGCCGCCTTCGTTCGCGCGCAGTACGACCTGGTCGTTGCGGGCGGCGAGCCGGTAGGTGTGGTCGGCCTGTTCCTCGTAGATCAGCAGCGGGCGCGGCGACGGCTGCTCGCGCGTATCGATCGCGCGATGCACGACGACGAGAAAGCTGTGCCGCCCGTTGTCGAGATCGGGGCCGGCGTGCGCGATCAGCGGTTGGTAGCCGGCCGGCAGTTGCGCGGCGATCGACTTCGGCAGGGTGTCGGCGTGGACGCCGAACGAGAGGGCGGCGAGTAGCGGTAGCAGCAGGGCGGAAAGGCGAAGAGCGCGCATGGCGGGCGGTTTGATCGAAAGGATGAAGGGGATGAGCCGCGCGGCGTTACAGATTGCGCCCGGGAAACTCGGCGCCAGACGCCGGATTTCGGCGCGCATCGTCCTGGAATTCGACGCTGGCGGTCGGGCCCACGACGTACTCGCGAAAGATCGCTTCGACGGCGGCGGCACCGTCGGGATAGCGGGCGACGCGGATCTCGATCATGGGGCGGCGCGGGATGACGGGAAAGAGGGCCAGCATAGCAGCGCACCGCCGCTTTCGGCCAGGCGCGAAGCGTGCCAGAATCGACGGCTAGACCGTCGGAAACGACACGCAGGCGCCGGCGCAGCGGCGTCGCTGACCAAGGAGACTTCGATGACCGCATCGGCTGCCGTACTCGCCATCCTGGCTGCGCTGTTCCTCGGCGCGATGATTCCGGGCCCGAGCTTCGTGCTGGTGGCGCGCAATTCGATCGGGCTGTCGCGTCGCGACGGGCTGGCCACCGCGCTCGGCATGGGGATCGGCGGCATCGTGTTCGGCGGCGTCGCGCTGGCCGGGCTCTACACGCTCCTGCAGGCCGTCGAATGGCTGTATGTGGGCCTCAAGGTCGCGGGCGGCATGTACCTGATCTACATGGCGTCGAAGATCTGGCGCGGCGCCGACCGGCCGATCGCGATGGACGATCCGCAGGCAATGGCGGGCGGCAGCGCGCGCAAGTCGTTCTGGACCGGCCTCACGACCCAGCTCAGCAACCCGAAGACGGCGATCTGGTACGGCAGCATCTTCGCGGCGCTGCTCCCGCAGCATCCGCCGCTGTGGTGCTACCTCGTGCTGCCGCCGCTCGTGTTCGCGGTCGAATTCGGCTGGTACACGCTCGTCGCGCTGTGCTTCTCGACGCGCCGGCCGCGCGAACTCTACCTGCGCGCGAAGAAATGGGTCGATCGCATCGCGGCCGGCGCGATCACGCTGCTCGGGCTGCGGCTGATCCTGAATGCGCCGAAAGCGGGGATCTGAACGCTTCTTTATCGGCACGTGGCGGCGACCGGCCATGGCCGGCGCCGGTTAGCGGCGGGAATCGGCCGGCCCGCCCGGGCCGCTCGCCCCGGCGCGCGTCGGCATCCCGAATTCCAAGATTACCGATTCATCGTTAGGCCATGGTCACGCGTGGCTTGCGGAACGCCCGCACCCGTCGCGGCGGCTCGGCCCGTTCATCATTCATGCCGGGCTGGCACGCCACACACAACGCATGACTTCCCGATGGCGCGGCCGCTCGCCGGCCGCCGCCGACCGTGTTTCTCGCCCTCACCACCGCCCGCCGAGCCTTGCCCCACGGGCGTTCCCGTGTGTCGCCCAGCACGCCGAACCGCGCCGCTTCCCCGATTCTGGCGGTCGAGCGTCCGACGACGTGTAAACTGCTGCCTTTTTTGACGGTTTGCAGCATGGTGCAAGCATCTCCGCGCCCGGCGTTGAGCGGTCCGACGCTCGTCCGGCTGCTCGCGCGCCTGGCCGATGCCGACGTCGCGGAATCCCGGCAGACGCTGTCCGACCGGCTGAGCCAGTGGCTCGGCTGGACCGACGCGATCACGCTGTCGTCCGCGCTGAATGCGAGCCCGCCGGGCGTCGCGGCCGGCGTGCGCGGCTACGACGCCGAGCGCGACTGCGCGCGCGTGCGCCACGACCTCGCGCAGGCGATCACGGCCACCAACCGGCCGCGGGCGCGGCGCCGGCCCGGCGACTTGCCGCCGCCGGCCGCCGACACGGCCGA
Source organism: Burkholderia sp. CpTa8-5 (assembly GCF_017815045.1). Taxonomy (NCBI): domain Bacteria; kingdom Pseudomonadati; phylum Pseudomonadota; class Betaproteobacteria; order Burkholderiales; family Burkholderiaceae; genus Burkholderia; species Burkholderia sp. CpTa8-5. Next base: position 303,482 of record NZ_JAGIQD010000002.1, read on the forward strand.
TTTCGCGGACTTTCGCCAACGGTATCTGACCCTGCAGCAGGACATGGAAACGGCGATCGGCCAATTGCGCGGCCGCCTGCGGGTCGCGCTCGCCGCGCGCTCGTCCGGAATGGCGCGGCTCGCGACGCTCGACACGATCATGGAGCGCGTGCTCGGCGCGCGCGAGCGCAGCCTGCTGTCGGCCGTGCCCGCGCTGCTCGGCACGCGCTTCGCGCGGCTGCGCGACGCGGAGCGGCAGGCGCTGGCCGAGGCTGACGCCGTGGCCGCGGCCCCCGCTGCGCCCGACGCCGCCGACGCGTCCGCTCCGGCCGATGAAGGCGCGGTGGCCGACACCCCGACCGTCGCGGCGATCGTGCCCGGCGCATGGCTCGATACGTTTCGCGACGAGATGCAAAGCATCCTGCTTGCCGAACTCGAAGTCCGGTTTCAAACGGTAGACGGGCTGCTCGCGGCCCTTCGCACCTGCTAATCAACACGCTATGTCCAGAATTCGCCTTGATCTCGTTGTCTTCGTCGCCGGTCTGCTCGCAGTGGGCTGGATCGGTGCCGGCTATGTCGCGTCGAACCCGCTGGCGGCGGCCGTCACGCTGCTGATCGGCGCGTGCTACGTCGCCGGCGCATGGGAGCTGCTGCGCTTCCGGCAGGCGACCGCCACGCTGTCGCGCGCGGTGGCCGGTCTGACCGAGCCGCCGGCGAAGCTCGACACGTGGCTCGACACGCTGCATCCGGGCCTGCGCGGCGCGGTGCGCGCACGGGTCGAAGGCGCGCGCGTCGCGCTGCCGGGGCCGGCGCTCACGCCTTACCTCGTCGGCCTGCTGGTGCTGCTCGGCATGCTCGGCACGCTGCTCGGGATGGTCGTCACGCTGAAGGGCACGGGCGCCGCGCTCGAAAGCGCGACCGATCTCGATGCGATCCGCGCGTCGCTGATCGCGCCGGTGAAGGGGCTCGGGTTTGCATTCGGCACGTCGATCGCCGGCGTCGCGACGTCCGCGATGCTCGGGCTGTTGTCCGCGCTCGTGCGCCGCGAACGGATCGACGCGGCCCAGCAGCTCGACGCGAAGATCGCGACGACGCTGCGCGTGCATTCGTCCGCACATCAGCGCGACGAATCGTTCCGGCTGCTGCAGCGCCAGGCCGACGTGATGCCGGCGCTGGTCGACCGGTTGCAGACGATGATGACGACGCTCGAGGCGCGCAGCGTCGCGTTGCACGATCGTCAGCTCGAAAGCCAGCAGGCGTTTTTTGACCGAACCGAGCGTGCCTATGCGGGCTTGGCGTCGAACGTCGGCGACGCGCTGAAGGAAAGCGCCGCCGAAAGCGCGCGGGTGGCCGGCGCCGCGTTGCAGCCGGTCGTCGCCGCGACGATGACGGGGCTCGCGCAGGAGATGGCCGCGCTGCGCGATACCGTGACGGGCGCGGTGCAGCGCCAGCTCGACGGGCTGACCGAAGGCTTCGAGAAGACCACCGGCCACGTGACGGCTGTCTGGAACCGTGCGATCGACGAACAACGTCAGGCGGGCAACGCCGTCGCGCAGCAGTTGCAGACGACGCTCGGCCAGTTCACCGACACGTTCGCACAGCGTTCGTCGGATCTGCTCGACGGCGTCGCGATGCGTCTCGAATCGACCGAAGGCCGCCTGTCGGACGCATGGCGCGACGCGCTGGCGCGCCAGGAGCAGGTCGGCGAGACGCTGGCCGGCCAGCATGCGCGCGCGCTGGGTGAGGCCGCCGCGACGTTCGAACGCCATTCGGCCGCGACGCTCGCCGCGATGCAGGAGTCGCATGCCGGCTTGCAATCGCAACTGGCGGCACGTGACGAAGAACGTCTGTCCGCGTGGAACGATTCGCTGGCTGCGATGGCCGCGAAGCTCGGCGAAGAATGGCAGCGTGCGGGCGCGCATAGCGCGGGCCGTCAGCAGGAAATCTGCGACGCGCTTGCACAAACGACGCGTGACCTTGCTGCACAGGCGTCGACGTTCGAACAACGCTCGAACGACCTGCTGTCGACGATTCGCGAGTCGCACACCGGTCTGCAATCGCAACTGGCCGCACGTGACGAAGAACGTCTGTCGGCATGGAACGATTCGCTCGCCGTGATGGCCGAAAAGCTCGGCGAAGAATGGCAGCGCGCAGGCGTGCACAGCGCGGGCCGTCAGCAGGAAATCTGCGACGCACTCGCGCAAACGACGCGCGATCTCGCCGCACAGGCGTCGACGTTCGAACAACGCTCGAACGATTTGCTGTCGACGATTCGCGATTCGCATACGGGCCTGCAATCGCAACTGGCGGCACGCGACGAAGAACGTCTGTCGGCATGGAACGATTCGCTCGCCGCGATGGCCGCAAAGCTCGGCGAAGAATGGCAGCGCGCAGGCGTGCACAGCGCCGGCCGTCAGCAGGAAATCTGCGACGCACTCGCGCAAACGACGCGCGATCTCGCCGCACAGGCGTCGACGTTCGAACA